>NZ_CP149994.1:0-316051 GCF_051307055.1 Dryocola sharpae | reverse complement strand
ATCCTTCCATTCGTCCACTGGTTATGGGTGCTACCTTCGGCATCGCCCTGACGCTGGTTATCATCGCAGGCTCCGAGCTGTTCACCGGCCACACCATGTTTCTGACCCTCGGCGTGAAAGCGGGGACTATTTCTCAGGGACAAATGTGGGCTATTTTGCCACAGACCTGGGCTGGCAACCTGTTAGGTTCAGTGTTTGTCGCGCTGCTGTATAGCTGGGGCGGCGGCAGCCTGCTGCCGGTTGATACCAGCATCGTCCACACCGTGGCGCTGGCTAAAACCACCGCGCCGGCAATGACACTGTTCTTCAAGGGCGCGCTGTGTAACTGGCTGGTTTGTCTGGCGATCTGGATGGCGATCCGTACCGAAGGCGCGGCAAAATTTATCGCTATCTGGTGGTGTCTGCTGGCGTTTATCGCATCCGGCTATGAACACTCCATTGCCAATATGACGCTGTTTGCCCTCTCCTGGTTTGGCCACCATAGCGATGCTTATACGCTGGCCGGAATCGGCCACAACCTGCTTTGGGTAACGCTCGGGAATACCCTTTCCGGCGTAGTATTCATGGGTCTGGGTTATTGGTATGCTACGCCAAAAGCCGAACGCCCACAGCCAGAGCGAATCGCTGCGCCTGAGACTGTACGCCAATAATTGAGGACCGCACGTGGATCACCTGCCCATATTTTGTCAGTTAAGAGATCGCGCCTGCCTGCTGGTTGGCGGCGGCGATGTCGCAGAGCGTAAAGCACGTTTATTGATGGAGGCAGGTGCCCACGTCACCGTGAATGCCCTGGACTTCACGCCGCAGTTCAAAGTGTGGGCGGAACAGAGCATGCTTACTCTTGAACAGGGCGAGTTCTCTCCTTCCCTGCTGGATACCTGCTGGCTGGCGATTGCCGCGACCGATAACGACGAGGTGAATCAGCAGGTCAGCGATACATGCGAATCCCGCCGTATCTTCTGCAACGTGGTCGACGCGCCTAAGCAAGCCAGCTTTATCATGCCGTCAATTATCGACCGTTCGCCGCTGATGGTCGCCGTCTCTTCCGGCGGCACTTCCCCGGTGCTGGCGCGTCTGCTGCGGGAAAAGCTCGAATCCATTCTGCCGCTGCATCTTGGCAAAATCGCCGGCTACGCAGGTACGCTGCGTGGGCGAGTAAAATCAAAGTTTGCCACCATGGGCGAACGCCGTCGCTTCTGGGAAAAGTTTTTCACCAACGATCGGCTGGCGCAGTACCTGGCAAACGAGGATCGAAAAGCTATCGACCAGGAAACCGAATCTATGTTCGCCACCTCGCTCGATCATCGCGGTGAAGTGGTATTGGTAGGCGCGGGGCCAGGGGATGCAGGATTATTAACGCTCAAAGGGCTGCAACAGATTCAGCAGGCCGACGTCGTCGTTTATGACCGCCTGGTCTCCGATGACATAATGAATCTTGTGCGTCGCGACGCGGATCGGGTATTTGTCGGTAAGCGTGCGGGTTTCCACTGCGTACCGCAGGAAGAAATTAACCAGATCCTGCTGCGCGAGGCCCAGAAAGGTAAGCGCGTGGTGCGCCTGAAAGGCGGCGATCCCTTTATCTTTGGCCGCGGCGGCGAAGAGCTGGAAACGCTGTGTAACGGCGGAATTCCCTTCTCCGTAGTGCCGGGCATCACCGCTGCATCAGGCTGCTCCGCTTATTCCGGCATTCCGTTAACGCACCGTGACTACGCGCAAAGCGTACGTCTGGTCACCGGGCACCTGAAAACCGGCGGCGAGCTGGACTGGGAAAACCTGGCGGCGGAGAAGCAAACGCTGGTGTTTTATATGGGCCTGAACCAGGCACCAGCCATTCAGCAGAACCTGATCGGTCATGGCATGCCTGCCGATATGCCGGTAGCGCTGGTGGAAAATGGCACCGCTGTAAAACAGCGCGTGGTCAGCGGCACGCTGAGCGAGCTTGGCGAGCTGGCAACGCAGGTTGAAAGCCCGGCGCTGATTATTGTCGGACGCGTGGTCGCGCTGCGCGACAAGCTGAACTGGTTCTCAAATCACTAATAAAAAAGGAGGCTTTCGCCTCCTTTTTTGTTGCTCTCGCCTCAAGGCTGAGCGACAAAGCCAATCACTTCGTACACTTTTTTCAGCGTTGCGCTGGCGTGAGAGCGTGCTTTTTCGGCGCCGTCCTTCATCACCTGATGCAGGAAAGCTTCGTCATTGCGATAGCGGTTATAACGCTCCTGGAGTTCGGTCAGCATGCCTGAAACGGCGTCCGCTACGTCACCCTTCAGATGACCATACATTTTGCCGGCAAAATGCTGCTCAAGTTCCGGGATAGTCTTGCCGGTTACGCCAGCCATAATATCCAGCAGGTTGGAAACCCCGGCTTTGTTTACCACGTCGTAGCGCACCACAGGCGGCTCGTCGGAATCTGTTACCGCGCGTTTAAGTTTCTTCACGACGGATTTCGGGTCTTCCAGCAGACCGATAACGTTATTGCGGTTATCGTCAGATTTGGACATTTTCCGGGTCGGTTCCAGCAGGGACATCACGCGCGCGCCGGACTTAGGAATAAACGGCTCCGGCACTTTGAACACCTCGCCATACAGCGCGTTAAAGCGCGCGGCGATATCACGGCTCAGCTCCAGATGCTGTTTCTGGTCTTCACCTACCGGTACCAGATTGGTCTGGTAGAGCAGGATATCGGCCGCCATCAATACCGGATAGTCGAACAAACCGGCGTTGATATTTTCAGCGTAGCGCGATGATTTATCCTTGAACTGCGTCATGCGGCTCAGCTCGCCGAAATAGGTATAGCAGTTCAGCACCCAGCTTAGCTGCGCATGTTCAGGCACGTGAGACTGAACGAAAATGGTGCTTTTGGCCGGATCGATGCCGCAAGCCAGATAGAGCGCCAGCGTGTCGAGCGTCGCTTTGCGCAGCGCGGCCGCATCCTGACGCACGGTGATCGCGTGCTGGTCAACGATGCAGTAAATGCAGTGGTAATCGTCTTGCATGTGGACCCACTGACGCAGCGCACCCATGTAGTTACCGATGGTCAATTCACCTGAAGGCTGTGCGCCGCTAAATACGATGGGCTTACTCATGTTCTGATTCCTGATTCTCTTTGCAAGGGAGCCCGAGAGCGGGCAATAAGTCGCTGAACTTATCAAACACGACGTCCGGTTTGCTCAGTTCAATAGCTTCACCATAGTTGTAGCCGTAGGTCATGCCGACGCAGGGGCAGCCCGCAGCCTTTGCTGCAAGAATATCATTGCGGGAATCGCCCACAAACAGCAGCTCTTCTGCGCTCAGGTTTAGCTTTTCCATAACCCTGAACAGCGGCTCCGGGTGCGGCTTTTTGTTTTCCACATCGTCGCCGCCGATAACCAGCTGGAAATATTCTGCGATGCCCAGCTTCTCAAGCAGCGGCATCACAAACGGCGTCGGCTTATTGGTTACCAGCCCCATTGGCAGACCTTTTTCTGCCAGAACCGCCAGCGTGCTTGCGACGCCCGGGAACAGGAAGCTGCCTTTATCGACCGTCTGCGCATAGAAACTATCAAAGAGTTTGCGCGCCATCAGGCACTGATCGAACTGCGGCTCCTGGCCTTTTAACGCCCAGGTCAGCGCGCGCTGAACCAGCACATCCGCACCGTTGCCAATCCATTTTTCAACGTTCTCTTCACCGGCCGCAGGCAATTCAAGCGCGTACAGCGCCTGATCCATCGCCTGGCTTAAGCCCAGCGCCGTATCCACCAGCGTGCCGTCCAGATCGAAGGCGACAGCGCGAATTTTTTCAAACTTATTCATGGCTTACCTTTGCCAGTTCATCGCGCATGCGATCGATGACCGTTTTATAATCAGGCTGACTGAAAATAGCCGAGCCGGCGACAAACATATCCGCGCCCGCCGCGGCAATCTCCGCAATATTATCGACTTTCACGCCGCCATCGACTTCAAGACGGATATCGTAACCGGAGGCATCAATGCGCTCGCGCACCTGGCGCAGTTTTTCCAGCGTATGCGGGATGAAAGACTGCCCGCCGAAGCCCGGGTTTACAGACATCAGCAAAATGACGTCCAGTTTATCCATCACATGATCCAGCCAGCTAAGCGACGTTGCCGGATTAAATACCAGGCCTGCTTTACAGCCGTGCTCTTTAATCAGCTGCAGGGAACGGTCAACATGCTCAGAGGCTTCCGGATGGAAGGTGATGATGCTGGCACCCGCTTCGGCGAAATCCGGAATGATGCGATCGACAGGCTTAACCATCAGGTGCACGTCAATCGGCGCGGTGATGCCGTAATCGCGCAGAGA
This sequence comes from Dryocola sharpae, assembly GCF_051307055.1. Taxonomy (GTDB): domain Bacteria; phylum Pseudomonadota; class Gammaproteobacteria; order Enterobacterales; family Enterobacteriaceae; genus Dryocola. The sequence continues at coordinate 311,754 of NZ_CP149994.1, read as the reverse complement.
TTTCAGCACCATCGGTCCAATGGTTAAATTCGGAACATAGTGGTTATCCATAACATCGAAATGGACGACGTCGCTGCCTGCGGCCAGCACTTTGGCCGTCTCTTCGCCCAGACGGGCAAAATCGGCAGAGAGGATTGAGGGGGCAATCAAATACTGTTTCATCCGCTTCTCCAATACAGACTGATGACAAATCTCATGCGCTTGCGAGACGAAAGTTTCTCACCAGAAGAATAAAATGGAAAATCAACGCATTGATTTTCGGCTACTCACCACAAAGAAGACAAACCCAAGCTTTCTCTTTTTTATCAGCAATTTCAATAGCATTTCATTTTTGCGGCGAACGAAACGGCTCAGGCTACGCCGTAGAGCGCCAGCAGTTCGTCCACCTTGTTACGCGTTCCGCCATTTCTGCTGATGCTGCGTCTTACCTGCAGCCTATGCAGCTTCGCCTGCTGATACCACAGCTTGGTCAGCGCCGTATCATGATTCGAGATCAGCACCGGAACGCCACGCCTTTGCAGGTTTTCGGCCAGCTCTGCCAGATGCTGCTGCTGCACCATACTAAAGCTGTCGGTATGGTAAGCCGTGAAATTTGCCGTGGCGGATAACGGGGCGTACGGCGGGTCGCAATACACCACCGAGCCTGCGGCAACATCCGTCATGCTGACATCATACGACTGACAGATAAAGGTAGCGTGCTGTGCCCGCTCGGCAAAATGGTGCAGTTCCTCTTCGGGGAAGTAGGGCTTGCTGTAGCGGCCGAACGGCACGTTGAATTCACCGCGCAGGTTATAACGGCACAGGCCGTTGTAACAGTGGCGGTTAAGGTATAAAAACAGCACGGCACGACGAAACGCGTCGCTGCACTGATTAAATTCGGCGCGAAAACGATAGAAAGCTTCACTGTCGTTAAGCTCGGGCGTAAACAGGCCGCGGGCTTCCCGAACATACTCGTCGGTACGCGCTTTGACAATGTTGTACAGATTAATCAGATCGCTGTTGATATCCGCGAGGATATAGCGTGAATAGTCAGTGTTCAGAAAGACGGAGCCTGCGCCAACGAACGGCTCAATCAGGCAGTCGCCTTCTGGCAGATACTTCTTTATGTCGTCAAGCAGGGGGTATTTGCCCCCTGCCCATTTCAGAAAAGCGCGATTTTTTTTCATGCTGTCTAACTATTTACACCTTCTCCAGCTGTGGAAAGGTTCCGACAGCGACTGCGCTTGTTCATCACTTCAGATCGGACTGAACCTGATGAATGGGTTTTGCCCATGGATTCTTCGCCTGTACGTCAGCCGGCAGCGTTGAAACGGCACGTTTCGCCTCGTCTTTGCTGGCGTATACGCCGCTTACCAGCACATACCATGGCTGACCGTTACGCACGGTCTGGTACACCATATAATGTTGCAGCTTCTCTTTCTTCGCCCATGCGTTCAGGTTTGCGCCGTTAGAAGAGGAGCTAAGCTGCAGCGTGTAATGGCTTCCAGGCGCACCTTTGATTGCACCTGCATCGCCAGCCACCGTTGCGCCACCCGCCGCTGGAGCGCTGGCTGTCGCTTTCGGTGCCGCTGTTGCCGCAGGCGCTTTAACAGGTTCTTTAACCGGAGCCGTTGCTGCAGGTTCGCTACGTTTGGCGGTCGTAACCGGTTTTGGCTCCGCGACGGTAGTTTTCGCCGTCGCCTGAGGTTTAGTTTGTGCTGGCTGAGCTTTGTGCGGCTCAATCACCACTTTTTTACGCTCCGGACGCGTGGCTGGCTGACGAACGGGCTCGTTATTTGAAGCTGCCTGGCTCGGCGCAGAGGCGTTGTTGTCACCCGCCACACGTGCAACCGTAGCGGGCTGTGTTGGCAGAGTAGAACCGTTTGCCGCGCTATCGATCTGGCCCTGCTGCGCGGTCAGCGCATTGTTCAGATCGCCCGGAACTTCTAAACGCTGCTGCCCTGCCGGGGTTGGCTGCGTTTGCGCTTCGGTTGGGGTAGAAGAAACAGGAGGTAAATTCACTTCCTGCGGCTGCTGCTCAGCGTTAGCGGTCTGATTTGCAACGGTGGCATCGCCGGGCTGCGGCTGAGCACCATTCGCCTGATTGGCAACGGAATCATTGGTGCCGGAAAGATCGATACTCTTTTCCGCATTTGGATTTTTATTGGCGGTTTCCGTGTCGGTTGAAGGCGATTTGAGCGCGGAACCAATACCAATAATGAGCAGCAGCAGCACCAGAATGCCAATTCCCATCATCAGATGCTGACGAGAGACAGGCACTTTTTGTTGCGGCGCTTTTTTTCGCCCGCGCGCGGGACGACGCTCAACGGCTTCAGCCTTCAGGCTATCGTCACCTTCATATTCTGCTTCGTCGCGAGGACGACGTGAACGCGAAGAACGAGGCTCATCAGCATCAATGTCAACGTCATCGACGTTGATCTGCGGTTCGTTATCGAACTCGTCAGAATTGCGTGAACGATCCCGACGACGATCGCTGGGATCGGGTTTCAGCTCGTCTTCCGGTTTGAATTCATCCATTTAACACCCCACTCAAAGGCTTATGCCAGCGATACGTACTTTGCACGTCACCCGAAGTTAAAAATCGCCCGCTTGCGGCGACCAGTCATTTCTAATAGTTAAGCCTGCTGACAATCAGCGATGGCTGTCAGAACGACATCGTGTGGCACTCCACCACGCACTTCACTCTTCCCTAAAGCCTGCGGCAGCACAAGTCGCAGCTCGCCCCCCAGGACTTTCTTATCACGCATCATGTGGGGCATATATGCGTCTGCTGACATTTCCCGCGGCCCGTTGACGGGCAACCCGGCACGTTGCAGCAACGTAATGACACGCTGCACATCGGCTTCACTGAACTGTCCCAGACGAAACGCCGTACGTGCGGCCATCACCATACCGGCTGAAACGGCTTCGCCATGCAACCAGTTGCCGTAGCCCATTTCGGCTTCAATCGCATGACCAAAGGTATGGCCCAGATTGAGTAAAGCACGTAAGCCGCTTTCGCGCTCGTCGGCGGCCACAACTTCCGCTTTCAGCTCGCAACAGCGGCGAATGCAGTACGCCATCGCTTTGCCGTCCAGCGCTAATAAAGCATCGAGATTATCCTCAAGCCAGCTAAAGAACGCCGCATCAAGGATAATGCCGTATTTGATAACTTCCGCCAGGCCCGATGCCAGCTCCCGTTTCGGTAAGGTATTCAGACAGTCGAGATCTACCACCACTGAAGCAGGCTGGTAGAACGCGCCAATCATATTTTTACCGAGGGGATGGTTAACGGCTGTTTTGCCGCCAACGGAGGAGTCCACCTGCGAAAGCAAGGTGGTGGGAACCTGAATAAAGCGTACGCCGCGCTGATAGCTCGCTGCTGCAAAGCCGGTCAGATCGCCGACAACGCCGCCGCCAAGGGCGATTAACGTCGTGTCGCGACCGTGCGGTTTTTCCAGCAGTGCCGTAAAGACGGTATCGAGTACAGCAAGGCTTTTGAATTTTTCGCCATCCGGCAGGATGACGGTATCGACTTTAACGCCCGCCTGCTCAAGCAAACCACGAACCTTCTCCAGGTAAAGTGGCGCAAGGGTTTCGTTAGTCACCAGCATCGTTTGATCGCCAGCTTTCAGCGGCCAAAAGGACGCCGAGTCATTAAATAACCCGGCAGCGATGGTGATAGGGTAACTACGTTCCCCGAGAGTAACAGTTAACCTCTCCATAACGCGAAGTCCACCTTAAGAAGCTTTGCCCGCAGGCGTGTCTCGATTAAGCCAGAATCAATTGCTTTCCAACATATGAATAATCTGGTTAGCAACCACTTTGGCACTTTGGTCGTCAGTGCGAATCGTCACATCGGCAATCTCTTCGTAAAGAGGATTGCGTTCCTGTGCCAGGGCCTCAAGAACTTCACGAGGTGGCGTCTCAACCTGCAGCAACGGACGCTTTTTATCGCGCTGGGTGCGGGCAAGCTGCTTCTCAATCGTGGTTTCAAGATAAACCACAACGCCACGGGCCGAGAGACGATTACGGGTTTCGCGAGACTTCACAGAGCCGCCACCGGTCGCCAGCACAATGCCCTGTTTTTCAGTGAGTTCATTGATGATTTTTTCTTCGCGATCGCGGAAGCCTTCTTCGCCTTCAACGTCGAATACCCAGCCCACATCAGCTCCGGTACGTTTCTCAATCTCTTGATCAGAATCGAAAAATTCCATATTGAGTTGCTGAGCTAACTGACGCCCAATAGTGCTTTTGCCGGCACCCATAGGCCCAACCAGAAAGATATTGCGTTTCTCTGCCATTTTTTCGGTACTACTAAGACAATTCGTTGATGATAAACCCACCCGTTAACAACCTGCTGCGGCGGGACATGAACTGAAACCTCATAAGCGTGAGTTCGAGAATCAGACTAAAAATTATCTCAACACTCAAGGTAGTTTGGCAACCGATTAAATCACTCAACGCCTCAGGTGAGGGATGAAAAGTATAAATCAGCTTTATCGGCCGCAGGAAAACATTACCCTGCTTCTCGAAACGGTACACCTTGTAAGCTAATTCCTCTCTGCCGTCAAACACCTGAGCTACGATTACAAGAAAAATCCTTCGGCTGCTTTAGAAAAAGCTACGGAATCGGGATAAGTCGGGGAGTAATAAAAACCACCAGTTCACGACGCTGACTGTCTTTTGCATCGTGGCGAAACAGGCCGCCAAGCAGCGGAATGCCGCTCAGCAGAGGAACGTTGTCACGACTATCTTTACTATGCTGCTGAAAGATGCCCCCTAACGCGAGCGTTTCACCGTTTTTCACCGACACGACGGTTTCAATCTCCTGCTTGTCTATTGCCAGCGCTTCGCCATTGGCCTGCTCAATGCTGCGTCCCGGCATATTCTGGCTGATTCGCAATTTTAAACGGATGTTATCCTGCGCCTGGATGGTCGGCGTCACTTCCATACCCAGTACCGCTTCTTTAAATTCTACGGAGGTTACTCCACCCTCCCCGCTGGACACCTGATAGGGGATCTCCGTGCCCTGTTTGATACTGGCTGGCTGCTGATGGGCAGCCATCAGCCGGGGGCTGGCGATAATTTCAAGCTGCTGCTGTTGCTCAAGGGCGGATAATTCCATCTCAAGCATTCGCCCGTCGATACGCGCAATGTTAAAGCCGGCTCGCGCCGTCGCGGCGCCCACAGATACATCTGCCGCCAGATCCGCAAAACGAGGGGCAGCGCCTCCCTTGCCGCCCTGCGCCAGGTTCCACTTCACGCCCAGCTCATGCAGTTTGTTCTGGTTAATCGTGACAATATGCGCCGCGATTTCAACTTGTCCCATGGGGAGATCCATCTCTTTCATCCAGCCGGCTATCTGTTTCAGCGCGGGCTTGTTATCCCGCACGATGAGACGATTAGTACGTTTATCCACGGTGAAGCTTCCGCGCGGGCTTAAAAGTTTTTCCCCCGCGGCTTTAAGCGATGCGGCTAACTCGCCAGCATCGGCATGAGCCGGGGAAAAGACCTGGTTCAGCAACGGCTGTTTTAGCGCCTGCTGCTTCCGCTGTTCCTCCTGCACCGCCTGCTGTTGCTGAAGCTTCGCTTTCGGTACGATCTGCAGAACGTTGCCTTCGCGAAGCTGCGTTAACTCCGCTGTTTTCAGCACCAGTTGAAAAGCCTGCTTCAGGGGAATGTTTTGTAGATGGAGTGACACAACGCCCTCCACGCCCGGCGCTATCAGCAGATTGACGTTCTGGTTTTCTGCCAGCGCCTGTAAAACCTGGGTCACCGGCGCGTTATCCAGTACCAGCGATACGCCTTTATCCGCGAGGCTTACCGATGGCCAGGCTATCAGCAGAAAGAACGTACGCATCCATGCCATATTTTTTTCCTTCTATTTTCCATGAGTAAAAAGGCTGCCCGCATGCGGCGGGCACCGTTACGGATAAACGCCGTTGGCTGATTTCAAGGACCCGCACGCCCGGCGCTATCTCCATCCCGCGCGTAATACGACGCCAGTTTTTCTGCGCATCGCGCATTACGCTGACCGCACCTTTATCAGAGCTAATCACACCATGAAGCGTCCACTGCGCCAGCTGGTTAAACAGGGCATCACAGGGTGAAAGCAGCGGCTGAAAGGGGTTGCGGGGCATGGAAGAAACCGTCTGAACCACCAACAGCAGAACCAGCAGAAAATTAGGGTTCATCGACGAAGCCCACCGACAAAGCCAGCCTGAGCAGCTCGCCTTTTGGTTCGACGATAAAACCTTGCAGCACAACGGCACGGCAGGCAGCTAAACGGGCAAATAAGGAAGGGAGTTTTTCCCATGGCAGCAGCATCTCCAGCATCGCTGGCTTGCTCTCGGGCTGCCATTTTTCAAGCTTTCCTCCGCTGTGATGGACAAGCTCCATCGCTGAAAATGCCTCCAGCAGCGTGGCGTCAGTACGCTGAGCGGCTTCGCGGGTTGATAAAACCAAAGAGACAATGCTGTGGCGCAGCAGAGAGATTTTTCTGCTCTCCTGCTGATTATTAAGTAAGGATGCCTTAATCTGCGCCTGCTGAGGCTGGATAAAGAAGCACGCGATAAAAGCGATTGCTGCGCCGTTAACGGCGGCAAGGCTCGCGTATCTCACCCAGCGGGGAACGGTCAGCCAGCGTTCAGTCAGCATGACCCACCTCCGCAGCTACAAAAGTAAAAGTAAAGGCCAGCGAGCTGCTGGCGTTACGTTGAATGCCCTCCGCCGCCACCGCAACAATACCGGGAAGCTGCCGTAGATTTTGCTCCATCAGCCGAACGTCCTCTGGCTTTTCCGCCTTGCCGTGAATAACTGCCTGCCCATTTTTCACGGAAAGAGATGTAAGCCAGACGCTCGCGGGCATCAGGCTGGCCAGCCGGGTAAGCCGCTGTTCCCACTCGCGTACCGACAGCCGTTGTGCTTCGCGCGCTTTTTGCAATTTTTGCCGCTTCGCAAGCAGCTGCGCCTGCTGATGTTTGCGCTGCAACAGGGCGCGGAGCTGCGACAGATAGTCGGCCTGTATGCGTTGCCGATCCTGCTGCCACGCAAGCAAAGCAGGCCCGGCGCTCGCCGCCAGCGCCACCGAAAGCGCGCATCCGGCGGCCAGCAAACGCCAGTAGCGTAGCTGCCGCTGGCGATATTGCTGCCTCCACGGCAGCAGATTGATAAAAGGCCTCATCGGCTGACCCGTCCTGTTGCCAGCCCAATCGCCACGGTAAAGCTTCCTCCATGCTGCGGCAACGGCGGCTGCAGCCGAACCAGCGCGCGCCAGGCATCTAATGGCAGCGCACCCGGCGGCAGAGGCTCCGCCGTCGCGCTGCTGAATGCAACCTCCTGTGGCTCGGCTGCCAGCTGCTGGCATAAATCAGCAAACGTCTGCGCCTGCCGGGCATCCACCCATCCCCAGCTCGGATCGTCGCTGGAGGTTGCCCAAAGCCAGTGATCGCACTCCCGGTGCACCAGAAAACGCGGTGCAGACGGGCTGCATAAGCTGCCAAGAACGGGAAGCACGCTTGCGCCGGGGGTCAGCGTTGCGGGAAACAGGCGCTGCTTCGCAAGGCATGCGAGCAGCCCCTGAACTTCACTGTGGCGGGCGGCGATGACCCGTAATTGAGCCGGGTCCTGTGGTAGTACCGTGTAATCCCAGTTCAGCTGAGCAGGCGACATCTGCAGCTGCCTTGCGGCGGAAGCGGCAAGATAGCTTTCACGAGCCGGTTCCTGCAGGCGTTTATCCGGCGCTGGCACAGGGCGTTGCAGGGTGCGCTGGCTCGGAAACGCGACGCGAAGCTGATGGCGCAGCGGCAGTTCGCGCCGCCACTGCTCCAGCACTTTCAGCAGGCTTTCCGGCGAGCGCACAACGCCCTCCCGAAGGGTGTTTTCCGGCAGGGGCAGAAGCCACCAGCGGCGTAGCTGCCATCCCTGACGCTGACGCTGCACGGCCACCGCGCGCAGCGTTTGGTGTTGAATTTCCAGGCCTATTTGCCAGGTGCCGATAACCATAATGACGATCTCCGTATCCTTTGCTTGCGAATTTGGCATATCAAAGCTTCTGGCTTGCCTTTATACTACCGCGCGTTTGTTTATAAACTGCCCAGTGGAAACCTAATGGGAAATTTAAGGTGAAGTTCGTAAAGTATTTATTAATCCTTGCAGTCTGTTGCATTCTGCTGGGAGCCGGCTCGATTTACGGGCTATACAAATTTATAGAACCGCAGCTGCCTGACGTCGCCACGCTAAAAGATGTGCGGCTGCAGATTCCAATGCAGGTCTACAGCGCTGACGGGGAACTGATTGCCCAATACGGCGAAAAACGTCGCATCCCTTTGACGCTGAACCAGATCCCCCCCGAAATGGTGAAAGCATTTATCGCCACCGAAGACAGCCGTTTTTATGAGCATCACGGCGTTGATCCGGTTGGGATTTTCCGTGCGGCAAGCGTTGCGCTGTTCTCGGGCCATGCTTCGCAGGGCGCAAGCACCATTACTCAGCAGCTGGCGCGTAATTTCTTCCTGAGCCCGGAACGCACCATGATGCGTAAGATTAAGGAAGCGTTCCTGGCGATACGTATTGAGCAGCTGCTGAGCAAAGATGAGATCCTTGAGCTCTACCTGAACAAAATTTACCTCGGCTACCGCGCCTACGGCGTTGGCGCTGCGGCACAGGTTTATTTCGGTAAAACGATCGATAGGCTTACGCTTAGCGAAATGGCGGTTATTGCCGGTTTGCCAAAAGCGCCTTCAACCTTTAACCCGCTGTATTCCTTACAAAGAGCAACCTCCCGTCGTAATGTCGTGCTCTCTCGTATGCTGAGTGAAAACTACATTACGCAGGCGCAGTACGATGAAGCCAGCAGCCAGCCCATCGTTGCGAACTATCACGCGCCGGAAATCGCCTTCTCAGCGCCCTATCTTTCAGAGCTGGTGCGTCAGGATCTGGTAGGCCGCTACGGCGATAAAGCCTACGAAGAAGGTTATAAGGTTTACACCACCGTCACCCGCAGGATCCAGCAGGGGGCGCAGCAGGCGGTCCGTAACAACGTGATGGCTTACGATATGCGCCACGGCTATCGCGGCCCGTCCAACGTGCTGTGGAAGGTGGGTGAAAGCGCCTGGGATGAGAAAAAAATTATCGACTCCCTGAAGAACCTGCCGGTTTATGGCCCGCTGTTCCCGGCGGTTGTCACCGGTGCGAATCCAACCGAAGCAACCGCTCTGCTGGCGGACGGTACCTCAGTGTCGCTGGGCATGAGCGGCGTACGCTGGGCGCGTCCGTATCGCTCTGATACCTCGCAGGGGCCGACCCCGCGCAAAGTCACCGATGTGATTCAGACAGGGCAGCAGATTTGGGTACGCAAAGTTGATGACGCATGGTGGCTGGGCCAGGTTCCGGATGTGAACTCCGCACTGGTTTCTATCAATCCACGCGACGGTGCGGTACTGGCTCTGGTCGGCGGGTTCGACTTTAACCAAAGCAAATTTAACCGGGCCACCCAGGCGCTGCGCCAGGTCGGTTCGAATATTAAGCCGTTCCTCTATACCGCCGCGATGGACAAAGGGCTAACCCTGGCAAGTATTCTCAACGATGTGCCTATCTCGCGCTGGGATGCAGGCGCCGGTTCCGACTGGCGTCCTAAAAACTCACCGCCAGAATATGCCGGGCCGATTCGCCTGCGCCAGGGCCTGGGCCAGTCGAAAAACGTGGTGATGGTGCGTGCAATGCGCGCAATGGGCGTGGATTACGCCGCAGAGTATTTACAGCGTTTCGGCTTCCCGGCTCAGAACATTGTGCATACCGAATCTTTAGCGCTGGGCTCCGCGTCATTCACGCCGATGCAGGTTGCGCGCGGTTACTCGGTGATGGCGAACGGCGGCTTCCTGGTGGATCCGTACTTTATTACCAAAATCGTTGACGACAGCGGTCAGACTATTTTCGAAGCGAAGCCAAAAATCGCCTGCGCCGAGTGTGATTTGCCGGTGATTTATGGCGAAACGCAGAAGTCTGACGTGCTGGAGAATCAGAACGTTGAAGACGTGGCGGTTTCTCGGGAACAGCAAAACTCCAGCGTGCCCATGCCAAAGCTGGAACAGGCAAACAGCGGTCTGGTTGCCCAAACGACCGCGCCGGAATACGCGCCGCATGTGATTAACACACCGCTCTCTTTCCTGATAAAAAGCGCGCTTAACTCCAATATCTATGGCGAACCGGGCTGGCAGGGTACAGGCTGGCGCGCCGGACGCGATTTGAAACGTCGCGACATCGGCGGCAAAACCGGTACCACCAACAGCTCCAAAGATGCGTGGTTCTCAGGTTACGGTCCCGGCGTTGTGACCTCCGTATGGATAGGCTTTGACGATCATCGCCGCAATCTCGGGCGCACCTCGGCAAGCGGCGCGATTAAGGATCAGATTTCAGGCTATGAAGGCGGGGCCAAAAGCGCCCAGCCGGCATGGGACGATTTCATGAAAGTGGCGCTGGACGGCGTGCCTGAGGAGCCAGTCACGCCGCCGCCGGGCATCGTGACGGTGAATATCGACCGCAGCACCGGCCAGTTGGCCAACGGCGGCAACAGCCGTGAAGAGTATTTCATTGAGGGCACGCAGCCGACGCAGCAGGCGGTGCATGAGGTGGGAACCACGATTATTGATAACGGCGAAGAGCACGAGCTGTTCTGATAAAAAAGCCCTTCAAAAGAAGGGCTTTTTTTATGCATGCTATAAACGTCCCTGCTCTTTTAGCCATTCCCTGACCAGGAACAGCGCGCTGACGTTACGCGCCTCGCTGAAATCGTCCTCATCCAGCAAATCCATTAGCGACGCCAGCGGCCAGCGAACCTGCGGCAGCTCTTCCGGCTCGTCACCTTCCAGAGACTCAGGATAGAGATTTTCAGCAACCACGATATTCATTTTGCTGGAGAAATAAGAGGGCGCCATGGTGAGCTTTTTAAGGAAGGTCAGCTCATTTGCACCGAAGCCGACCTCTTCCTTCAGCTCGCGGTTCGCCGCTTCAAACACGGTTTCCCCCGGATCGATTAATCCTTTAGAAAAGCCAAGCTCATAAGATTCTGTGCCCACGGCGTATTCACGGATCAGGATCACATGATCGTCCACAATGGGGATTATCATTACCGCTTCCCGGGAAGAGGGGCGCATACGTTCATAGACGCGCCGCACGCCGTTGCTAAACTCCAGGTCCACCGTTTCGACATTAAACAGACGTGAACGGGCCACGGTTTCCACATGTAAAATAGTCGGTTTTTGTAAGGATTTGCTCATCGTGGCTGGATTTGACAGTGAAGACAGAGCGCTATTGTGCGGTATGCCGCACATCTCGCGCAATGCACATTGGTTATTATTTACATTTTTGTAACTTCCACATCGCGTCCGGCCTATATATCAACAGAGGGCTTTGAAATAGGAATTTGCTGATATTTACCAGGAAGTCGCTTTGCTAACATCACTTTACCGCAGGATGTGCCCTTATAAATATGTCTCAAGTTCTTGTTCATACCTGCCGATAACAACTCTTACACCCATAACATTTTTTCAGGGGTGCAATTTGCTGCGCTTGAATAAGAAAACGATTATTTGATGGGGAAAGCATGAGCACCTTATTACTTCTTTTAGCTGCTATGCTGGCCTGCGTATTGATTGCCGGATGGTTGGTCTGGCGCAGCCTGAGGCTGCGTGCCCGTGTGCCGCACGCTCAATCGTTTACCGGAGCAACTTCGCGCAAGTTAACCGCCGAAGAACGCTCGGCTATTGAAAACTACATTGAGACGCTAACCCGTACGCAGGATATCGTCGGCCCTTCTGGCGCCAGTACCGCGCCGGTAAGGCTGGTCCTCAATGCGCAAAGTAATACGGTTCTTTCTCTGACCCGCTCCATCACCCGCTACGGCCTGACGACTGACGATGCCAATAAATGGCGCTACTACCTTGATTCTGTTGAAGTTCATCTGCCGCCTTTCTGGGAGCAGTACATCACTAACGACAATAACGTTGAGCTGATCCGTACTGAAACCGTCCCGCTGGTGATCTCGCTTAACGGCCACACGCTAAATGAAGATAACAGCGAAAGCCGGGGCTTTGCGCTGGAACGCACCACCGGCAGCCAGGCATCCATTCGCGGTGAAGAAAGCGAGCAAATCGAACTGCTGAATATTCGCCAGGAGACGCCTGAAGAAGCCGCACTGAGCCGTCCGGATGGGCTGCGCGAAGCCATTCTTATGTGCGTCGCCTTCGTGATGCTGTTTCTTTGCCTGGTCAGCCCTCCCGTGGTGCTGCCGTGGCTGCTGGGAGGCGCAGTTATGCTGCTGGCGGCAAGCCTGTGGGGGCTGTTCGCGCCGCCGGCAAAAAATACGCTACGCGAAATACACTGTCTGCGGGGCACGCCGAAGCGCTGGGGATTATTTGGCGAGTCTAACCAGGAGCAGATCAACAACATCTCGCTGGGCATTATCGATCTGGTTTACCCCCCGCACTGGCAGCCCTACGTGGCGCAGGATCTGGGACAGGAAACCGATATCGATATCTATCTGGACCGCAACGTCGTGCGCCAGGGACGTTTTCTGTCGCTGCATGATGAGGTCAAAAATTTCCCTATCCAGCACTGGGTGCGCAATCTGGTGATCGCCACCGGCGCGCTGATGGTGCTGTTAATGCTGACTATCTGGGTTCCGCTTGAGATGCCGCTTAAGTTAAGCATCTCCTGGCTGAAAGGCGCGCAGTCCATCGAAGCCACAAGCGTTGCAGATTTGGATAAAACCACGCTGCGCGTCGGCGATACGCTACGCGTTAAAGGTACCGGCATGTGCAATATCCATTTGCCAGGCGCCTACGCGGCCAAACAGAACTACCCTTTTACGCCGTTTGACTGCTCGCAGATTATCTGGAATACCGCACGCCCGTTACCGCTGCCGGAATCAGATATTATGGATAAAGCCATCGCCCTGATTCAGGCCGTAAGCGGCCAAATCCACCCGCAAACGGAAGACGACTCAAAGGTAAATCCGCAGTTAAGAACCGCTATTCAGAAATCGGGGATGGTGCTGCTGGACGATTTTGCCGGTATCGTACAAAAAACTCAGGCGCTTTGTACGTCCGATGACGAATGCGTGCGGCTGAAAAACGCGCTGATTAACCTTGGTAATACCAAAGACTGGGATTCTCTGATCAAACGAGCCGATTCGGGCAAACTCGACGGCGTAAACGTCCTGCTGCGCCCGGTCAGCGCCGAATCGCTCGACAATCTGGTGACCACATCCACCGCCCCGTTCTTCATCCGTGAAACCTCCCGCGCGGCGCAGAAGCTCAACAGTCCGGCGCCCGGCGGGTTTATCATTATCAGCGATGAAGGAAGCGATCTGGTCGATCAGCCGCTGCCGCCGGTTTCGCTGTACGACTATCCGGCCCAGCAGCAATGGGGTGAGTTCCAGCGTCTTGCCGATATGCTGCTTCAGACGCCATTCAGCGCCGAAGGCATTATCACCGGCCTTAGCTTCGATGCGAACGGCACCCAGCATGTCACATTGCACCGCATTCCGGACAGCAGCAGCCTCTGGCGCTATATCGCCACAACGTTGCTGCTCCTCAGCATGCTGGTAAGCCTTGCGGTAAACGGTATGCTTGCGCTGCGCCGCTATCGCCGCAGCCGTAACCGCCTGGCGCAGATTCAGCAGTACTATGAAAGCTGCATGAATCCGTCTTTAGCGCCGCTCCCCGCGGTACGTTCGCTGTTCTAAACTTCACGCGGCAGTGTGCTAACCTGTCGCGTAGTTCTCTCCCACTCAGGTTTAACCCATGCATATTGATATTGCCTGGCAGGATGTCGACACCGTTTTGCTCGATATGGACGGCACGCTGCTGGATCTCGCCTTCGATACCCACTTCTGGCAGAAGCTGGTTCCTGAAACCGTAAGCCTTGAGCGCGGCATCCCACTGGATGAAGCCCACCGGTTGATTGCCAGTGAATATCATGCCGTGCAACATACGCTAAACTGGTACTGTCTGGATTACTGGAGCGACCGGCTTGGGCTGGATATTTGCGCCATGACCACCGCTCAGGGGCCAAATGCCGTACTGCGTGAAGATACCGCCCCGTTCCTCGATGCGTTAAAAGCCTGCGGTAAACGGCGAATACTGCTGACAAACGCGCATCCTTATAACCTGGCGGTAAAACTTGAACACACCGGTTTAGCGCAGCACCTTGATTTATTGCTTTCCACCCACACATTTGGTTATCCGAAAGAAGATCAACGGTTGTGGCAGGCTGTAGCGGCGCATACGGGGCTGGACGAAGCAAGAACCGTATTTATCGATGACAGCGAGCCGATTCTGGATGCAGCGGCAAAGTTTGGTATTCGCTACTGCCTGGGCGTCACCAATCCGGATTCCGGCATGGCGGACAAAATCTATCTGCGTCATCCCGCGTTGAACGACTATCGTCACCTCATCCCCTCGCTTCGGGTTAAGGAGCCGCGATGAAAGAGAAACCGTCCGCAGGCGTACGCCTCGACAAATGGCTTTGGGCCGCACGCTTTTACAAAACTCGCGCCGTGGCCCGGGAAATGATTGAGGGCGGCAAAGTGCATTACAACGGCCAGCGCAGCAAGCCCAGCAAAATCGTTGAGCTGAACGCCATGCTGACGCTGCGCCAGGGCAATGATGAACGGACGGTTAAAGTGCTTGGCATAACCGAGCAGCGTCGTCCGGCAACGGAGGCGATGCAGCTTTATGCAGAGACGGCGGAAAGCATCGAAAAACGGGAAAAAATGGCGCTGTCACGCAAGATGAACTCGCTGACCATGCCGCACCCGGACCGTCGCCCGGATAAAAAAGAACGCCGGGATCTGATGAAATTTAAACACGGTGGCAACGACTAGCTGCCGCCTGACTGAGAGAAAACTATGGCTCAACACGACCAACTCCATCGCTACCTGTTTGAAAACTATGCCGTGCGCGGCGAACTGGTAACGGTATCCGAAACCTGGCAGCAGATCATGGAAAACCATGACTATCCGCAGCCGGTGAAAAAAATTCTCGGCGAACTGCTGGTCGCGACTAGCCTGCTGACGGCAACCCTGAAGTTTGACGGCGATATCACCGTCCAACTACAGGGCGACGGCCCGATGACCCTCGCTGTGATCAACGGCAACAATAAACAGCAAATGCGCGGCGTGGCTCGCGTTCAGGGCGATATTCCTGCTGATGCTGATTTGAAAACCCTGGTTGGCAACGGTTATCTGGTTATCACCATCACGCCGAATGAAGGCGAACGCTATCAGGGCGTTGTGGGCCTGGAAGGCGATACGCTGGCCGACTGCCTGGAGGATTACTTCCTGCGTTCCGAACAGCTGCCTACGCGTCTGTTTATCCGTACCGGCGACGTTGAAGGCAAGGCGGCCGCGGGCGGCATGCTGCTGCAGGTTTTACCTGCGCAAAATGCACAGGCTGATGACTTCACGCACCTGGCCGCGCTGACGGAAACCATTACCGCAGAAGAGCTGCTTACGCTGCAGGCCAACGACGTGCTGTGGCGCCTGTATCACGAAGAAGAGGTGACGCTCTACGATCCGCAGGCCGTTGAGTTCAAGTGCACCTGCTCCCGCGAACGCTGTGCCGACGCGCTGAAAACCCTGCCGGACGAAGAAGTGGACAGCATCATCGCCGAAGAGGGCGAAATCGACATGAACTGTGATTACTGCGGCAGCCACTACCTGTTCGATGCGATGGACATCGCCGCCATTCGTAACAACGCCTCCCCGGCGGATCCCCAGCTCCATTGATTTCTCCCCGGGGCGGACGGCGCTCGCGCTTATCCGCTCCGGTTTTTCATTCTCTTTCTTACAAACGCGCTCTCGATCACATCGCTTCCGTTTATTACACTGAGTTTTAACATATTCGGAAGATTTAACCCGACGTATTACCAATCCCTGCCATACTCTCACCCCGTTGTGACCAGCTTCACAGCGTTTTCCGCTGCCCTGATTTGCGTTGGATGCTCAAATCTATGAGTTTGGTCGCGGTTAACAAGCAATAAACAACCCTACAATCTCAGGTAGTACAAATTGGCTAAGGAGCAGTGACATGCGAGTTAAAGGTATAACCCCGCAGGATCTCAAGGCTTATGGTATTAACGATGTGAGTGAAGTGCTTTATAACCCCGATTACGACACTCTGTATCGCGAAGAGCTTGATCCCAGTCTGGAAGGCTTTGAACGTGGCGTAGAAACCAACCTCGGCGCCGTCGCCGTCGATACCGGCATCTTTACCGGACGCTCACCGAAAGATAAGTACATAGTTCGTGACGATACTACCCGTGACACGCTCTGGTGGGCGGATAACGGCAAAGGCAGGAACGACAACAAACCCCTCTCAGAGGAGACCTGGCAAAGCCTTAAAGGTCTCGTCACCCGGCAGCTCTCAGGCAAACGCCTGTTCATCGTCGACGCGTTCTGCGGCGCCAATGCAGATACCCGTCTTTCGGTACGTTTTATTACCGAAGTGGCCTGGCAGGCCCATTTCGTTAAGAACATGTTTATCCGCCCAACCGAAGAAGAGCTGGAAACATTCGAACCCGACTTTGTGGTGATGAACGGCGCCAAATGCACCAACCCAAACTGGCAGGAACAAGGGCTGAACTCCGAAAACTTCATCGCCTTTAACCTTACCGAACGGATGCAGCTTATTGGCGGCACCTGGTACGGCGGCGAAATGAAGAAAGGGATGTTCTCCATCATGAACTATCTGCTGCCGCTAAAGGGCATTGCTTCGATGCACTGCTCGGCTAACGTCGGCGAAGCGGGCGATGTCGCCGTGTTCTTTGGCCTGTCTGGCACCGGTAAAACCACCCTTTCCACCGATCCCAAACGCCGCCTGATTGGCGATGACGAACACGGCTGGGATGACGACGGGGTATTTAACTTCGAAGGCGGCTGCTATGCGAAGACCATTCGCCTGTCTGAAGAAGCCGAACCGGATATCTTCCACGCGATTCGCCGCGATGCGCTGCTGGAAAACGTCACCGTACGGGCAGACGGCTCCATCGACTTCGACGACAGCTCAAAAACTGAAAACACCCGCGTCTCGTACCCGATTTATCATATCGACAATATCGTCAAGCCAGTCTCCAAAGCGGGTCACGCCACCAAGGTTATCTTCCTGACCGCGGACGCGTTTGGCGTACTGCCGCCGGTTTCCCGCCTGACGGCGAACCAGACCCAGTACCACTTCCTGTCCGGCTTCACCGCTAAACTCGCAGGCACCGAGCGCGGCGTAACCGAGCCCACGCCAACCTTCTCAGCCTGCTTTGGCGCAGCGTTCCTCTCGCTGCATCCGACTCAGTACGCCGAAGTGCTGGTGAAGCGTATGCAGGCCGCAGGCGCGCAGGCTTATCTGGTTAATACGGGCTGGAACGGTACGGGCAAACGTATCTCCATTAAGGATACGCGCGCGATTATTGATGCGATTCTGGATGGCTCGCTTGACGAGGCGGAGACCTTCACGCTGCCAATGTTTGACCTGGCGATCCCGACGGCGCTGGCCGGCGTCGATACCCGCATTCTGGATCCGCGCAGCACCTACGCTTCGCCAGAGCAGTGGCAGGAGAAGGCCGGACAGCTGGCTAAGCTGTTTGTCTCTAACTTTGAGAAGTATACCGATACCCCGGCAGGTGCGGCGTTGGTGAGCGCAGGGCCTAAGATTTAAATCGTTCGCCATTCGAAAACAGCTAAAAAAAACGAACCCCGGAGGGTTCGTTTTTTGCGTCAGACCGGCTTACTTTCCCTGGCCTGATGGACGACTTTGCTAATCGGCAAAGGCAAATAAGCCCTGATCCGCAAACCGCCCCGCTCGCTAACGCCAATATCCAGAATGCCGTTATGGTTGTCGACAATACGCTGCACTATCGCCAGCCCAAGCCCGGTGCCGCTGGTGCTGCGCGCGCTGTCGCCGCGCACAAACGGCTGGAACAGATGTTTAAGCTGTTCCGGCTTAATGCCCGGGCCGTCATCTTCCACCTGGAACCAGGCGCGATTCAGCTCGCCGCCGCTGCTGACCTTGATCCAGCCATTGCCGTAACGAGCCGCGTTCACCACCATATTGGCCACGGCGCGTTTAATCGACAGCGGGTGAATATTCACCGGCAGCTCGCCTGCCTGCAGCGCGGTCTCAATCTCGCGTTCATAGCCGCTTTCGGCCGCAATCACTTCGCCCAGCACGCTGTTAAGATCCGCAGTTTCCAGCGGCATTTCCTGGCCTGTGCGCAGGTAGTCGATAAACTGCTCGATAATCGCGTTACATTCCTCGATATCTTTATTAATCGACTCGGCAAGATAGCCGTCTTCCTGACCCATCATTTCCGTCGCCAGACGAATGCGCGTCAGCGGCGTGCGCAGGTCATGACTTACGCCCGCCATCAGCAGCGTGCGGTCATCCGCCAGCTGCTTAACGCCCGCCGCCATATGGTTGAACGCTCGCGTAACAGAGCGCACCTCCGAAGCACCATATTCACGCAGCGGCGGAGGAATAATTCCTTTCCCCACCTGCAGGGCGGCATGTTCCAGATCCACCAGCGGCCGGTTTTGTATGCGGATAAACAGCCACGCGCCGCCTATCGCCAGCAGCATAATCGCCAGCGTATAGCGGAACAGCGGCGAGAAATCGCCCTGATGAATTTCCGTCAGCGGCACCCGCACCCAGATATTCGGCGACAGCCAGGTTTTCAGCCATACAACGGGCGAGCTTTTGTTGACCTCAACGCGCACTTCCGTCGGGCCGCCCAGCTGCTGCGCCATTTGGTGACTCAAAAATTCATAATGCTGCGCCCAACGCAGGCCCGCGTCTTCCGCCGCCTCGTTGGAATAGAGGGAGATCCCCAGCTCGCGGTAAATCTCACGACGAAAAGCCGGCGGCACCACCAGCTGCGTGCCGTCTTCAAGCTGCAGCTTATCGGTCATCAGCATACGGACTTCGTAGGCGAGGACTTTATTAAACTGCTGCAGGCTCGGCAAAATCGCGAAGTTGAGCACCACGAGGTAGGTCGTCACCAGGCTGACGAACAGCAGAGTGACGATCAGGAGCAGCGTACGGGCAAACGAGCTTCTGGGTGAGAAGCGGACTCGCCTCATGCCTTAGAACCGTCCGGCACGAATACGTAGCCCAGGCCCCAGACGGTCTGGATATAACGCGGGTGCGCCGGGTCTTCTTCCACCATGCGGCGCAGACGGGAGATTTGCACATCAATCGAACGCTCCATGGCGCTGTATTCGCGACCGCGGGCAAGGTTCATTAACTTATCGCGGGACAGCGGCTCACGCGGGTGGCTCACCAGCGCTTTGAGCACGGCAAACTCACCGCTGGTTAGCGGCATAGGCTCATCTTCACGGAACATCTCACGGGTGCCGAGGTTCAGCTTAAATTTGCCGAAGGCAATGACCGCCTCTTCCTGGGAAGGCGCGCCCGGCAGCTCGTTCGCCTGGCGACGCAGCACCGCCCGGATGCGGGCCAGCAGTTCACGCGGGTTAAAAGGTTTTGGAATGTAGTCATCGGCGCCGATTTCCAGGCCGACAATACGGTCGACCTCTTCGCCTTTTGCGGTAACCATGATTATCGGCATCGGGTTGCTCTGGCTGCGCAAACGACGGCAGATAGAGAGGCCGTCTTCGCCAGGCAGCATGAGATCCAGCACCATCAGGTGGAAGGACTCACGGGTTAACAGGCGATCCATCTGTTCTGCGTTTGCCACACTACGGACCTGGAAGCCCTGCTCTGTGAGATAACGCTCTAACAGCGCGCGCAGACGCATGTCGTCATCCACAACCAGAATTTTATAATTCTCTTGCATTCTTATTACTCCCAAAGGCTCGAACAGTTGATTGCGTATTCTTAAAAAACTGCGTCAATACGACCAGACAAATCTGGTATATATTCTAGTCGAAATTGTTACAAAGCATATTAAACAGTCGGTTATAGCGGTTTTTTTACTAAAACGATGAACTGCCTCGCACATTATCGGGATTGCCATCACCCTGATTTATCGGTTTAAATCACCATATTGTTATCCAGGCTGCAGGCCCAACGATGAAAACGCCATTGATTACCCGCGAGGGCTACGAAAAGCTCAGGCAAGAAAAGGACTATTTGTGGCGCGAAGAGCGTCCGGAAGTGACCAAAAAGGTGACCTGGGCGGCGAGCCTTGGCGACCGCAGTGAAAATGCTGACTACCAGTACAACAAAAAACGGCTGCGCGAGATAGACCGCCGGGTACGTTATCTGACGAAATGCCTTGAGAACCTTAAAATCGTCGATTATTCGCCCCAGCAGGAGGGCAAAGTGTTTTTTGGCGCCTGGGTCGACATTGAAAACGACGAGGGCAGCCAGTTACGCTTTCGCATCGTCGGCTACGATGAGATTTTCGGCCGCAAGGATTACATCTCCATCGACTCGCCCATGGCTCGCGCGCTGCTGAAAAAAGAAGTGGGCGATTTAGCCGTAGTGCAAACCCCCGGCGGAGAAGCCCATTGGTACGTCAATGAGATTGAGTATGTGAAATAGCGCCCGTATCAGCCACAGAATCCTCCTGTTCCTCGTAGCGAAGGCGCTGTGGCTGGCATTTTGGCCCTCCAGTCCGTATAACTGTCCTCTGAAATTTCCGCACTAAACGCACTACACAGATGATAAAGCCATGATGAATGATTCACTCTGCCGCATTATTGCCGGTGAGCTAAAGGCCAGAAATGAACAGGTTGCAGCAGCCGTCCGCCTGCTCGACGAAGGGAATACCGTGCCGTTTATCGCACGTTATCGTAAGGAAGTTACCGGCGGTCTCGACGACACGCAGCTGCGCCAGCTGGAGACGCGCCTGAGCTACCTGCGCGAGCTGGCCGATCGCCGCCAGGCCATTCTGAAATCTATCGCCGAGCAGGGCAAGCTGAGCGACGAGCTGGCGGCCGCCATTAACGGCACGCTGAGCAAAACCGAGCTTGAAGATTTGTACCTGCCGTATAAGCCAAAACGCCGTACCCGCGGGCAGATTGCAATCGAAGCAGGCCTTGAGCCGCTGGCGGAAACCCTGTGGAACGAGCCGTCGCGCGAACCTGAGCAGGAAGCCGCTCGCTACATCGACGCGGACAAAGGCGTTGCCGATACCAAAGCCGCGCTTGATGGCGCTCGCTACATCCTGATGGAGCGCTTCGCGGAAGACGCCGCGCTGCTGGCAAAAGTGCGTAACTATCTGTGGAAGAACGCCCATCTGGTTGCCAACGTGGTCAGCGGTAAAGAAGAGGAAGGCGCAAAATTCCGTGACTATTTTGACCATCACGAACCCATCGCCACCGTTCCTTCTCATCGCGCGCTCGCCATGTTCCGCGGCCGCAACGAAGGCATTTTGCAGCTTGCGCTGAATGCCGATCCGCAGCACGACGAGCCGCCGCGTGAAAGCTACTGCGAACAGCTGATTATCGACCATCTCTCCCTGCGCCTGAACAATGCCCCGGCAGACGCCTGGCGTCGCGGCGTGGTGAGCTGGACCTGGCGCATTAAGGTGCTGATGCATCTGGAAACCGAACTGATGGGCACCGTGCGCGAGCGCGCCGAAGAAGAGGCGATCAACGTCTTTGCCCGCAACCTGCATGATTTATTAATGGCCGCGCCTGCTGGCCTGCGCGCAACCATGGGCCTCGATCCGGGTCTGCGTACCGGCGTTAAAGTGGCGGTTATTGATGCGACCGGTAAACTGGTCGCCACCGATACGATTTATCCGCATACCGGGCAGGCGGCGAAGGCCGCCGCTGCCGTTGCGGCGCTGTGCGAGAAACATAACGTCGAGCTGGTGGCTATCGGCAACGGGACGGCGTCTCGCGAAACCGAGCGTTTCTTCCTTGATGTGCAGCAGCAGTTCCCGAAAGTGACCGCGCAGAAAGTCATTGTCAGCGAAGCGGGCGCCTCCGTTTATTCAGCTTCTGAACTGGCTGCCCTGGAATTCCCGGATCTGGACGTTTCGATTCGTGGCGCGGTATCTATCGCCCGCCGCCTGCAGGACCCGCTCGCCGAGCTGGTGAAAATCGATCCGAAATCCATCGGCGTCGGCCAGTATCAGCATGACGTCAGCCAGTCGCAGCTGGCGAAGAAGCTGGACGCCGTTGTGGAAGACTGCGTAAACGCCGTAGGCGTGGATCTGAACACCGCCTCGGTGCCGCTGTTAACCCGCGTGGCGGGCTTAACGCGCATGATGGCGCAGAATATCGTTAACTGGCGCGACGAAAACGGCCGCTTCCAGGATCGCCAGCAGCTGCTGAAAGTCAGCCGTCTGGGACCAAAAGCCTTTGAGCAATGCGCGGGCTTCCTGCGTATCAATCACGGCAATAATCCGCTGGACGCCTCCACCGTGCACCCCGAAGCCTATCCGGTTGTTGAACGCATTCTGGCAGCGACAGAGCAGGCGCTTGCCGATCTTATGGGCAACGGCGAAGCGCTGCGCGGCCTGAAAGCGAGCGAGTTTACCGATGAACGCTTCGGTGTACCGACGGTGACCGACATTATCAAGGAGCTGGAAAAACCAGGCCGCGACCCGCGTCCGGAGTTCAAAACCGCGAAGTTTGCCGACGGCGTGGAAACCATGAACGATCTGATGCCGGGCATGGTGCTGGAAGGGGCGGTTACCAACGTTACCAATTTCGGCGCCTTTGTGGATATCGGCGTGCATCAGGACGGTCTGGTGCACATCTCTTCCCTTTCCGATAAATTCATCGACGACCCGCATAAGGTGGTAAAAGCCGGCGATATCGTCAAAGTGAAGGTGATGGAAGTGGATCTTGCCCGCAAGCGTATTGCCCTGACTATGCGCCTTGACGAACAGCCTGGTGAAAGCAGCAACCGCCGTGAGCGCGCGCCGCGCGAGCAAAACAACGCTCGCCGACCGGCCCAGCAGCAGGCCAAACCGCGCGGACGGGATAACGCCAGCAGCGGCAACAGCGCGATGGGCGATGCGCTGGCCGCCGCGTTTGGTAAAAAGAACTAATCTTCCGGCGGACGATCCAGCCTTTATCCGCCCTGTTCACACCCAGGACAGGGCGGATATAACTCATAATTAACGTACATTGCTCCTGACTCTTTACGCCCATCCATTAATAATATTTTATTATCAGCACATATTATTTCTCAGCTAATAAAAAACGTTTTCTGCTGCATGTTTAAATAAGAAACCAGTCGGCAGCATTTATGTAACACATGAAATATCAATGCAACATTAACTCAGGAACTAATTAGATAACTACACGGCTTGTTTCATTTAATAATGAAAAATGCGCGCCCGTTCATAAAATAGTTATTGAAGATAGAAACCATTCTCATTATCATTGTTTTGTTTATTATTTCTCCTTTACCGCAAAAGAGTTGGCTTTCACGGCGCTTCGTGCGCGCCGGTGAATACAGTGGCCCCGTCAGTAACAAATCAGAGTTTTGCTCTAAGAAGGTCCTATGAATTTTTTACCGAACAGCGCGTGGAAAATTACCGGCTTCGCCCATGAAATAAGCCCGGCCTATCGACAAAAATTATTATCCCTTGGCATGTTGCCCGGCTCTTCTTTTAACGTTGTGCGCGTGGCGCCGCTTGGCGATCCGGTTCATATCGAAACACGCCGCGTCAATCTGGTGTTACGTAAAAAGGATCTCGACTTACTAAACGTCGAAGCCCTGGCCTGATAAACGGGACGGGCATTCGTGCCCCGGTTTTTACTCTCTTTAGTTCATAAAAAAATGAAAAACTTAACCATAGGTTTAATCGGTAACCCTAATTCAGGCAAAACCACGCTGTTTAACCAGCTTACTGGTTCGCGGCAGCGCGTCGGCAACTGGGCAGGGGTCACTGTCGAACGAAAAGAAGGGCAGTTTTCAACCCTGGCCCATCAGGTCACGCTGGTTGATCTACCCGGCACCTATTCCCTGACCACCATCTCCTCACAAACCTCGCTCGATGAGCAAATCGCCTGCCACTATATTTTAAGCGGCGATGCCGATCTGCTGATAAACGTCGTGGATGCTTCAAACCTTGAGCGCAACCTCTATCTGACGCTACAGCTGCTGGAGCTGGGCATTCCCTGCATCGTTGCGCTCAATATGCTCGATATCGCCGAGAAGCAAAATATTCGCATTGATATCGATGCCCTCGCCGCTCGTCTGGGCTGCCCGGTGATTCCGCTGGTTTCTACGCGCGGACGCGGTATTGAAGGGCTGAAATTAGCTATC
The DNA here is from genome assembly GCF_051307055.1 of Dryocola sharpae. Taxonomy (GTDB): domain Bacteria; phylum Pseudomonadota; class Gammaproteobacteria; order Enterobacterales; family Enterobacteriaceae; genus Dryocola. The sequence continues at coordinate 287,527 of NZ_CP149994.1, read as the reverse complement.
GATCGGCGCCAGCCAAACGCCCGCTCGGAGCTGGCGCTCTATCCGCAGGCGCTGCTTGCAGAAGTGGATAACCTGGCGGCGGACATGGCGGAAGAGATGCCCGCGCAGCAACGCCGCTGGCTAGCGCTGCAAATGCTGGAAGGAGACATCTACAGCCAGGCTTTTGCCGGCAGCGCGGCGGATAAGCTGGCAAGCGTAAACAGCCGGCTTGCCAGCAGCATCGAAGACCCGGCGCTGCTGATTGCCGATGCGCGCTACCAGTGCATCGCCGCCATCTGCGACACGGTGAGCAATAGCCTGACTGCCGAGCCGCACCGTCTTACCGCCATGATGGATAAAGTTATCCTCAACCGCTTCCTCGGCCTGCCGGTGTTTATGCTGGTGATGTACCTGATGTTCCTGCTGGCGATTAACATCGGCGGCGCGCTACAGCCTATTTTCGACGGCGGCTCCGCCGCTATCTTTATCCACGGCATTCAGTGGCTTGGCTATACGCTGCACTTCCCGGCCTGGCTGACCATCTTCTTCGCCCAGGGGATCGGCGGCGGGATCAACACCGTGCTGCCGCTGGTACCGCAAATCGGCATGATGTACCTGTTTCTCTCTTTTCTTGAAGATTCCGGTTATATGGCACGCGCGGCGTTTGTCATGGACCGGCTAATGCAGTCTCTTGGCCTGCCGGGCAAATCCTTTGTACCGCTAATTGTGGGCTTCGGCTGTAACGTGCCGTCGGTGATGGGCGCGCGTACTCTGGATGCGCCACGTGAACGCCTGATGACCATCATGATGGCGCCGTTTATGTCCTGCGGCGCACGTCTGGCGATCTTTGCGGTGTTTGCGGCGGCGTTCTTCGGCCAGCAGGGCGCGCTAGTCGTCTTCTCGCTCTACATGCTCGGCATCGTGATGGCCATTCTTACGGGCCTGATGCTTAAGTACACCATCATGCGCGGTGAGGCCTCGCCGTTCGTGATGGAGCTGCCCGTGTATCACGTGCCGCATCTGAAAAGCCTGCTGCTGCAAACCTGGCAGCGCCTGAAGGGCTTTGTGCTGCGCGCGGGTAAAGTGATCGTTATCGTCAGTATTTTTATCGGCGCGCTCAACAGCTTTTCGTTTAGCGGCAAACCCGTGGACAACATCAACGACTCAGCGCTCGCCTCCGTCAGCCGGATGCTGACCCCGCTGCTTAAACCTATTGGCGTGCACGAAGATAACTGGCAGGCAACCGTAGGCCTCTTTACCGGGGCGATGGCGAAAGAAGTGGTCGTCGGCACGCTGAACACCCTCTATACCGCTGAGGACATGCACAACGAGGAGTTTGACGCGGCCAGCTTCAGCCTGCTCGATGAGCTCGGCGGCGCCGCAGATGAAACCTGGCAAAGCCTGAAAGAGACCTTCAGCCTGAGCGTGCTCGCCAACCCCATAGAAGCCAGCAAGGGCGACGGCGAGATGGCTTCGGGCGCCATGGGCGTGATGAGCAGCAAATTCGGCAGCGCGGCGGCGGCCTACAGCTACCTGATTTTCGTGCTGCTTTATATTCCGTGCATCTCGGTGATGGGCGCGGTGGCCCGCGAATCAAGCCGCGGCTGGATGACCTTTTCCGTGCTGTGGGGGCTGAATATCGCTTACTCACTCTCAACGCTCTATTACCAGAGCGTGTCATTCAGGGCGCATCCGCAATACAGCCTGATCTGCATCCTTGCGGTGGTGCTGTTTAACGTCGTACTGATTAGCGCACTGCGCCGCGCGCGCAGCCGCGTGGATGTCAGCCTGCTGGCGACCCGTAAAACTGCCGCTGTCGCCTGCTGTGAAGCCAGCACCGGCGAGTGCCACTAAGGGGGAAGCATGGCGAGCTTAATCGAAGTTCGTAACGCGCTGGCGCTGCAGGGCCGCCTGGATGCAGCACAGATAAGCCAGCAGCTTGCCACCCCGCTTCCGCTGGTTAACGCCATGCTGGGGCGTTTAGAAGCCATGGGTAAAGCGATGCGTATGAAGGAAGAGCCAAATGACTGCCTGACCGGCAGCTGCAAAAGCTGTCCGGAAGGCAAGAAATGTATCCGCGAAGTGTGGACGCTGGCTGGCTGATAACAAAAAAGGCGGAATTTTTCCGCCTTTTTCTATCAAAATCTATCCGTAAACGCCCGCCGTGATCCCGACAGATATTCTTACTCCTCCAGAAGATTTTTCAGCCTGATTAACGCCGAACAGAAGTCTTCAGGATGGGAGATAAAGGGCGCATGGGCCGCTTTTGGGAAAATAAACGATTCGCTTTGCGGGTAACGCTCATCGAGCAAAGCCGCGACTTTACGCGACACCAGGCCGTCAAGATAGCCGTACAGGCGCAGGAAAGGCATCTGCAGCGCCGTAAGCTGTTCGCGTAAATCGGCGCTCTTCAGGATCTCCAGACCGCCATTGAGCACCTCCACCTCCGGCATCGGCTGCTCAAGCACTACCGCTTTTAACGCACGGGCGTCCTGACGCGCGGTTTGCGTGCCCAGCGTCTGCAAAGCAAGGAAGCGCTCAACGGTACGCTGAAAATCCTCGCTTAGCTGCTGTTGAAAACCAGCCAGCACTTCAGGTTTAATTCCCGGCCAGTCTCTCTGCGCGCTGAAGCAGGGTGATGAGGCGACGGTCACTAGCGCGCGAACGCGTTCAGGATGAGTCAGTGCAATCTGGCTTGCAACCAGCCCGCCTAAGCTCCAGCCAAGAAAGACGGCTTGTTCCGGCGCCTGCGCCAGCACGATGTCGGCCATCTCAGGCAGCGTCAGCGCGCCAAAACCCTGACTGCGGCCATAACCCGGCAGGTCGACCAGCTGTAAACGAAACTGCGGGCTTAATTCCGCGCTTATGCAATGCCATACGCCGGCGTTCAGCCCCCACCCGTGCAGCAGCACAAGATCGATTTTTCCCTCACCTTTTGTCTGCCACCAAAGTTCGCTCATCGGTTACCGTCTCGTTTTTAAATGTATGGAGCGAATATGCTAACAATCCCGGGGCTATGTTGGCTATGTCGTATGCCGCTTGCCTGCCCGGCATGGGGCATCTGTTCACGCTGTAGCGCGGCCTTATCCAGCCCCGCCTGCTGTGAACGCTGCGGGTTACCCGCCGCGCAAGGCGTAACGCAGTGTGGCCGCTGCCTGCAAAATCCGCCGCCGTGGGACAAGCTGATTTTTGTCACCGATTATCAACCGCCGCTTAACGCCCTCATCCACCGGCTAAAATTTACCGGCGCTACGGCCCTTGCCCCGGCGCTGGCGCGGCTGATACTGCTAAAAGTTATGGCTGCTATACGCGCTGGCGCTGTTGTAAAACCCGAAGCGATCGTCAGCGTGCCATTACATTCCCGTCGCGCCTGGCACAGAGGCTTTAACCAGTCCGCTCTGCTCGCGGCCCCGCTGGCGCGCTGGCTGCAATGCGACTATCAGCGTGCGTCAGCCAGGCGAATCCGCGCCACGGCAACGCAGCATGAGCTAAGCGCGAGGCTGCGCCGCGGCAATCTCAAAGGCGCATTCAGGGTTGAATTCCCGGTGGCGGGCCGCCATATGGTTATTGTGGATGATGTCGTCACGACGGGCAGTACCGTGGCAGAAATTGCACAACTGCTGAAAAAGCAGGGGGCTGCGACTATCCAGGTATGGTGCCTTTGTCGAACCTTGTAGACCCTCGATGATGGGCGTATTATAACCGACTAAAATAGTCAACTATTGAGCAATCGTTATGATCCGTATTTCCGATACTGCACAATCTCACTTTGCCAAACTGCTGGCAGGTCAGGAAGAAGGGACGCAAATCCGCGTATTCGTTATCAACCCCGGTACTCCTAATGCGGAGTGCGGAGTGTCCTACTGCCCGCCGGATGCGGTTGAAGCAAGCGACACGGCGTTAAAATTCGAGCAGCTGACCGCGTATGTCGATGAACTGAGCGCGCCATACCTTGAAGACGCAGAAATTGATTTTGTTACCGACCAGCTCGGCTCTCAACTGACGCTGAAAGCTCCTAACGCCAAAATGCGTAAGGTTTCCGACGACGCCCCGCTGATGGAGCGCGTGGAGTATATGCTGCAGGCAACCGTTAATCCGCAGCTGGCAGGCCATGGCGGCCGCGTTACGCTGATGGAAATTACCGATGACGGGCTGGCTATTCTGCAGTTCGGCGGCGGCTGCAACGGCTGTTCAATGGTTGATGTGACGCTGAAAGAAGGTATTGAGAAACAGCTGCTGGCTGAGTTCCCGGAACTGAAAGGCGTTCGCGATCTGACCGAACACCAGCGCGGCGAGCACTCTTACTACTGATAAGCACCATCAAGGTGGAGGCTGTCTGTACTCCTCCACCTGACAAACAGCCGGCGCGCCAGTTACGCCGGAGCGTTGACCGCCGCGCCACGCTACCTGTTTATGAATGAGTGCTTAATTCATCCTTTTAAAACCGCGTCCGCAATAAATTACAGCCTTTCCTTCCCAGGTCATAAAAACCTGATTCTCCGGACTACTTACTTCGGATAAATTGCCCTGCGTTCTTTTCTTTGAGGATGACGATAAGCTGCGCGGTAATCATCCTGCCATATATGGAGCATTCAGACCGTATCGCGTATGCTTTTTTCTCTGTAGCAGGCAGCAGAAATTTATAACCTTTAAAAATTAGTTCAGAAAGCGTCGTGCGCTGCTGTAAAATGGCGAAGAGCGAAGATTTTCGATTTTATCAATTGCTGTTCTTTTATAATAATAGATCTTTTTTATATCACAGCCCATATGGTTTGCAATTTGCTTTGTTTTAAGATTAGCAGAATAACCTCTTAATACGGAAATCTCACTGTTGCTCAAACTGAATGTACGTGCAGCCACTGCGGTCAAATTCACATTAAAGTGGCTTTCAAACTTAGTAATCTTGTTGATAATAATTCCCCATAACGAGTTTAAATCTTCAAGGGCAATTTTTTTGCTAAACATGCCATCAACCTGAGGTTGTTTTACAAAATCGGTGGCCAGAGAAAAGAGGAAAATTCTGGACTGAGGGTGGTGTTCTTTAATCGACAAGACATCTTGATTAATATTTATGATGATCTGAGGGCTATTAAGCGGATCATAAATAATAACATCGTAGGGCGTCTCGCTTTCATTTAATGCGTTTACATCAGCGAAGCTGGATATATTAAGATTGATATTGTCCTTTTTTGCCAGGAGTATCAGCTGAGACAGGCCGATCTTCGTAAACTCACAGGAGTCGATTAAAGCGACGCTGATACATTTTGGTGTTGTTTTCATTTTGCATTCTTCCTTGCGTTTGCACCTGTCCTTATAAGACAGGGAATAAATTATAATTTTAAAAACTGGAATAAATTCAGAAAGGATCCAATATAAACAGATTCTTTTTAGCGACACACCTGCTTAACGAATAATACGGAAACAGTGGCGTCACTGGATAATAATCATATCGCTCACCTCGTTGCTATTCAATACGATGTTTTATGAACTATTATCTGGTAAATTTAACTTATCTTAATATTATCTGAATAATATTTTTAAATATATTCCTGACCCTAAATTCATTTGATTATAAAAGGTCACAGGATCTGTAAAAATAAGCTATATTTCGGCATCATGCCTGCTTGCTGCAGGATTGCAGATTCACTACCGGCAACTTTATTTTTTTAGAAAAAGGTCATGCACCGCCAGCTTAAGAACGTGCGGCCGCCAGCTGATTATTGAGTCTTCAGGACAAAACAGACTATATGACTCAGCAATATTAATAGCGATAATGAAGGAAAGGGACATATGCAAATAAACAAAATCAGAATAATCTTTTCTGAACTTATAGAGGTAACGGTGCCACTTTAAAATAGCGGGATCGCAGCAGGTGCGGCATCCTGACGGGCCCGCCTGAGTTCTGACGATCCTGTTGCTAAGGAGTAGAAAGCAGGCGCCTGTCGCTTCACAGCTTTTCTTATATGAGTAGCCGCTTTTAAGTTAAGAATAAACCGGACGCATGCCATGCTGCACTGGCAAAGCAGTGTACGGCCTTATCTTCTTATTCATGAAGTCACCTGTTTTGCGCTTGAGCACAGATGCCGCTCCTCTTCAGTAATGCTCAGATGACTTCATTTTTGCAAACGCCGGCGGTCTGTTTTTCAGCCCGGATAATCAATGCGCCCTGAAATTCTCAAACAGGCTGTTCAGCTGGATGCTACCCGCATCCAGTGAAGCCTTATCTTTGAACAGCGAAGAGAAAAGCATAATATTGCCCGGGACTCTTTCTGCCAACACAATATATTGCCAGCAGGTAATGCTTTCAACAGGCATAAAAGAAAACGTCAGCATTACGACTTTAGAAAAAACTGCCGTGGGGTCTGCCGCCAGCAAAGAAAGCTGCTGATAATTTTTGCATTTCGACGCCAGTATTTTCAGCTGCCCCTGCAAATACTGCTCAAAATCCATTCCGGAGACCGGATAATCGCGGCTGATATTAACGGCCTGTCCTGAAGCAAGGGTGATAATATTCAGGGTTTGAGACTTTGCATCAACCGGAAGATGGAGGATGCCCTCAGAACATATGCAAATCTGCGTCATTAACCTTACCTCTGTATTACTTATAATCAATATTATAAAAAAGCACCGCCTGTACGTCGCCGGCAGACAGGTCCATCCCCGTTGCGTAGTACCTGGCGCGAAGAGGAATAGTTACCTCCTTCAGCCTCTTTTCAAAGTTTCCTATAATAAAGTCTTCACCCGGCACAACGGGAATATAATTAGCGCCGTTTGCACCCTGCAGCAGCTGCAAAGCAATATCCTTAGCATTCTCCCCTGTATTAATATTCTTCCAGTGAAAAAGCCCCTGGCTGGTCATCTCCGGGATGCTGTCACCCGTAATTTTCATCAGGATATTTTGCGTACTCCACAGGTCGGAGTTACAAATAATGCTAACCATAAAATCTCTGCTGGGTGTTTCAATGGGTCCTGCGGAACGTATATTATTTATGCTGAGCGAATCAAGCGTGGCTGAAAAATTACCGCTGTCCTTTACTTCGCATGTCTGGGTGGTAAAAGTTAATTTTTTTGCACCTTTCATGAAATACTGAATGCTGCCGTCATAGGCGTCACCAATATCGAAAAGGACGGTATCAACCTTCGCGTTCAGCGTATTGTTTTCTCCGGTTTTCACCAGCTCAACGGTGACATTGACGGTAACCCGATCAAGATAGCTATTATCAATACTTTCGTGAATCCAGGGGGTTGTTGTTTTAATGCCGGTACCAAATGCTTTCCTGGATGTCCCCCGATCGCCATTGATCGTTACATAAACCGTCAGGCCGCTATTACTCCCCAGGATATCTGACAAATTCTTCCGCGTAACAAATATTTCCTCAGCTTCAGTGCTCCAGGAACCGCTGTTATTCATATCTTTGCCGCACCATACGCTAATTTCCATATCCTTACGATAGAGAATCGTACCCACCGGTGCGCTGGCATTAATACCATTGGGCATATCGGTATTAAAGTTAAGACCTGAGTTGTTGAGAAAGGGTGAGTCGGTGCCGCATTTCAATACTGCCTGCGCCGGAAGCGTTACAGACGCCAGCGCCATAACAAACACAAACAGTAAGCCGTTTAGCTTAAACATAAAATTATTCCTTTTCGCGTTCATCGAAGCCATTCCTGGTTCAACTGTTCCTCGAAGAAGTATCCTGAGCGAAAGCCAGATTCTGCTTCATACCCGGATCGTCACCATCACAAACGGTGTTCAGCCGTTCAATGCCCCTGTCAGATGAGGATTCCCCCAGGCTGATATCAAAGGCGCAGGAGAACTGCTGCTTGTTTCCCCAGTTGATATTGAGTCGATCGTTTCCAGGGTTTAGCCGGGCGTAGATTTGACCTCCCTGAGCCACTACGCCGATATTTTCACCATGTCTGTCTCTCACCGATGCGCCAAACGGCAAGGCGTCACCCTCTGGTGTTGTGGCGCGAATAAGAACCATTCGGCCTTTTCTTGTCTCGTAATCCAGCTTTACGATTGCGCCCTGCGTCGGGGCGATTTGCTTGCTGGTGGCATTAAGCTCAACGTCAAACGGCAGGCCTTTAGGGTCGATGGCGACGTTATTAATACGGTACGGCGTCAGGTAAGGCACAAGGGCATAGCCCCGGCGGTTTAGCTTCACGCCGGCGTATCCTTCCACGCTGGCGCCTGCGGCATCTTTCGCCGAGACGATCGCCATTGTGTTCAGTCCGTCATAGGGGCTGGTGACAATGCCATCAGAAAAGGCTACGACGCTTCCGCTCAGGCCGGTAGAGTAACTGTGATAGGATTTCCCTTTGGAGAAGCTGCCGTTTAGCGTGGCATCGCGGAACTTATAGGCGCCGCTGACGTTGCCGGCATAGTTATTGCCGATATCTCGTCCGGCCGATACGTTGTAACTCAGCCGATCCTGCTCTCCAAGTATCCCGCTGACGCCAAGCTGTGAAGAGACGCCACGATTATCTATCGTCGTGTAGCTGTTCAGGTTCGGCGTATGGCGCCCGCTTCCCAGCGGAACGGAGAAATTAAGCAGATACTGCGTTTCTTTTTCGCGGCTGCGCGTTTCCGTGCGGCTGACAGCTAATCCATAGCCCAGCCATTTATAGCTGTTGTTATATCCCGCCTGGTATTGTGTATTGCTGCCGACATTATTCCAGTAATTTTCGCGGTAGCCCGAGACGTAAAGCTGGCCAAAATCGTTACCAAGATCCTGACTTAACGTCATGGAAAAACGGTTACGAGGGCGGTTGATGGCAGCATAGCTGGCGTTGAAGTTGTTGTGCTTCATGTCATCTGCCAGGTAGACGGCATTATGCAGATCGAGATAACCGGAGGATGAAAAGCGGTATGCCGCTAACGAGAAGCTACTGCGGGTCGTCGTAATATATTTGCTGTAACTTGTGCGAAAGCTAATCCCGTTCTGCGATTGCTCGTCTTTATTAAAGCGTGCGCCGGTAATATCAAAAGCAAATGCCCCTACGGGCGTACCCAATGCCGAGCCCACAATGCCTGCATAATAATAATCCGTTGCCGTAACCCCGGCATAAGCGGTTATGGCGTTGTTAATCCCCTGCTTCCAGGTGCCCTGAAATACGTAAGGTTCATCAGAAACGTTAAAATCCCGCAAACGGCCTAACATCAGGTTATAGTTGCTACGCCCCGGACGCAGAAGTTCTGCCACCGACGAGAAGGGAACAGAGAAACTGTTCCGGGTGCCGTCGGCTTCGGTCACGGTGACCTGAAGATCGCCGCCGTAGCCCGTTGGATAAAGATCCTCAATGGCAAATTCCCCAGGCGGAACGGAAGTTTCATAGATAACGTGGTCACGCTGTTTGATAGAGACTTTCGCGTTAGTTCGCGCTATTCCACGGACAACGGGCGCGTAGCCGCGCAAAGAATCCGGCAGCATTTGATCCGCCGTAGCAAGCTGTACGCCACGGAAAGAGAAGGAGTCGAAAAGCTCGCCCGAGGTATTGGCATCGCCGAGCAAAATGCGTGAATTCCACGCCGGAATATCACGCTGCAGGTTGGTCGAAAAATCATTATATTTATCGCCATTACGGTCATCCCAGCGATAAGCCCCCGCGTGTTTGAGCATCCAGGCACCCAGATTCAGGCTGCCTCTGACGTCGCCATAAAAAGATTTATTAACGTTATGCTGGCTGTGCTGTTCAAAATAGGTTGTGTTGTAGCTCAGATAAAGCGCTTTTTCCCCGTACGACCACATGGAGGGCGGCACATATCCACGTGCAGTCTGATTCAGATAAGCCTGGGGAATATTAATATCAAGGCGCATATCCGAAATGTTCAGGCGCGCATAAGCCCCCGGCACAAGAGTTTCAAGTTCACGACAACCGGCTTCGCTATTTAGCGCGAGAGGGCTCTCTTTCGGCAGGCGAGTCGTGTTCAGGTTAAGACGCGTTAACAGCGACTCATCAAAACATAAATGAGATTTTTCATTATCGCCACGTACGGAAACCGACGCACGATCGATGAGTTGCCCGTTAAGATAAATATCAGGAGTATAATCCCCCGGCGTCACCCGATATTCACCATTAAAACGACTGACATCCACTGCCTGACCAACCGTGTCGTTTAAAAAAGCCGGATTGAAGGTGACGTCGGCCAGCGCGCTTCTGAATGGCGCCCCCCCTATTACGGCAATAATACTGGCGGACACCAGAGAAAGTTTAAATCCTTTAAGCTTTGAATAGTGCATAATCACGTCCATGCATGGTGGTTATTCGTGTTTTATCTGAACCCTAACGGATGAGCCAAAGTCGTTGATATATTCAATAAATAACGCGTTATCGCCAGCGTAATGTCTCAATGGATAAGTCTCTGAGCTAAATGGCGGTATCATGCTTCCCGTCTGGGATGCGAGCACTTTATCCCCGGACATAGCTTCCAGTTTTGATAGGGTCACAAATAGCGGCGTTGGGTTATTAATGGCGACGCACTCTGTTTTTCCACACGGTTTAGTTGACCAGCTCAATTGATTCATCTGCTCATCGTACGATGAAATATTCAGCCCGGAAGGGCGATAAAACAGCTTGATGCGTGAACGAAAGGCCATCTCTATGCTATTTCCGATCTGTTTTTCGGCTTTCGGCGGAATATCAAGAACGTTGAGCCAGAATATCGATTCGCGATCCTGCGGCAAGCTATCACCGGTGTAGGAAATACGTAACGTTTGGCCCTGCGATGGCTCAATCCGGGAGACAGGTGGCAGCATAATGAAGGGAACCGCTATCTGATTAATCTTAGCTGAGCTGTCACCTTGATCAATCCAGACCTGTACTAATGATGATTTATCCCCTTTATTCTCCAGCCGAAGCGTAACTTCTTTTTCGCTGGAAGGATAAATAACTCGCGTTCCATTAATAACAACGCTGGCGGTGGACTGAGCTGATGAAACGGCAAGACAAAAAATAAGAAAAAATAGACGCACAGAGGGAATCATTGCAGTTCTCCAGCAACATCAGGGAACCGAAGTTCCCTGTATTTACAAAACAAGCTCAGGTCTTATTCGTAATCAATAGAATAGGTAACTGCAGACTGCAGGTTGCCAGCTTCAGCCTTATCCGTTGCGTAGTAACGCGCGGAGTAATTCAGCGTAGCGGCGCCAGCAGTCAGAGCTGTCGCATCGTTTGCACGCTGGCTGGTGTTACCAGCTTCCAGAATGTCATCCGCTTCATTGCGCAGCTGTATCTGGACATTTTTAGCCTGACCGGTAGTCAGAGCATTGTTCAGACGGCCGGTGCTCGCATCGACGTTAGCGCCGGATTCAAAGAAGGCGCGTACTTTGCCGCTTGTAGGAGTACAGTTGGTCAACTTCATGGAGAAGTTGGTGGCGCCCGCCGTATTACCTTCAGCTGCCAGCATGCTGGCAGGCAGAGTCGGCAGTGTGACAACCGCATCGCCGGTAGCGCTGCTGTCAACTTTTACAGTACAGGTTGCGTTAGTCAGCTTGCCGTTAATGGTAATAGTACCGTTAGACGCCATTGCTGACGTAGAACCCAGCGCCAGAGCAACCAGAGAAGAAAGAATTACCTTTTTCATAAAAAGTCCTTTTTGACTGAACGCTTTTATCTAATAAAAGACAGTTCAGTTAACGAATGGAAATAATATGTTTATAACTCACATATTATTAGATAACTTTAGCGGAGCCGTCCTTTAAAAAAAGTATCCGCTAAAGCCACTGCGAAGAGTGCAATAGCAGCGAAGCCGGTTACGATAGCCGTGCCATATTGCTCACCCCTCCCTAACGCAGGAGACAGAATCGTAGAGCTTGAATGCCACTCTTCCGTTTGCATATTATCTTCGGAGCCAGGGTTCCGAAAGTAGTCAAGAATACTACTGGTCAGGCTACCACCTGAGATTTCTTTTAGCATCTTGTCTTTAATTTCTTTCATTAAAAACCCCCATAAATTGCATACTGAAATTATTGTAAAATCCAAGTAAAGTGATAACCATTTTCACTCAGAAAATAATTTCCTGTCCTGTTAAAATCCCGGAAGAATTAATCAGGAATAGATAGAATAAAATTAAGATCTAGGAGGGCTTAATGTCAGATCGTTCCACTGCTCGTAGATGCTATTATACAACTCAAGGGTTTTATCAAAGCCGTTAACAACGCCATAAACGCTACCCATAGTAGTACCCACGACCCCACCAATGGTCATAGTTACCAAAGCAGCAATAGAGCCTATTCCAATAATTCCGCCAGTGCTCCCGCCTGACACTCCACCCTTAGCCATACCCCAGCTTAGACCCGCGAGTCCGCCGAGAATGCCTGCACCAACAGTGTCAAAGAAACCCGCACCAGATACATTATTAACTTCTAAAACATTTAATTCACGCATTTAATAAACTCCTTTATGTATAGAGCAATTTAAAATAGAGTAGTTTGCGATAAAAACCGCAAGTTACTATTGAGCATTCCTACAACCGGAAAAAGTTCATCTTTAATTGGCATTGCTTTTTAGTGACAATATCCATTAATTAAGAAACTTCCACCTTTTTTTTGGCCTGCCGGAATTACTTCACAGGAGGAAACGCTCCTCCGTTGAAAGCAATATTAATGATATGGTACTTTTAAAACAATAGAATAAAATCCATTTAATCAGTGGATAATGCATCGTGAGATATTTCAGTAACGCCGCCCTGATTTAATAAGATTATTCTATCTGCACTTCGGATTGTCTCAGGCCGATGGGCAATAATAATACGGGTAATATCCATCTGTTTAATCGCATCATTAATACCTTTCTCTCTTGCAATATCGAGATGGCTGGTTGCTTCGTCAAGAATAAGAATTTTTGGCTGGCGATAAAGGGCCCGGGCAAGCAACACACGCTGAATCTGCCCGCCAGATAGTGATGAACCCATATCCCCTACCAGGCTATTATATCCCATCGGCATGGTCATAATATCGTCATGGATCTGGGCAAGCCTTGCCGCCCGCTCCACCCGTTCGTGAGTGAACTGAGCATCAAAGAAACTGATGTTATCCATGATTGAGCCGGCGAACAGAATATCATCCTGCATAACGCTGCCCACATGTTGCCGGTACCAGGTCATTCCGAGCTTACGAATATCCCGGCCGTTTATTTCTATACTGCCTTCTTCAGGTTTAAGCAGGCCCAGCAGCAGCTTGGCCAGCGTCGATTTACCCTGCCCGGATGGCCCAATTATGGCGACCGACTCTCCGGCCTGAATAGTCAGTGAACAGCGCTGAAAAACACAGGGTTCGGTAGTGGCATAGCGAAAAGTTATATTTTTTACTTCAATTGGCAGCGCGGCGTCACCGACGGGCAGTGTAACCGTGTTAACCATATCGCTTTCTTTATCTGTCAGAACAATATCCGCCAGACGTTCGCCGTGAAGGCGTAGCATCCAGAACTCAATAATGGCGTTAATGAGTCCCGTAGCACGGCCGATGAACTGATCGGCAAAGCTGGTGAAGGCAATCAGCATACCTGCTGTAAAGTTACCCTCTAATACCTGCAGGGCAGCCATCCAGACAAGCACGATGCGACCCACGCCTGAAATAAGCCCCTGCAGCGTGCTGAAGCTAATCGACAGACGCTGGATATGGATCCCTTTATTGGTGGCTTCAACCAGCTCATTAGCGTAAGTCGAAACGCGCAGCTCCTGTTTGTTGTTAAGCTTGACCGCCTGCACGCCCCGGATGGACTCAAGAAGCTGCGACTGCGCGCGCGCCGAAGCGATGAGCTGCTCTTCATTTGCCTGGCGGAACGGACGGAATGAAACCCAGCGGATCAGGATATAAATGAGCAGCATTCCCAGCACCACGCACGTCAGCCTGACGTTATAGGCAAACAGCACGAACAGCGTCACGATGGCCATCACGCCATCCAGAATAGAGGAGATAAAGCGGCTGGTTAACGTATTCTGAATGGCGGTAATGGATCCGTAGCGAGAGATAATATCCCCAACGTGCCGCTCTTCGAACCAGGCCATCGGCAGCCCCAGCAGATGTGAGCAGACGTTAGCGGACCACTGAACGCTCAGCATGCTTGAAAACCACGTCATCACCCAGGAGCGTATCGCCGACAAGATATTCTGCAACACCACCACCGTAATAAACGCACAGCCCAGCAGCGTAAGGAGATCGTAGTCGGCGGAAACCAGCACCTGGTCCATCACCCACTGACTGTAAAATGGCGTCAGCAGGCCAAAAACCTCAAGCCCTACGGAGAGGATCATGATCTGGATAAACGCAGAACGAATGCCGCTCACGTTGCCAATGAGCTTCAGCATTGAAAGGGTTTCTTTCTCCTCTTTTTTCACAAATTCCGTGTTCGGAATAAGCTCCATAGCAATACCGGTGAAGGATTTAGAGACTTCGTCCAGGGCGATTTCCCTTCTTCCCCGGCTGGGATCGTGAATGATAATTTTCTTTTTAGTAACCTCTTTGAGCACTACAAAGTGGTTCATATCCCAGTGCAGAACGCAGGGCAGGTTGAGCTTATGCAATTCTTCAATTTCCAGGCGCAGCGCGCGTGAAGACATCCCCAGCTGCTGAGAGACCTGCATAATATCGGCAAGCGTGGCGCCCTTCAGCGAGGTGGAGAAGCGGCGACGCAACGTGATCATATCTATTTTGTAGCCGTAAAAGTTGGCAATCATGCCCACACAGGTAAGGCCGCATTCTGCCGCCTGCGTTTGCTGAATAACGGGCAGCCGTTTACGCCAGGAAAAATCCAATTTTTCTAGTAAATTCATAATATAACCTTGGTTTAATTTTCTTCAGAGAGCGCTGCTGCGGCGCAGAGCGTAAAGCGGCTCCAGTACCCATTCGTAGAGTCGGCGTTTATCAATCAGGAAATCAGCCTCAAGCGCGCTTCCGGGCTGCAGTTTGACCTGCTGGCCATAGGCGTGAATAAACTGGTTATCCAGGTTGACCTTCACCATGTAGTGCTGCTCGTGGACCTGAGAATTTCCGGTGATGACCGCGATTTCCTGCGGGGAAAGCGAAACGCGGGAGACTTCGGAAACCACGCCATACTGCTGGCCGAACTTCTGCCACGGATAAGCCTGATAGCGCAGGGTCACCCGTTGCCCGGGCACAATAAAGCCAATGGCCCGGCTGGTGACCATTATGCGTGCCTGAAGGGTAGCGTTTTCCGGCAGCAGCGACGCCAGGGTTTGCCCGGCATTGACCATCTGTCCCTGTTTGACGAGCACGGACGCGACCATCGCGTTTTGCGGAGCATTAAGCACTATTGAACGGCGGGACTCATTCTCCATCATCGACTGCTTAAGCTCGGAGAGACGCCTGTCGATGTCGTTGACCTGATTGAGTTTATTGATCGGCTGTTCGCGAAGCTGCTGCAGCGTACGGGTCAGCTGCTGCTGAAGATCGATCTGCTGTCGGGCTACATCCTGCGCCCTGGACTCCGCTTCCAGTCGCGAGACTTCCTGCTCTTCAACCTGGCGATTAGAGGCATAGCCCTCATCGCGCATGAGCTTTAGTTTTTTCAGCTGGGCATCGGCAAAGCGGGCCTGCTGGAGACGGCTGGCATAAATGCCATCTAACTTTTTCAGCTGCTGCTCTAAAAGGATTTTCTGATTCTCATAACCTTTGAGCGTTTCGGCAGAGAGCTTGTCGAGATTTTTTCGCTCCTGATCCAGAACCTCATTTTGCAGCGAAAGCTGTTCGGCAATGCTTTCGCGCGTCTGGCCGTATTTGGTGGCGATCTCCGAAGAGAGCGTAGCAAGCGCGCTGCCTTTTTTGACGATTTGTCCTTGATGAACAGGGAGATCTACGATAGTCCCCGAACTGACGGCAACAATATCCATCACGCCTTCCACCGGCACCAGGGCTCCGCTCATCGTCTCGCGCTTGGTATAGCTGCCAAAAAAAATCAGCAGCAGCGTGGCTATTGTCATAATGCCTGCCAGACTAACGATCACCCAGCGGTAAGGCGGGCAATATAATGCGACGCTGCCAATGGATTTTGTTTTATTCGCCTCAAGGGCTTCCTTGCGGAATAATGAATTAGGCATAATGCTCTTCCAAAAATCTAAGTGTGGGATGGGCAGCTGAATTTATTCAGATAAGAATAATCAAGCTCCCCGGTCGCTCTGGCGAGCTGAATATTGGCGGTGATATAGTCGTATCGGGCTCTGGCGGTCTCTTTCAACGCCTTGAAATAATCGCTTTCTGCGTTCAGCGCATCAAGCACCGTTCGCTGGCCAATATCCCTGCCGTATTGCGTCGATTCCATACGTTTTTTTGCTGAAAATATCGCTTTTTGATAGGCCCGAATTTTGGCGTCGCCGGTTATCATGCCGTACCAGGCGCTTTCCGCTTCTTCCTGCGCTTTGCGTTGGGCATCAACCAATAGCTGCCTGAATTGCTCTTTACGGTGCGCGGCTTCGATGCTTTGCGAAATATGGCTGCCGCCGGCAAAGATGGGAATGGAAACGTTAACGCCAATATTGGTATTTCGTGTTTTTGACGTTGTGCCAAATAAGGAGTCGAAGACGTTTTCATTTTCGCCCCTGCTCCAGTTGTTACCATACGAAGCCTGAAAGGTGACGACCGGCAAATGATTTCCCGTACTCTCAATAACGTCGGCATTACTTTGCTCAAGGCTAAACATAGCCGCCTGCACGTTGAGATTATGCGTGCTGGTTTTCGCTTTAACCTTTTCAAGCTCCGGTAGAGATGGCGGTGTGAAACACTCCAGAGTGTTTAACGGAATCTGATTTCCTGACAGGCCTGTTAATTTCAAAAAACGGATTTGGGTATTATTGAGATCGCTTTCAGCGGCAATGACCTCCGCCAGGGCGTTATCGTAATTGGCCTGAGCTTCATCGACATCCAGCCGGGTTTGCTCCCCAAGATCCTGTCCCCGCTGCGCCTGGCGCAGCTGCTGACTGAATGCCATCCTGGTGCGTTCAGCGTTTTTCAGCACCTGCGTTGCGTAAGCGACGGCAAACCAGGCCTCGCTCACGTCGCTTATTAACTGCTGCTGCGCCAGCATATAGTTAATCTGCCCCCGATCGGCCATCGCCTCGGCGCGTCTCCAGGCGGCGAATTTTGAAACATCAAAAATCGGCTGGCTTAAATTAACGCTGTAATTATGCCGGGTGACGCCCGCAGCATAGGTGGCTCCGGGCTGATCCTGCTTAGAGATTCCCCCGTTAAGGCTGACCTGTGGCAACAGGCCAGAGAAACCCTGCAGACGCTTCTGCTGCTCGGCGTCGTTAAGCTCACGCGCTGCGCGGATGCCTGAATCGTAATGGTCCGCGGCCAGAATTGCCTGTTGCAACGTTAATGCCGCAGCATGATGGCTGATAAAGCCAAGCAGCAATACCACCGCGGGGTTAACTAATCCTTTATATTGCATCGCGTTACTCCATCATCCCTGTAACATACATGTACTTTATTAATTCGCTGTTGCTGGCCAAGTTGAGCTTTTTCATCGCGCTTTGTTTTTGTGTCGCAACGGTACTGTTCGCCCGGTTTTTTCTGTCCGCGATTTCTGAAATCGAGTACCCCTGAGCGACCAGATACAACACCTCCCATTCTTTCGGCGAGAGTGGAAACTCCCGGTTGTCTGTTTCAGCAAGCTGCTGCAGCAATTCTTCTGAAACAAAAGGAGTTTTTCCCTCCGACCGGATTATGTTGATGATGTTACGGAAACCGGCGATCCCTTCATTGAGGCTAATCGTGGCCTCAAATTTCATATCAACAATATGCCGTAATAAGTAGGGATGCTGGTTGGCAACGAGCATCACTCTTTTGACATGATGAACAATGCACGATCTGCTGAACTTTTTGCTGATGGCAATCCATGACTTATTGTTTGATAAGAAGCTAAATTCTGTAAATAAAACATCAATTTGATCTTCCTCTATCGCGTTGAGCAAAGCGTGCATGGAGCGATAAAAGATGATTTCAACACCGCTGGTTTGTGTTTCTGTCTTAAGATAACGGCTTATCACTTTCTGAAAGATAGAAAAATTATAAAATACCGCGACCTTAACTTTGCGAGTCTCATTTTTCATAATCATTCCATTTTATTCATATATAACATATTCAGGCACGTCCCTTTCACAACTCAACGCATACACAGAGAGCCAGATAATAAAGATGGCTATGACTTCAGCTTTATGGCGTATTTCAGCAAGGCTAAAGGTATCAATCCGTTGAATAGTAAATTATCCAAATAACCATTACAACGAGTTGTTAATTAGGATTTTACCCACTTTATTTAAACATCGTGAGTTATAAGATTTTTCTAAAATAGCACGGAGGATGTTAGATATAATCCTAACTTCTCAAACTCAGAAGCGATCATTATAATGCAGGGCGATGAAGCAATAAAATAGTTGTATTTAATGGAACACTTACAACACCTCTTTTATCCGGCAACTATTTCCATCCTGACGTGGTAATGGAGCCGGTTTTCAGCGTGCTGGGTGCATTCAATAAAGCGGCAGCGTTAATAGGTGTTTCGGTAATTCGCTCTTTTACGTCAGGCCTGTGCATCCCGTAAGCGTAGTGAAGCTGGAATAGATAAGGAAAATCGCGAATCCGGAATCTGCGCGACCTCAAGAGAGTAGCCTGTAACGGTATAAATGAGTGGTCAAACAATAAGACCTATCAATATTAACGCTGGGTCAAGGTAAAAATCTTATATAGCAAATTTAACTCATCAGAGGCATCACCTTATCGTTGATAAATTTCAGGCGTTGTCACTGACATTATTAAGGAAAATATTATGTCGCGACAGGATACCGCTGTTTACTATCAGTTGGCTGCTGGATTGTACCTGTTATCAATACCTGTCACTTCTGCCATCGCTTTTCAGGCTATCGATGGCGAGACCGTAACCGTCACCCAAAACTACGCTTCCAGTGGTTACGGTGATTACCCTCTCTATGTTTCAGGCGCCATGAGCAAGATTGAAACAGGCGCTGATGGATTGCTATTCACCAGCAACAGCCTGACGGGTGTCGCGCTTATTGAAAAAGGGGGCAGGCTAAATGTGTCCAATGCGACCCTGGCCAGCGAGGGGTCGGCCGCCGATGCCATCAAACTGGACAGCGGCGTATTGCATGCCATGCAGGGAAGTATCAGCACGACAGGAACTGCCTCCTGGGGGATTGCCGGAGAAAACCGTTCCCTGATCGCTTTAGAAGGAACGACGATTAACGCGGCTAATTCCGCCAATGGCGGCATTATGCTGGGGAGCCTCAGCGAGCTGGAAGCCACGGATATCCAGATTATCGCCACAGATAAGGCAATGGGTCTGAGCCTCAAATCTGGCGCCCTCGCGGATAAAGGCAGCGCCGTTATTTCCAACAGCACGATTTTTGCCCAGGATGCTGACGCTATTCGGATCATGAACGGCGATATCGTACTCAACGACAGTATCGTCAGCAGCGCTGGCGTTTACGCCTACGCGATTAACGCCAACGCGGGGGCCGGGGTAACCATTAATGGCGGTCGCTATCAAACCACAGGTGATTTCGGCGACGCGATATGGATAGCATCCGACGACTCGTCTCTGACGGCAAAGGACGCCATCTTTATCACTTCCGGAGATGAAGCATTCGCCGTTAACGCGCAGAACGGCCCGGCAAGCCTGAGCAACAGCCGGCTGGAAACCTTCGGTGCAAACGCCTACGCGCTGTATGGCGAACAGACGATTTCCGGAAAACAGCTGGATATTCAGACCGCAGGTGCGGGATCCGCTGGTGTTTTTGCAGCCCGCGGCGGAGAGATAGCCCTGGCGGATACCACGGTGACGACTGCCGGGCGGGGGAGCTTTGGGCTAATAGCCTATCCGGGTTCGACAATTACCGGTTCGAATCTGCAGGTGACCACAACAGGTGACAATGCCTATGCCGCCGGTCTGTTCCACGGTACGTTAAACCTGGTTGATTCCGCACTCAATACCACAGGAAAGAGTACGGCTATCTACGCTGCGGGAAATCTGGACGCCATGCCGAATGTCATATCCCTTGATACCGTCAGCATTCATGCAAAACAAGGAGCCATTGTTACCTCAAATGCCGCGCTGCTGAATATGGACGTGGTCAGCACAACCCTCGACAGCGGGGCCGGGCAGCTTCTTGACGTGCGAAGCAACCAGGACACCAGCGGACCGCTGTTCAGCAGCGTGAACCTGAATGCGACGAAGAATAGCGTACTAAACGGTTCACTGATTTCCGACAGCGTGGATAACTACACCCGCGTATCGTTAAGCCAGAACTCATCTTTAACCGGCTTTAGCCATCGTATTAGTGAACTCTCCCTTGATAGCAGTAGCCGGTGGACAATGGCGGCAGATTCAGATGTTAAATCGCTCACCAATCACGGCACCATCGTGTTTGCAGCGCCGGATGACGGCGGCTATAAAACGCTCTCCGTGGAAGGAGACTATCTGAGCGATGGCGGCAGGCTGGTGATGAATACCGTCCTGGGAGATGACCAGTCAGCAACGGATAAGCTTACCGTCACAGGCGATGTTAAGGCCGGGGAAACGCTGGTAACCATCAACAATATAGGGGGAGTCGGGGCAAAAACTATTGAAGGCATTGAGCTTGTCAGCGTGGGGGGCACATCCTTCGGGTCGTTTACTTCCACCGGACGCATAGTCGCCGGGAGCTATGATTACAGCCTGGTGAAGAAAAATGAGAACTGGTTCCTCACCAGCCAGGCTCCGGTTATTGAACCGCCGTCGGATGAAGTTATTGAACCATCCCCAGGCGAAATTATTGCCCCGCCCTCGGATGAAGTTATTGAATCATCTCCAGGCGAAATTATTGCGCCGCCGTCGGATGAAGTTATTGAATCATCCCCAGGCGAAATTATTGCACCGCCCTCGGATGAAAAAGAATCTCCGGACGCCGGACCTGTTCGCCCGCGAACTGACGTATACCGTCCAGAATCTGGCGCTCTGCTGGCTAATATGATGGCCGCAAACACGATGTTTAACACCACATTACATGACCGCATGGGGGAAGCCGCTTTTATCACGCGCTCGGCCGGCAGCAATCGTGCCGATGGCCTGTGGCTACGGCAGGCAGGAGGACATACGCGCTTTAACGACGGCAGCCTTCAGCTCAAAACTCGTGCAAACCGCTATGTCGTGCAGTTAGGCAAAGATTTTATTGACTGGAGCAGTAACGACAATGAACGCTGGCACGCTGGTCCAATGGTTGGCTACGGCCATTCGCAGAGCAACACTCGTTCAGCCATCTCAGGTTATCGTGCCGAGGGCACTGTTGAAGGCTACAGCTTAGGGGGATACGCTACCTGGTTTGCTTCCCAGGAAGATAAAAGCGGCACTTACCTGGACGGCTGGATTCTGTATAACTGGTTTAAAAACAGCATCAGCGGCCAGGCGCTCCCTCAGGAAAGCTATCACTCCCAGGGCTTCACGGCGTCTGTTGAAGGGGGATATGCCTTACCTGTGGCGGCGAGTAAGCGGCAAAGCAGCTGGCTACAGCCAAAATTCCAGCTTATCTGGATGGACGTCAATGCCAACCCGCATCGAGAGAGCAACGGTACAAGGATCTCTGAGCCGTCGTCCGGCAACCTCCTCTCCCGCCTTGGCGTTCGTGCGTCACTCAGGGGCCACAGCGCGCTTGACGACAACACGGGGCGCGAGTTCCAGCCTTTTATTGAGGCTAACTGGATCCACAACACCAGCGATTACAAGGTGAAAATGGATGACGTTTCAAACACTGTTGCCGGAACCCGCAACATGGCTGAATTTAAAACCGGCGTTGAAGGTAAAGTACAGGAAAACCTTGATATCTGGGGCAACGTCACGCTTCAGGTTGGTGATAAATCCTTTAGCGATACCAGCTTTTTATTCGGTGCCCGCTATAGCTTCTGATGAGATCGTATTACTAAGGCTATAGAGCCCTGACCACTTTAACCTCGCGGGGCTGGCATAATGACGCAAAGAAATAACGTTGCCGGTTCCGCGCATATTATTCAGGCGTTCAGCCGCATTCTCAGGAGGGTCGTACTGGCAGAGTAAATTTTTGCCGCGGCCCGGCAAAATCTTCTGTAAGGAAAGAACCATAATGGAATGGTTCTTTCCCCTCTGCTAATCGTTTCGCTCTTTAAGAGAGCGGCGGCTCAGGGAATAGGGACGGATAAGCATTGCGTCATGCACCCTTAAACCGCAGCTACCTTTTCTTACGCCGCTTATCCAGATCTTTCAGCAGCTTATTCACGCTCTCGTCGGCAAACATCTCTTCAAGCGAAGTGGATAGCTTGCGACGCCAGTTTTTATACTGGTAGCTGGTGCCCGGAATATTCACCGGCTCCGCCATGCCCAGCCAGTCTTCCGGCTGCAGGCCCAGCAGCGCGCTGTTGCTGTCGGCGATATAACGCTGCATGCCGCGGTTAAGCGTGGCCGTCATCGCCATGTGGGATGCCTTGTGCCCTGCCCGTTTTGGCAAACAGCCATATTCATGCAGGCTGTTGAGCAGCCCCTGTTTGGCGCGTTCGCGATCCAGATACAGCCCGGCGAGCACTTTTTCGTCAGGATATAGCCCCAGCGTTTTACCCAGCGTTAAATCACCGCTTTCCCAGTAGCCGCGTAACGTAGGCAGATCGTGAGTGGTTGCCACGGCCATCGACTGTTTCGGCCACGCCTTAGGCGCGCGGAACTGCTTCTCGCTGTCGTGTTCAAAATAAAGCACTTTATAGGAGTAAACGCCGCTGTCGCGCAGCCTGGCTACGATCTCAACCGGCACCGTACCCAGATCTTCGCCGATCACCATGCAGCTATGACGCTTACTCTCCAGCGCCAGGATCGACAGCAGATCGTCCACCGGATAATGCACATACGCGCCTTTATCCGCCGTTTCACCGTATGGGATCCACCACAGACGCAGCATCGACATAACGTGGTCGATACGCAGCGCGCCGCAGTTGGTCATATTGGCACGTAACATTTCAATGTAAGGCTCATAGGCCCGTGCGACTATAACGTGCGGATCCATTGGCGGCAGACCCCAGTTCTGGCCAAGAGGGCCAAGAATATCCGGCGGCGCGCCAACCGATGCCTCCAGGCAGTACAGTTCCCGGTCGCTCCAGGTTTCCGAGCCGCCTTCCGCCACGCCAACCGCCAAATCGCGGTACAGGCCGATTGGCATTTTAAAACTCTGGCAGGTTTGCCAGCACGCTTCAAACTGGGCGTGGGCGAGGTACTGCAGCCACAGGAAGAAGTTGACCTCGTCGCTGTGCTTGCTACAGAAAGCTTTTACTTCCGGATTATGCGCATCGCGGAAGCCTTCCGGCCATACCGGCCAGCCCCAGCGCATTTCATCTTCTTTAACCTGCCAGGCGTGCAGCGCATCAAAGGCCGCCTGGAAATAGAGGCTGTCGCCGCCGTTTGCCACAAACGACTGGAAAGCCTGCACCTGCTCATCACGCGCGGTACGCTTTGAGAACTGTTTCCACGCCATGCGTAGCGCCGCCATCTTCAGCGCGGTGGCGGTGGCGTAATCGACCCACTGGGCGTCACGCACCGCTTTGAGCGACTGCTGCGTAGCCGGCATCTTCCACCAGGCCTGGGCTTCATCGCTTAAGAGAAAATCGTCTACGGCGTTAACGTCGATATAGATAACGTTCAGCCAGCGCCGCGACGACGGGCTGTACGGGCTTGCGCTCTCCGGGTTTGCCGGGTAGAGCGCATGGATCGGATTCAGTCCGATAAACGAACCGCCGCGCTTCGCAACGTCCACCAGCATGCGCTGTAAATCACCAAAATCGCCGATGCCCCAGTTATGCGCGGAACGCAAAGTGTAAAGCTGCACGCAGGCGCCCCACAGCTTCTTGTCCTGCAACAGCGCATCGGGTTCATAGCAGCGCTTCGGCGCGACAATCACGCGGCACTGCCAGGCGCGTTCGTTCTGGCTGACGGTAAGGTCGTGGTAGCCTTCCGGCAGCCTGGCGGGCAACGCCAGCTTACTCCCTGCCAGCGCCTCTCCGTGATGCTGTTTTCCTGCTTCCGTTGTCAGCTGCCAGGTAAATTCACCGTGACCTTCCAGCGGCAGCGCCATCTTCGTTCCGGCGGTAAAAACCTGCACGTTCGGTACGGGGGTGACCGCCCCCTTTTTAGAGGCGGTGGTGCGGCTCATGGCTTCCAGCAAGCGCAGCTTGGTATCCGCCGGAATGGCCTGCGGCTTACCGTGAGCGTTGATGTAATTAGCCGCAATTCCTGCCGCCAGCGCGGCGTTATCAAGGCGTTTGCTATCCATGATCTTCCCTTAGCGTTTAGCCTGCCAGATGCGTTGCTGATAATCCCGAATCGAGCGATCCGAGCTGAACATGCCGCAGCGCGCGGTGTTCAGAATGGCGGCACGAGTCCAGGCTTCCTGGTCGAGATACAGCGCATCAGCCTGCTTTTGTGCCGCGGCGTAAGCCGTGAAGTCAGCCATCACTAAATAGGGGTCGCCGCCCTCTTTACCGATGCTGTGCAGCATCTGATCGAAGGCGTGCTTATCGCCATCGGTGTAAACGCCCTTCTCCAGCTCTTTCAGTACCGCATCAAGCGCTTTGTCTTTCTTACGCCATTTCACCGGGTCGTAGCCTTTGGCTTTCAGGGCCTTCACCTCTTCCACGGTATGCCCAAAGATAAAGATGTTCTCTTCACCCACTTTCTCGGCAATTTCGACGTTGGCGCCGTCCAGCGTGCCCACGGTCAGCGCGCCGTTCAGAGCCAGCTTCATATTGCCGGTGCCGGAGGCTTCTTTGCCCGCGGTGGAGATTTGCTCGGAGATATCCGCCGCCGGGATCATGATTTCCGCCGCGGAAACGCAGTAATCCGGCAGGAAGACGACTTTCAGCTGGTCGCCAACGACCGGGTCGTTATTAATCGCCTGCGCGACTTTATTGATGGCGAAGATAATATTTTTCGCCAGGTAATAACCCGGCGCCGCTTTCGCCCCGAACAGGAACACGCGCGGAACGCGAGCCGCCTGCGGGTTCTCACGGATCTCTTTGTAAAGCGCCAGAATATGCAGCAGATTCAGGTGCTGACGTTTGTACTCGTGCAGGCGTTTGATCTGCACGTCGAACAGCGCATCTGGGCTGATAATAATGCCGGTACGCGCTTTCACAAACGCCGCCAGCTTAACTTTGTTCTGGTATTTGATATCGCGGTATGCTTTGCGGAACTTCGCGTCGTCAGCGTATTTTTCCAGCCCTTCCAGCACGTCCAGATCGTTGGCCCACTCTTTCTTCAGGGTCTTATCAATGAGGGCGGAAAGCGCCGGGTTACACTGCTTGATCCAGCGGCGCGGCGTGATGCCGTTGGTGACGTTATGGAATTTGTTCGGCCAAAGCTGGTGGTATTCCGGGAACAGATCTTTCACCACCAGATCGGAGTGCAGCGCGGCAACGCCGTTTACCGCAAAACCGCTCACCACGCACATGTTCGCCATGCGCACCTGTTTGTCGTACACCACCGCCAGTTTTGCCCATACCGCTTCGTCGCCCGGCCAGGTTTTATCGACCAGTTTTTTAAAGCGGGCGTTAATCTCGTTGATGATTTGCATGTGGCGCGGCAGCAGCGCTTTCACCAGTTTTTCGTCCCAGCACTCCAGCGCTTCCGGCATCAGAGTGTGGTTGGTGTAGGCGAAGGTTTTGCTGGTGATGGCCCAGGCGTCGTCCCAGCTTAGCTGGTGCTCGTCAATCAGCACGCGCAGCAGTTCAGGAATGGCGATAGTCGGGTGAGTGTCGTTAAGCTGAATCACTTCGTAATCGGCAAGCGCGGCGATGTTGCGGCCGGCCAGGTGATGGCGACGTAAAATATCCGCCACCGAACAGGCGCACTGGAAGTACTGCTGCATCAGGCGCAGCTTTTTGCCGTTCAGGTGGTTGTCGTTCGGGTAGAGAACTTTGGTCAGTTTTTCCGCGTCGATGCCGGCTTGTTCCGCTTTCAGGAAATCGCCGTCGTTAAATCTGGTAAGGTCGAACGGATGGGCGTGCTTCGCCTGCCACAGACGCAGCGGCTGTGCGACGCCGTTACGGTAGCCAAGCACCGGCAGATCCCATGCTTCGCCCTGGAAGATAAACGCCGGTTCCCAGCGGCTATTTTTGCCTTCTTTAATGACCTTGCCGCCCACGCCAACCTGCACATCGAGCGCCGAGTTATGCTGGAACCACGGGTAGCTGCCGCGCTGCCAGTCGTCCGGCGCTTCCATCTGCTGTCCGTCTTTGAACGACTGGCGGAACAGGCCGTACTGATAGTTCAGGCCATACCCTATCGCCGACTGGCCCACTGTCGCCATAGAATCCAGGAAGCACGCCGCCAGACGTCCCAGGCCGCCGTTGCCCAGCGCCGGGTCCGTCTCTTCTTCAAGCAGATCGGTCAGGTTGATATCAAACGCTTGCAGCTCATCCGCCACCTCCTGATACCAGCCGAGGTTCAGCAGGTTATTGCCGGTCAGGCGGCCAATCAGAAACTCCATCGAGATGTAGTTAACGTGGCGCTGCTTCGCTTGTGGTTTGACGACCGGCTGCGCTGCCAGCAGTTCAGCCAGCGCGCCGCTTACGGCATGCCACCACTGATGCTGGGTCATTTCGCTGGCGGCCTGCAGGCCATAACGCTGCCACTGACGGGTCAGCGCAGCCTGGAATTGTTCTTTGTTGAAGCTCGGCTGTGACATAGGGGATCGATCCTTTGATGTTCTAAATGCATTGCCCGTTAGTGTGCCGGGCGGCCTGGGCTTATTCCTCATCCTGAGGGGGAAAAGACCAGGAGGAGCGGCGGGGATGAGCTAAAAGTGTGATCGTGGGCACTTAAATCCCGGCTGGCGAGACCGAAATTCCACCAGAATTCGGACAACAAAGGAGCCTTTACGTTCGTTTTCTCCCGGCGTCTGTAACCGTTTTCTTTTCAGGCGGGACGCGGAAAACGAGCAATCAAAGTTAATGAAAAATGTATGATTAATTGGGAACCCATTCAATAAAAATATGGAACTGTGACAAGGTGCAACTTAACACTCACGGAAAGTTCAACAATCTTGCAATAAGATCAAATCTGGCCGACCTTAACGGTAAGCATTAATTACGAAGCGTAAAAAAATTCATTTCTGTATAAATTTATATACACAGTGAAGTGACACTATGTTGATCCCATCCAAATTGAGTCGCCCGGTGCGTCTGGAAAATACCGTGGTTCGCGACCGCCTGCTGATGAAGCTATCAATCGCCGCAAATTATCGCCTGGCGTTGATAACCAGTCCCGCAGGCTATGGCAAAACCACACTGGTCTCCCAGTGGGCAGCAGGGAAAAATGAGTTAGGTTGGTACTCCCTTGATGAGGGCGACAACCAACAGGAACGCTTTGCCAGTTATCTGGTTACCGCCATTCAACAGGCGACCGGCGGCCATTGTGTCAGCAGTGAAGTGATGGCGCAAAAGCGCCAGTATGCGAGCCTCTCATCGCTGTTTGCGCAGCTGTTTATTGAGCTGGCGGAATGGCATCGCCCGCTATTTCTCGTTATTGATGATTACCACTTAATCAACAACCCGGTCATTCACGAAGCGATGCGCTTTTTCATTCGTCACCAGCCGGAAAACCTGACGCTGGTGGTGTTATCGCGCAACCTGCCGCAGCTTGGTATTGCCAACCTGCGCGTGCGCGATCAGCTTCTGGAAATTGGCAGCCAGCAGCTTGCCTTTACCCACCAGGAAGCGAAACAGTTCTTCGACTGCCGTCTGAATACGCCGATTGAGTCAGCCGACAGCAGTCGACTGTGCGACGACGTCGCCGGCTGGGCGACGGCATTGCAGCTCATCGCCCTTTCCGCACGTCAAAATAATACCTCGGCCCATCACTCCGCGCGTCGCCTTTCCGGTATCAATGCCAGCCACCTTTCCGACTATCTGGTGGATGAAGTGCTTGATAACGTGGATACGGATACGCGTAACTTCCTGCTGCGCAGCTCCATTCTGCGTTCGATGAATGATGCCCTGATTGTCCGCGTCACCGGCGAAGAAAACGGCCAGATGCGCCTGGAAGAGACCGAGCGGCAGGGGCTTTTCATGCAGCGCATGGACGACTCCGGCGAATGGTTCTGCTTCCACCCGCTGTTTGGCAGCTTCCTGCGCCAGCGCTGTCAGTGGGAGCTTGCCGCTGAACTGCCGGATATTCACCGTGCCGCCGCCGAAAGCTGGATGGCGCAGGGCTTCCCGAGCGAAGCCATTCATCACGCGCTGGCCGCAGGCGACGCCAGCATGCTGCGCGATATCCTGCTGCACCACGCCTGGGCGCTGTTTAACCACAGCGAGCTGACTCTGCTGGAAGAGTCGCTGAAGGCGCTGCCGTGGGAAAGCCTGCTGGAGAATCCGAAGCTGGTGCTGCTGCAGGCCTGGCTGATGCAAAGCCAGCACCGCTACAGTGAAGTCAACCTGCTGCTGGCGCGAGCCGAGCAGGAAATGAATCTGGAAATGGACGATACGCTGCACGGGGAATTCAACGCCCTGCGCGCGCAGGTTGCCATTAACGACGGCGATCCGGTTGAGGCTGAGCGGCTGGCGATGATCGCGCTCGATATGCTGCCGCTGGCAAACTACTACAGCCGAATCGTTGCTACCTCCGTCCACGGCGAAGTGCTGCACTGTAAAGGCGATTTAACCAAATCCCTGTCGGTGATGCAGCAAACTGAGCAGATGTCGCGCCGTCACGACGTGTGGCATTACGCGCTGTGGAGCCTTATTCAGCAAAGCGAAATTCTGCTGGCCCAGGGCTTCCTGCAGGCCGCCTGGGAGACGCAGGAAAAAGCCTTCGTTCTGATCCGCGAACAGCATCTCGAGCAGCTGCCGCTGCACGAATTCCTGTTGCGCATTCGCGCGCAGCTGCTGTGGGCGTGGTCACGCCTGGATGAAGCCGAGGCTTCGGCCCGTTACGGCGTGGAGGTGCTTTCCGGCTACCAGCCGCAGCAACAGCTGCAATGTCTGGCGCTGCTGGTGCAGTGCTCGCTGGCGCGCGGCGATCTGGATAACGCCCGTAGCCACCTGAATCGTCTTGAAAACCTGCTGGGGAACGGACCGTATCACAGCGACTGGGTCTCTAACGCCGATAAAGTGCGGGTCATTTACTGGCAAATGACCGACGATAAAAAGTCAGCCGCCAACTGGTTGCGCCAGACGCCAAAACCGGAATTCGCCAATAACCACTTCCTGCAAAGCCAGTGGCGCAACATCGCCCGCGTACAGATCCTGCTGGGTGAGTTCGACCCGGCGGAAATGGTGCTGGAAGAGTTAAACGAAAACGCGCGTAGCCTGCGCCTGATGAGCGATCTTAACCGCAACCTGCTGCTGTTAAACCAGCTCTACTGGCAGTCCGGTCGTAAAAGCGATGCCCAGCGCGTGCTGCTTGAAGCGCTGGCGCTGGCCAACCGTACCGGGTTTATCAGCCACTTTGTGATTGAGGGCGAAGCCATGGCGCAGCAGCTGCGTCAGCTAATCCAGCTCAATACGCTGCCGGAGCTGGATCAGCATCGCGCCCAGCGTATTCTGCGGGAGATTAACCAGCACCACCGCCACAAGTTTGCGCACTTCGATGAGAACTTTGTTAACCGACTGCTGACCCATCCGGAAGTGCCGGAGCTGATTCGCACCAGTCCGCTAACCCAGCGTGAATGGCAGGTGCTGGGGCTTATCTATTCGGGTTACAGCAACGAGCAAATTGCGGGCGAGCTGGACGTGGCGGCAACCACCATCAAAACGCATATCCGCAATCTGTACCAGAAGCTGGGCGTGGCGCACCGTCAGGATGCCGTGCAGCATGCGCAGAAGCTGCTGAAGATGATGGGGTACGGGGTTTAAACAATGTCGGATAGTGCAGGCTTATTCAACCTGCAAATTCCGCGCCTTTGAGTGTGCAGGGTGGATAAGCGCAAGCGCTATCCACCGCCTGTTCACGATGCCAGCGACAACGTCGATTTACCGTTCCGCTTTACCAGCCACTGCGCCACCCGCGCCTGCTGCTCTTCCGTCAGCCACATGCCTAACTTGGTGCGACGCCAGATGGCGTCATCGACACGCTTCACCCATTCGTGCTCGGCCAGATAACGCAGTTCGGCTTCGTAAAACTCATGCCCGAAGTTCTCGCCTAAATCGGCAAGGGATGTCGCCTCCTGAAGGATCAGATCGCTATTGCTGCCGTAGGTGCGGGCAAAGCGGCGGGCCAGGCTTTCGCTCAGGAATGTATAGCGGCGGCGCAGCTGGGCGGCGAAATCATCGCGGTCGCCGGTGATATCTCCACCCGGCAATTTGCTGCCTTTAGTCCAGGCCGGGCCGATTTTCGGATAGTAAGCCTGCAGCTTGTCCAGCGCGTGTTCGGCGAGTTTACGGTAGGTTGTCAGCTTGCCGCCGAAGACGGAAAGCAGCGGCGCCTTGCCGTTTTCATCATGAATATCAAGAGTGTAATCACGGGTGATGGCCTGCGGAGAATCCGATTCATCATCGCAAAGCGGGCGCACGCCGGAATAGGTCCACACCACATCCTCACGTGAAAGCGTCTTTTTAAAGTGCTCGTTGTACACATCCAGCAGGTATTTCACTTCGCTCTCGTCAATGTGAACCGCTTGCGGATCGCCTTTGTACTCCACGTCGGTGGTGCCGATAATCGAGAACTCATCCATCCACGGAATGACAAACACGATGCGCTTATCTTCGTTTTGCAGGATATAAGCCTGCTTCTGGTTGTGCACGCGCGGCACAACGATATGGCTGCCTTTGATCAGGCGAATGCCGTACGGCGACGGAAGCTTCAGGCCGTCGTCGAAGAAATCCTTCACCCACGGGCCGGTAGCGTTCACCAGGCCGCGCGCGCGCCAGACGAAGGTTTCGCCGGTATCGATATCCTGCGCCTCGACAATCCATTGCCCGTTTTCGCGACGAGCGCTGGTTGCGCGGGTACGGGTTTTGACCTCGCCGCCTTTACGCGTGACCATCTGCGCGTTCGCCAGCACCAGTCGCGCATCGTCCACCCAGCAGTCGGAATATTCGAAACCGCGCACAATTTCTGGCTTAAGAACCGAATCTGCGCCAAAACGCAAACCGGTGGACGCCGGCAGGCTGGTGCGCTTGCCCAGGTGATCGTACATAAACAGGCCGATGCGGATCATCCAGGCCGGACGCAAATGCGGGCGATGAGGCAGGCGGAAACGCATAGGAAAGGCGATGTGCGGCGCCATATTCAACAGCACCTCGCGTTCGGCCAGCGCCTCGCTCACGAGGCGGAATTCGTAATGTTCCAGATAGCGCAGACCGCCGTGGATCAGTTTTGAACTGGCGGAGGAAGTTGCGCAGGCGAGGTCCTGCCCCTCCAGCATTAGCACAGACAGGCCGCGGCCTGCTGCATCTGCCGCGATACCGGCGCCGTTAATACCGCCGCCAATGACAATCAGATCTTTGGTTTCCATGCTGCCCTCACACTTTCGTTAAAGCTCATAAATGTTCGTTATCGCTCATAATAGCAAGTGCCCGGCGTTTTGGTAACGAAAAAAAAACATTTCTGCGTGATATGGCTAACACAATGGCGTTAATATCAGCGGCCAGCGACAGGTTTCGCTTACTATGTCGTCGAGCCCGTCCCTTTCCTTTATATGTACATGAGCAAGCTATGGATCAATTTGAATGTATTGGTGTAGAAGAAGCGCACCAGAAACTGCACCAGAAACTGGCGGTATTAGTGGATATTCGCGATCCGCAGAGCTTTGCGCTGGGC
Organism: Dryocola sharpae; assembly: GCF_051307055.1. Taxonomy (GTDB): domain Bacteria; phylum Pseudomonadota; class Gammaproteobacteria; order Enterobacterales; family Enterobacteriaceae; genus Dryocola. The sequence continues at coordinate 255,769 of NZ_CP149994.1, read as the reverse complement.
CACACCCCTGGCGCCTTCCATCTGACAAACGATCGTCTGGTGGCCTTTATGCAGCAGACCGATTTCGACACGCCGGTGATGGTGATGTGCTATCACGGCAACAGCAGCAAAGGCGCGGCTCAGTATCTGCTGCAGCAGGGCTACGACAGCGTTTACAGCGTAGATGGCGGCTTTGACGCCTGGCATCGCCATTTCCCGGCGGAAGTCGATCGCGGCGCCGCATAAGGTGCAGGTATACTGCTTCCTTTTGTCAGGATTTGGTTGAAACCCTATGATCATGATCACCTCGTTTGCCAACCCGCGGGTTGCGCAGGCGTTTGTCGACTATATGGCGACGCAGGGCGTCGTCCTCACGATCCAACGGCACCAGCAGAGCGATATCTGGCTTGCGGATGACAGCCAGGAGTCCAGAGTGCGTAGCGAGCTGGAAGCGTTTCTCGCCAACCCCGGCGACTCGCGTTATCTGGCGGCAAGCTGGGCCGCAGGCGATACCGCAAGCGACCTGCGCTATCAGCGTTACTCCTTCCTTGCGACAATCCGGCAAAAGGCCGGGCCTTTTACGCTTGCGGTCATTGCCCTGTGCGTGCTGGTCTGGCTGACTATGCAGCTGCTGGGCGATCGCAACGTGATGGTCTGGCTGGCCTGGCCCTATGATGACAGCCTGCGCTATGAATTCTGGCGCTATTTCACCCACGCCCTCATGCATTTTTCGCTGCTGCATATCACTTTCAACCTGCTATGGTGGTGGTATCTTGGCGGCCCGCTGGAGAAGCGTCTTGGCAGCGGAAAGCTCATCACCCTGACGATTATCTCGGCGCTGCTTAGCGGCTACGTCCAGGCGAAATTCAGCGGCCCGTTGTTCGGTGGCTTATCGGGAACGGTTTACGCGCTGATGGGCTATGTATGGCTCAGGGGCGAGCGCGATCCTGAAAGCGGCATCTATATGCAGCGCGGCCTGATGGCCTTTGCGGTGCTGTGGATAGTGCTGGGCTACTTCGATATTTTAGGCCTGTCGATCGCTAACGCCGCCCACGTTACCGGCCTCCTTGTGGGCCTCGCAATGGCGCTGGCCGATACTCTGCATGCGCGAAAACGAACATAAAAATCTGGAGTAGAGCATGAAGCAAACGCAACGACACGACGCCATTGTCGAGCTGGTTAAAAAACAGGGATATGTCAGCACTGAAGAGCTGGTGGATCAATTTTCGGTCAGCCCGCAGACCATTCGCCGCGATCTGAACGATCTCGCCGATCGCAACATGATTATGCGTCACCACGGCGGCGCGGCGCTGCCGTCCAGCTCGGTGAATACCTCCTGGCACGATCGCAAGGCGACGCAGACGGCAGAAAAAGAGCGTATTGCGCGCAAAGTAGCCGACCAAATCCCGGACGGCGCCACGCTGTTTATCGACATTGGCACCACGCCGGAAGCCGTCGCCCACGCGCTTTTAGACCACAGCAATTTACGCGTGGTCACCAACAATCTGAACGTCGCCAACACGCTGAAGGTAAAAGAAGACTTTCGTATTATTCTGGCGGGCGGCGAACTGCGCAGCCGCGACGGCGGGATAATTGGCGAAGCGACGCTGGACTTTATCTCCCAGTTCCGCCTGGATTTCGGCATTCTGGGGATAAGCGGCATCGACAGCGACGGCTCGCTGCTGGAATTCGACTATCACGAAGTGCGCAGCAAGCGGGCGATTATTGATAACTCCCGCTGCGTGATGCTGGTTGTCGACCATTCGAAGTTTGGCCGCAACGCGATGGTTAACCTGGGCAGTATTAGCCTGGTCGATCAGGTTTATACCGACGTGATGCCGCCTGCGGGCGTGATGCAGGTGATTACGGCTAATAATGTGCTGCTGGAGCTGTGCTAAATCATTAGCGGTGGATGGCGCGTTGCTTATCCACCCTACAGGCTGGGAATATCACAGGACGGATAAGCGCGGCGCTATCCGCCCTGGGTCAGATTACCGTTCAGGTGTTTACAGCCGCACCGGTTTGATATGCCAAATCTCGTCGGCGTATTCCTGAATCGTTCTGTCAGACGAAAAATAGCCCATATTGGCAATGTTGTGCATCGTGCGAATCGTCCACTCTTCCGGCTGGCAGTACAGTTCGTCCACCTTATCCTGGCAATCCACATAGCTGCGATAATCCGCCAGCACCTGATAGTGGTCGCCAAAGTTAATCAGTGAATCCAGCAGATCCCGGTAGCGGGTTGGCTCGCCCGGGCTGAACGTGCCGGTACCTATTTGCGTCAGCACCTGATGCAGCTCTTCATCTTTTTCGTAATATTCACGCGGCTTATAGCCGTTGCGCCGCAGCGCTTCAACCTCCTCCGCCGTATTACCAAAGATGAAAATATTATCCGCCCCGACGTGTTCGAGCATTTCGACATTTGCGCCGTCGAGCGTGCCGATGGTCAGCGCGCCGTTCAGGCCAAACTTCATATTACTGGTGCCGGAAGCCTCTGTTCCTGCAAGCGAAATCTGCTCGGAGAGATCCGCCGCCGGAATAATGATCTGCGCAAGGCTCACGCTGTAGTTCGGGATAAACACCACTTTCAGCAGATCCTTCACCACCGGATCGTTGTTGATGACCGCCGCCACATCGTTAATAAGGTGGATGATGTGTTTCGCCATGTAATAGGCCGATGCGGCTTTACCGGCGAAGATGTTCACGCGCGGTACCCACTCGGCCGTCGGGTCGGCTTTGATGCGGTTATAGCGCGTAATGACGTGCAGCACGTTCATCAGCTGACGCTTGTATTCATGGATGCGTTTGATCTGCACGTCGAACAGCGCATTCGGGTTCACCACCACGTTAAGCTGCTGGCCGATATATTCCGCCAGCCTTTTCTTATTGGCGAGCTTCGCCTTGCGTACGGCCTGATGCACCATCGGATAATCAATGTGCTGTTTCAAATCGTTAAGCTGGCTGAGATCGGTGCGCCAGGTGCGGCCGATGTTTTCATCCAGCACCTCTGAAAGCGGCGGATTCGCCAGCGCCAGCCAGCGTCTTGGCGTCACGCCGTTGGTTTTGTTGCAGAACCGCATCGGGAAGATAGTGGCGAAATCCGCAAACAGCGACTGCACCATCAGGTTTGAATGCAGTTCGGAGACGCCGTTCACCTTGTGGCTCACCACGACCGCAAGCCATGCCATGCGCACGCGGCGACCGTTTGATTCGTCGATAATCGAAGTGCGCCCCAGCAGGCCCGTATCGCTGGGATACTGCTCCTGAATGGTTTTCAGGAAGTAGTCGTTAATCTCAAAGATGATTTGCAGATGGCGCGGCAGAATTTTACCGAGCATATCTACCGGCCAGGTTTCCAGCGCTTCGCTCATCAGCGTGTGGTTGGTGTATGAGAATACCTGGCAGGTTACCTCAAAGGCCCCTTCCCAACTGAATTTATGCTCATCCATTAACACACGCATCAGCTCAGGAATGGAGAGCACCGGATGGGTGTCATTGAGGTGAATCGCGACCTTATCCGCCAGATTGGCGTAGGTTTTGTGCAGCTGATAGTGTCGGCTGAGAATATCCTGCACCGTCGCCGAGACCAGAAAATACTCCTGGCGCAGACGCAGTTCGCGGCCGGAATAGGTAGAGTCATCCGGATACAGCACGCGCGATACATTTTCCGAATGGTTCTTATCTTCTACCGCGGCGAAGTAGTCGCCCTGATTGAATTTACCAAGGTTGATTTCGTTGCTTGCCTGCGCATTCCACAGGCGCAGCGTGTTGGTCGCGTCGGTATCGTAACCGGGGATAATCTGGTCATAGGCAACCGCAAGGATCTCTTCGGTTTCCACCCAGCGGGTTTTTCTGCCCTCAAGCTGAACGCGTCCGCCGAAACGCACTTTATAACGTGTGTTGTGACGTCTGAATTCCCACGGATTGCCGTACTCCAGCCAGTAATCGGGCGATTCTTTCTGACGGCCATCGACGATGTTTTGTTTAAACATGCCGTAGTCGTAGCGGATGCCGTAGCCGCGTCCCGGTAAACCGAGCGTGGCCAGCGAATCAAGAAAGCAGGCGGCAAGGCGGCCAAGGCCGCCGTTACCGAGTCCGGGATCGTTCTCCTCGTCAATCAGCTCTTCCAGATCGAGGCCCATCTCTTCAAGGGCGTTCTGCACATCCTCATAAATTCCCAGCGAAAGCAGAGCGTTAGAGAGCGTACGACCGATCAGGAACTCCATTGACAGGTAGTAAACCTGGCGAACCTCCTGCGAAAGTTGAGCGCGATTGGAACGCAGCCAGCGTTCGACCAGACGGTCTCGCACGGCAAACAACGTGGCGTTAAGCCACTCGTGTTTGTTGGCGATGGCAGGGTCTTTCCCCACCGTAAACATCAGCTTATAGGCAATCGAGTGCTTCAGAGCCTCGATGCTAAGCGTGGGTGATGCATAGGAAAAGGGTGCGTTCATATGGGTGTTTCCTGGATGATTACATCAAGCGTTGATAAAGGTCGCGGTAAGATTGTGCCGCCACCTGCCAGCTAAAATCCATACCCATGGCCTGACGCTGGACAAATCGCCACAGCGACGGGCGGGACCACAACACGAAGGCGCGCCGAATCGCTCTTAGCAGCGACCAGGCGTTGCTGTCCTCAAAGACGAACCCGCTGGCGATACCGTCCGCCAGGTTTTCCAGCGAACTGTCCGCAACGGTATCCGCAAGTCCACCCGTCCGCCGCACCAGCGGTAAGGTGCCATACTTCAGACCGTACAATTGCGTTAAGCCGCACGGCTCAAACCGGCTGGGCACCAGAATCACGTCCGCCCCGCCCATAATGCGGTGAGAGAAGGCTTCGTGGTAACCGATCTGCACGCCAACCTGGCCTGGATGCTCCGCTGCCGCCGCCAGGAATCCTTCCTGCATGACCGCATCGCCCGCGCCTAGCAAGGCTAACTGGCCGCCCTGCTCCAGCAGCCCCGGCAGCGCTTCGAGAACCAGATCCAAACCTTTCTGGCTGGTTAAACGACTCACTACCGCAAAAAGCGGCGCTTTGTCATTGACCTTCAGCCCCATGGCAATTTGCAGCTGGCGCTTATTCTCGGCCTTTTCTTCCAGCGTGTCGCGGTTATAGCGCGCGGCGAGCAGCAGGTCGTGGGCCGGATCCCAGATTTTTTCATCCACGCCGTTGAGTATGCCGGACAATCGTCCTTCACGATGGCGCTGGCGCAGCAGCCCTTCCATGCCGTAGGCAAACTGCGGCTCGGTGATTTCGCGCGCGTAGGTCGGGCTGACCGCTGTTATATGATCGGCATAATAAAGGCCCGCTTTCAAATACGAAATTTGTCCGTTAAATTCCAGCCCGTTCACATCAAAGAACGACCAGGGCAGGCCAATATCATTCATATGATGGGCGTAAAACAGCCCCTGATAGGCCAGGTTGTGAACGGTGAAGACCGACTTTGCCGGGTTGCCGCGCGCGTGTAAATAGGCTGGCGCAAGACCCGCATGCCAGTCGTGCGCATGCACGATATCCGGATGCCAGAAGGGATCCAGGCCACAGGCCATCTCACAGGCTACCCACCCGAGCAGCGCAAAACGCTGTACGTTATCGGGGTAAGCGAACTGGTTAGTATCATGGTAAGGGCTTCCTGGCCTGTCGTATAAATGAGGGGCGTCGATCAGGTAAATCCCCACGCCGCCGAAGTGGCCGTATAACAAAGATATATGACCCGCAAAGGTATCGCGGTGGGCAACCACCTGCACATCGGCAATACCACGACGGATATCCGGGAAAGCGGGCAGCAAAACGCGTGTATCCACGCCCCCGGCTATCTGGGCTGCGGGTAGCGCGCCGATAACATCAGCAAGCCCACCGGTTTTTAACAGTGGGAATATTTCAGAACATACATGTAAGACCTGCATTATCGCTCCCGTATAGCAAGTCGCGGCGCTGTTTTTCGTCAGGTACAGCGCCGAACGATAAAATGACAGCGCGCGGCATGCGCCGCGCGCGGGTCAATCCTTCATTTCTAACCTTGCAGTTTGGCCAGCATGTCCCGGGTTACCAGTACGATGCCTTCTTCCGAGCGATAGAAACGACGCCCGTCTTCTTCCGCGTTTTCGCCAATCACCATCCCTTCCGGGATGACACACGCCCTGTCGATAATGCAGCGGCGCAGACGGCACGAACGCCCAACTTTCACATCCGGCAGCAGAACTGACGAATCGATATTACAGAATGAGTTAATACGCACTCGCGGGAACAGCACCGACTGCACCACCACCGACCCGGAGATAATGCAGCCGCCGGAAACCAGCGAGTTCAGCGTCATGCCGTGGCTGCCCGAGCGGTCCTGCACAAATTTCGCCGGCGGCAGAGGTTCCATGTGGGTGCGTATCGGCCACTCCTGATCGTACATATCCAGCTCCGGCGTCACCGAGGCGAGGTCGAGGTTGGCTTTCCAGTAGGCTTCCAGCGTTCCCACGTCGCGCCAGTAAGGCTCTGCGTTCGGATCTGACTGTACGCAGGAAAGCGGGAACGGATGCGCAAACGCCTCGCCGGACTTCATCACGTTGGGAATGATGTCTTTACCAAAGTCGTGGCTGGAATTTTCGTCGACATCGTCGGCTTCAAGCAGCTCGTAGAGGTAATCGGCATCAAAAATATAAATCCCCATGCTGGCTAACGCTTTGCTGTCGTCGCCCGGCATAGACGGCGGATTGGCCGGTTTTTCGACGAATTCAATTATCTTGTCTTCTTCGTCTACGGCCATCACGCCAAACGCCGTCGCTTCGTGCAGCGGCACCGGCATACAGGCCACCGTACAACGCGCCCCCTTCTCGACATGATCGATGAGCATGCGCGAGTAGTCCTGCTTGTAGATATGGTCCCCGGCCAGAATCACCACGTACTCGGCTTTGTAGCGACGAATGATGTCGAGGTTCTGGGTTACCGCATCTGCCGTGCCGCGATACCAGTTTTCACCGTGCACACGCTGCTGCGCGGGCAGGAGATCGACGAATTCATTCATCTCTTCGCTGAAGAACGACCAGCCGCGCTGGATATGCTGCACCAGCGTGTGGGACTGATACTGGGTGATCACGCCGATACGGCGGATCCCGGAGTTAATGCAGTTCGATAAGGCAAAATCAATAATGCGGAACTTGCCGCCAAAGTGAACGGCGGGTTTCGCGCGCGTAGACGTCAGGTCTTTTAGTCGGGTACCGCGGCCACCTGCCAGAATCAGCGCGACTGATTTATTCGGCAGCTGCCTTGCCAGCATTAGAGGATCGTTCTTCTCAAGTTTAACCATGACTGACTCCTTTTTTATGACTTCTGGAATACGCAGGCTCCGTGCGCAGGACCATGCCATACAGCCATCACCACCGGGTTGTCCTCCCCGGCAAATGGAGGAATGGCTCGCCACTCCCCTTCAGGTAATACGATATCTGCCACTTCTTCGGTGGCGTTTATCGTAATAAGCCAACGTCCGCTGAGCTGGATCTGTAAACGGTGGATCCCGCTTTGCCATTCGTCGACGCTCAGAGGTTGAGCCTCTTTATTAAGCCAGCGCACATTGTCATCGCCTTCCTCCCACCAGCTATTTCGGGTTAATGCCGGAATAGTCTGGCGCAGATGAATCAATGCCGCGGTAAAAGTCGTCAAGCCTTCGTTACTATGCTCCCAGTCAAGCCACGTCAGGGCGTTATCCTGACAGTAGGCGTTATTGTTGCCGTGCTGGCTGTGACCGTGTTCGTCCCCCGCCAGCAGCATCGGGGTACCCTGAGAGAGCAGCAGCGTCGTCAGCAATGAATGCACGCTGTCACGCCGCCGTTCTTTAATAATCAGGCTGGCTTCCAGCCCTTCGAATCCGTAGTTATTGCTGTAGTTGTGGCTCGTACCGTCACGGTTATCTTCGCCGTTGGCTTCATTGTGCTTATGGTTAAAGCTCACGCAGTCACGCAGGGTAAAGCCGTCATGGGCGGTAATTAAGTTGATGCTGGTTGAAGGGCGGCGTTCGCCGTGGCGGTAAACATCGCTCGAACCGGCAAACCGGCAGGCGAATCCCCCCAACGATAAATCCTGCCGCAACCAGAAACGGCGCATGCCGTCGCGAAAATGGTCGTTCCATTCAGCAAACAGCGGCGGATAGTTGCCTACCTGATAACCGCCCGCGCCAATATCCCAGGGTTCCGCAATCAGCTTGATCTGTGAAAGAACGGGATCGTTTTTGATTGCTTCAAACAGCGGCGCGTCCTGGCGAAACACGGGAGTTCTGCCCATCACCGACGCCAGATCGAAGCGAAAGCCGTCAACGTGGCAGCTATCCACCCAATAACGAAGGCAGTCCACCATCTGGGCCACCACGCCAGGCGCGCTTAAATTCAGCGTGTTGCCGCAGCCCGTCCAGTTCTGGTAGTCGCCGTTATCCATTAACCAATAATAGCTACGGTTATCGATTCCGCGCAGGGAGAACGTCGGGCCGTCCAGATCCAGCTCCGCGCTGTGGTTAAGCACGATATCAAGGATCGTTTCGATACCCGCTTTATGCAGCGCTTTTATCGCGCCTCGCAGCTCGTCGGCGGCCTTCAGCGGATCGCCGCCGGTCGCGTAATAACCCTCTGTCGCGTAGAACGCCCGCGGGTTGTAGCCCCAGTAGTTGCTCAGCCCCAGATGAGCGACGCGCGGCTCGGTAACAAAATGCGCCACCGGCAGCAGTTCCAGGGCAGTAATGCCCAGACGCTTGAAATAAGCGATCATCACCGGATGGCCAAGCGCGGCGTAGGTGCCTCGCAGCTCCGCCGGAATGCCCGGATGATGCAGCGTCAGGCCGCGAACGTGGGCTTCATAGATAACGGTGTTGCCCCACGGCGTGCGCGGATGCTCATCATCTTCCCAGTCGAACTTATCCTGCGTCACCACGCATTTCGCCATGTCGACGGCGTCGTCCTGCATGTCGGGCTCGTCATACCCGCCGTGGAAATGCGGATGATCGTTGAGCCCGCCCACTACCACGCGAGCGCAGGGATCGAGCAGTAGTTTGGCGGGATTAAAACGGTGCCCCTTGTGCGGCTCCCATGGCCCGTGAACGCGATAACCATAGTGCAAGCCGGGTTTAGCGCCGGGCAGATAGCCATGCCAGATATCCCCGGTGCGCATCGGCAAATCGTAACGTTGCTCATGCCCATGCTCGTCAAAAACGCACAGTTCAACTTTGTGAGCATGGGCGGAAAAGAGGGTAAAATTCACCCCTTTCCCGTCGTAACTTGAACCGTACGGCGACGAATTCCCGGCTGAGAGCAGCGTCATTCTCCCTCCCGAACCAGCCAGATGGTGGAGAGCGGCGGCAGCGTTAAGCACAGCGAATGGTCACGCCCGTGGCTTGGGATCTCATCGCTTTGCACTACCCCGCTGTTGCCGGTATTGCTGCCGTGATAGTGCATGGAGTCGGTATTCAGCTCTTCGCGCCAGCGGCCCGGCTGGTTGATGCCAAAGCGATAGTTGTAGCGCGGCACCGGCGTGAAGTTGCTGGCGACAATCAGCTCGTTGCCGTTCGCATCGCGGCGCACAAAGATAAATACCGAGTTGACCTTATCCTCCACCACCAGCCACTCAAAGCCGTAGGTGTCAAAATCCAGCTCGTGCAGCGCCGCGTGCTGGCGATAGATATGATTCAAATCGCGAACCAGGCGTTTTACGCCGTGGTGCCAGTTGTCGTCCCCTTCCAGCAGATGCCAGTCCAGGCTGCTGTCGTGGTCCCACTCGCGTCCCTGGGCGAACTCGTTGCCCATAAACAGCAGTTTTTTGCCCGGGAAGGCCCACATCCAGCCATAGTAGGCACGCAGGTTGGCAAACTTCTGCCAGGCGTCGCCCGGCATCCTGTCGAGAATCGATTTCTTACCGTGAACGACCTCATCGTGCGAAAGCGGCAATACAAAGTTTTCGGTGCTGTTATAGAGCATGCCGAAGGTCATTTTGTCGTGATGGTACTGGCGATGCACCGGATCGAGCTTCATGTAGTCGAGCGTGTCGTGCATCCAGCCCAGGTTCCACTTGAACCAGAAGCCCAGCCCGCCCACCGCCGGCGGGCGCGACACGCCGGCGAAATCGGTCGACTCCTCCGCCATCGTTACCGCGCCGGGCGTTTGCTCGCCAATAATGCGGTTGGTACTGCGCAGAAATTCGATGGCCTCTAAGTTTTCGCGGCCACCTTTGTCGTTGGGTATCCACTCCCCCGGCTTGCGGCTGTAGTCGCGATAGATCATCGACGCCACCGCATCCACGCGCAGGCCGTCAATGCCAAAGCGCTCAATCCAGTACAGCGCGTTGCCGACCAGATAGTTGCTGACTTCACGACGCCCGTAGTTATAAATCAGCGTATTCCAGTCCTGATGATAGCCCTCGCGCGGGTCGCCGTGCTCGTAGAGCGCGGTGCCGTCGAATTTCACCAGCCCCGCTTCATCTGACGGGAAGTGGCCCGGCACCCAGTCGAGCAGCACGTTCAGCCCCGCTGCGTGTGCCGCATTGATGAAATAGCGGAAATCTTCGCGCGTGCCGAAACGGCGCGTAGGCGCATATAAGCCTTGCGGCTGATAGCCCCAGCTGCCGTCGAAAGGGTGCTCGTTAATCGGCAGCAGTTCGAGATGGGTAAAGCCCATCTCTTTGACATAAGGCACCAGCTGATCCGCCAGCTCGCGGTAGCTGAGCCAGAAATTATTGTCGGTGTGGCGACGCCATGAGCCGAGATGCACTTCGTAAATGGAGATGGGCTGGTCAAAACCGTTGGCTTTCTGTCGCGCCGGGCTAAGCGTGGTTTTCTCAGGCAGGCCGCAAATCAGCGAAGCCGTCTCCGGACGCATCTGGGATTCAAAAGCGTAAGGGTCCGCCTTGAGCCGCAGATTCTCTTCGGCGTCGATCAGTTCAAATTTATAGAGCTGGCCTGGGTGCGCGCCGGGAATAAATAATTCCCAGATACCGCTTTCACGGCGCAGGCGCATCGGATGGCGACGGCCATCCCAATAGTTAAACTGCCCCACCACGGAAACACGGCGAGCGTTGGGCGCCCAGACGGAGAAACGCGTGCCGGTCACGCCGTCCATGGTATCGGCATGGGCGCCCAGGGTTTCATAAGGGCGAAGATGCGTGCCTTCGGAGAGCAGCCAGCTGTCCAGCTCCTGAATCAGCGGGCCAAACCGATAGGGGTCGTCAATCAGGTTTTCCTGGCCGTGCCAGATAACGGCCAGCTGATAGCGAAAAAGATTTTTACGACGCGGGATTAGCCCGCAGAAGAATCCACGCGAGTCGAGGCATTCGAGCTTGCCGACTTTGCGCCCGGTTTTTGGTTCGATAACCCAGACTTCGGTTGCGTCTGGCAACAGCGCGCGGACTTCCAGCCCTGCCTCTGTTTTGTGCATCCCCAGCAGGGAAAAGGGGTCGGCAAAATGACCGGCGATCAGCGCATTAATCACGTCTTTTTCTGGAAGAACAGACATGGCATTCGTCCTGTTTATTGTATGTGTCACCGGACCCAGCGCAACGCTTAGGCGCTGGCGTAACACTTATCATTGACCTCAAGGACAGCGTAAAAAAACTTCCTGTAAGCTGTTCCGCCCAACTAACAATCACGACGATTTCTACCGTCCTGAGTTAAGCATAGCCAACGTGCTGTTTTACTCCTGGGAAATAATGAAACTCATGCGAATGCATCATGTATGACGCGAAAAAAAAGGGGCCGCAATGCCCCTTTACTCAGTAAGTGTAATTATGCGAGCAACCGCAACATTCTGCGTAGCGGTTCGGCTGCACCCCACAGAAGCTGATCGCCAACGGTAAATGCTGACAGGTACTCAGGCCCCATATTCAGCTTGCGCAACCGGCCTACAGGCGTGGTCAGCGTGCCGGTCACCGCAGCCGGGGTCAGCTCGCGCATGGTGATCTCGCGATCGTTTGGCACCACTTTCGCCCAGTCGTTATGCGCGCTGAGCATCGCTTCGATGGTTGGAATCGAAACGTCTTTTTTCAATTTAATGGTGAAAGCCTGGCTATGACAGCGCAGCGCGCCGACACGTACGCACAGACCGTCAACGGGGATAGCGGTGCTGGTATTAAGGATCTTGTTGGTTTCCGCCTGCCCTTTCCACTCTTCGCGGCTCTGGCCGTTATCGAGCTGTTTGTCGATCCACGGAATCAGGCTGCCCGCTAAAGGCACGCCGAAGTTGTCTACCGGCAGATTGCCGCCGCGAGACAGATCGGTCACCTTGCGTTCGATATCAAGGATGGCGGAGGCCGGATCGGCAAGTTCGGTAGAGACTTCGTTATACAGGTGGCCCATCTGATTAAGCAGTTCGCGCATATGGCGAGCGCCGCCGCCGGATGCCGCCTGATAGGTCGCAACCGACACCCAGTCCACCAGCTCGTTGGCAAACAGGCCGCCCAGGGACATCAGCATCAGGCTGACGGTACAGTTACCGCCAACAAAGGTTTTCACGCCTTTATTCAGACCCTCCTGGATAACGTGCTGGTTTACCGGGTCGAGAATAATAATGGCGTCATCTTTCATGCGCAGCGAAGAAGCCGCGTCAATCCAGTAGCCCTGCCAGCCGCTTTCACGAAGCTTTGGGTAGATTTCATTGGTATAATCGCCACCCTGGCAAGTAATGATAATATCCAGTGCCTTCAGCGCTTCCAGAGAGTATGCGTCCTGAAGCGTGCCGGTGGACTGGCCGGCGAAAGACGGGGCGGCAAGGCCCAACTGGGAAGTTGAGAAGAAAACGGGACGAATGGCGTCAAAATCACGCTCTTCTACCATGCGCTGCATGAGTACAGAGCCGACCATACCGCGCCAGCCAATAAAACCTACATTTTTCATAGCGACTTATCCGTGCTGAAGTGTTTGCGTTGTGTGCATTAATTGCAACTGCCATCCACCTTACAAAATGCAGCCAAAGTCGCAAGTGAAATTAATCAATGATATCCGCTGCATCAGAAACAGAGCTTATTAGCGGAGGCTTGTTCTATTTTCGGGGAAGACAGATGAACGAAATTATATCCGCCGCGGTGCTGCTGATTCTGATTATGGATCCGCTGGGCAACCTGCCGATCTTTATGTCGGTCCTTAAACATACGGAGCCTAAGCGCCGCCGGAAAATCATGATCCGCGAGCTGCTTATCGCCCTGTTATTGATGCTGATTTTCCTGTTTGCCGGGGAAAAAATCCTGGCGTTCCTTAATCTGCGCGCGGAGACCGTGTCGATTTCAGGCGGAATTATTCTCTTCCTTATCGCGATAAAAATGATTTTCCCCAGCCAGGAAGGCAGCACCACCGGCCTGCCCGCGGGCGAAGAGCCTTTCATCGTACCGCTGGCGATTCCGCTGGTTGCCGGTCCGTCGCTGCTGGCAACCTTAATGCTGCTCTCGCACCAGTATCCAAACCAGATGGGGCATTTAGTGGCCGCGCTGATGCTGGCCTGGGGCGGTACGGTCGCCATCTTGCTGCAATCATCCCTTTTCCTGCGCCTGCTGGGCGAAAAAGGCGTGAACGCGCTGGAACGTCTGATGGGCCTGGTGCTGATTATGATATCCACCCAGATGTTCCTGGACGGCATTCGGACCTGGATGCAGGGCTGAGAGTTCTGGCGGGTATCGCAGGCTTACCCGCCCTACGATTGCTTAATGAATTGCGGCGCTTGTGCCTCACGAAAGTAGTTGAGAGCATGAAGGTGTGGAGACAGGAAGATGAAAGCACCGGGCAGTTTATTACCGCCGCTATTCAGACAGAAATTAAGCGTCACCGGAAGAAGAAAATGACTTCATCCAGGCCCTGATCGACTTTTGCCCTTCAGACAGAGTCACGTTGTCGGGAACAAAGTGAGAGAACGATCGCTGATAAAAGCAGAAGATGGCTTTCGCAGAGTGAATAAATACCCGCATTACCAGTCATAAGCCTAAATAATAAAACTCTAAAAAGCGGGTGACGCTATGCTCTTCCAACCTAAGGAGAGAATGGTCACCCGTCTGTGAACAATTAACCCAAAAGCGTAAAAGCAATCATCCCGACAATTGCGCCCGTCGTCCCGAGGATGGTTTCCATCATCGTCCAGGTTTTCAGGGTTTGTCCTTCCGTCGCGCCGGTAAATTTACCGAACAGCCAGAAGCCGGCGTCGTTTACGTGACTCACCACGATAGAACCGCCTGCGATACAGATAGACAAGGCCGCCATCTGCGCGCCGTTGTAGTTCAGCTGTTCAATAACCGGCATCACCAGGCCAACGGCGGTCAGACAGGCAACCGTCGCGGAACCCTGAATAATACGCACGGCCGCTGCCAGCACAAAGCAGGTTACCGCAATCGGCAGGCCTAAACCTGTCAGCGCTTCACCCAGCGCCGGGCCAACGCCTGAATCCACCAGCACCTGTTTAAACACGCCGCCTGCGCCGATGACCAGCAGGATAATGCCCGCGGGCTGCAGCGCGTGGCCGCAGATTTCCATGACTTTTTCTTTCGGCATTCCGCGGCGGATCGCCAGGCCGTAAGTCGCCACCAGACAGGCCACCAGGATCGCCGTGAACGGGTGTCCGATAAACTCCAGCCACTGATACAGTCTCGACCCTTCCGTAACAAAGCGAGCGGCGATAGTTTTCAGGCCGACCAGCACCAGCGGCAGCAGGATCAGCGACAGGCTGAAGCCGAACGACGGCAGCTTGCCCTCGCCTAAGTGCGGCTCGGTGATATCGTCAGGAATATGCAGCTCAACGTATTTGCTGATGAAATTACCGAACAGCGGGCCTGCGACAATCATCCCGGGAATGGCCGCGCACAGGCCAATGAGGATCATCCAGCCGAAGTCCGCGTGCATCTGCGAGGCCAGTAGCATTGGCGCAGGGCCCGGCAGCAGAAATGCCGCGGCCGCAGCGACGCCAGCGAAGAGAGGAATGACAAGCTTAACGAGATTCGTCCCCGTGTGGCGCGCCATAGAGAACGCGACGCTTATCAGCAGCACAATCGCCACTTCAAAGAACAGCGGCAGGGCACAAATTAAGCCCGCCAGGCCAATCGCATAGTGCGCGCGGCTGTGTCCAAAGGACTTGAGCATTTTGACCGCGATCTGGTCAACCGCGCCCGTCTCATGAAGAATTTTGCCGAACATCGCGCCAAGCGCGACGACGATAGCCAGGAAGCCCAGCGTACCGCCCATCCCTTTTTCCATCGTTGCCGCGATTTTGTCGAGCGGCATGCCGGAAAACAGTCCTGCTCCAATAGAAACCACCATCAAAGCAACGAAAGCGTGCATACGCGCCTTCATTACTAAAAACAGCAGCAGTAAAACAGAGCCTACTGCTGTTAAAACAAGCGTTAATGTACTCACTGCGCGCTGCCTTTATTTGATTAAAGCGATGGTGCTGGCGACAACGTCTTCCAGCGACTGGTCGATATCGACAACCAGCACATCTTTTTCTTCTGCCTGCGGCTCTTCCAGCGTTTCGAACTGGGTCACTAACATTTGAGGTTTGAAGAAGTGGCCTTTACGCGCCTTCAGACGGCTCTCAATGACCGAAAAATCGCCTTTCAGATAGATGAAAGAGAGATTCGGGTTCCCGTCACGCAGCTGGTCGCGATAGACCTTCTTCAGCGCGGAGCAGACAATCAACGAGACTTTGTTCGTGCGCTGCATCGCAAATGCGGCATCGTTTAGCGCCTGCAGCCAGGGCTTGCGGTCTTCGTCGTTCAGCGGCTCACCGGAGGCCATTTTTGTGATGTTGCTGCGCGGATGCAGAAAATCGCCGTCCAGAAAAGCGGCTTTTAACTGGTATGCAACTTCACCGGCAACAACGGACTTGCCGCTGCCAGAAACGCCCATCAGGATATAGATATGGTGGTCATGGTTCGTAGTGCTCATAGCGTAGCTCCGACTGGCACAAGGATTACGTAATTATCAGCCACCGCGCTAATCTTCGCTGTTACGGGTAACTGTTATCGGTAACATTGTCCGGAGTGGTCGGGCAATAAGCAATAACCATTCTGTTGGAAAGCGAATAAATGTGAACTACGTCAACTTTTATCGCGACTAGATTGAGCCGCCCGGCGAGAGCGTAAAGCCCAGATCCAGCATCTTCGGCGCGACTTCTTCGCCGCGAATTCTCGCCAGCAAGCGCTCGGCGCCGATACGGCCCATACGCTCGCGCGGCGTCAGAACGCTCGCCAGCCGCGGCTCCATCACCTGGCCGATATCGTGGCCGTGGAAACCGGCGATCGCCATATCCTGTGGGATCTTTAACCCCTGCCGCTGGCATTCAAAGGCGGCGCCTATGGCTAAGTCATCATTGGTACAGAAGATGCTGTCGAGCTGCGGGTATTCCCGTCGCGCCTGGCGGAACAGTTCGATACCGGTGGAATAAGAGGAGGATTGTTCGACCATCACGCTATAGGGCGTCAGGCCTGCATCGCGCATCGCCTGCTCGTAGCCGCGCTGCTTGATAACCGTACGTTCATCAAGACGCGCGCCGAGGTAGGCGACATGGCGATGGCCGCGGGCGATAATAGCCGCCGTCATCTGGCGCGCCGCTTCAAAATTATCGAAGCCAACGGCGATATCAAGGCACGGGGAAATGCTGTCCATGAGTTCCACAACCGGAATACCGGCCACTTCAATCATTTTAAGCGTGCGCGGAGTGTGGGTGCGTTCGGTGAGAATCAACCCGTCGATATTCCACGAAAGCATCGATTCCAGACGCTCTTCTTCCAGCTCCGGTTTATAGCCGTAGTGGGCAAGCATGGTCTGGTAGCCGTAGGCGTCAATCACGTTTTCAATGCCGCGCAGCACTTCCGCAAATACCTGGTTGGTGAGCGAAGGCAGCAAAACGCCGATGGCGCGGCTGGTGGAATTAGAAAGAATATCGGGCGCCCGGTTCGGGATGTAGCCCAGCTCGTCCAGCGCGGCGGCAATTTTTACCTGCAGCGCGGCGGACACCTGGTCGGGGTTGCGCAGAAAACGGCTCACCGTCATTTTGGTGATCCCCACGCGATCGGCAACGTCCTGTAATACCGGTCTTTTCTTTTTCATATTCCGTGCCAGCCTCTCCAATATTGACAGGAAAGTTTAGCACGTCCCGGTCACATCCTTCCCCTGTTTCAGGAGAAGGTTGTGACCGGTAACCCTCAGACCGGTGGCAAATCGAACAGCAGGATTTCGCTTGCTTCGTTAGCATGAACGGAAATGGCTTGTTCATCCCACACGGCAACTGCATCGCTGGTTTTTGCCTGCGTGCCGTTGATGGAGACATCGCCTTTCACGACCTGGATCCAGAGGCGGCGGTCTGCCGGGATCTGACAGACAGACTGCTCTTCTTTCGCCAGCGCCCAGCGTGACAGCTCCATATCCTGATACACCTTTAGCGACCCGTCGCGTGCGTCCGGCGAAAGCACCAGCTGGCGGCCCTGCGGCGCGTCAAAACGACGCTGGTCATAGCGCGGCGTGATGCCGGTTTTTTCTGGAATGATCCAGATCTGGTACAGACGCAGGCGTTCGGTTTCGCTTGGGTTGTACTCAGAGTGGGTGACGCCCGTGCCGGCGCTCATAATCTGGAATTCCCCTGCCAGCACTTTCTCTTCGTTACCCATACTGTCCCGGTGCGCTACCGCGCCTTCCAGCACATAAGTCAGGATTTCCATATCCTTATGCGGGTGCGTGCCAAAGCCTTCGCCGGCTTCCACCACGTCTTCGTTAATAACGCGCAGCGCCGAGAAGCCCATAAAATTGGCGTCGTGATAGCTGGCAAAAGAGAAGGTGTGCCAGCTGTCCAGCCAGCCGTGATTCGCATGGCCGCGTTCTTGTGCTTTTCTTAAGTAGATCATTTCACTTCTCCTCAGTGCGTTCGATGGAGTAAGTGTGGACCCGTTCAGGCGACGATCATAGAGGGGGAAGTTTGACGCCTCTGTTCAAATATTATGAATAAGATTGAGGCGCCACTTTAGCTATCAGGCCAACGTCACCGTTGAAGGCGAGGCCTGTTCGAATCCCCGTTCGAGGATTTCGAGGTTGGTGAATGCTTCAGTTTCACTGACGAAATTCGGCTTGCCGTTGACGAGGGTTTCGTACAGCGCGTCGTACACGCGCCCATAATCGCCCTGCTCCGGCTTCATCTCTTCGCGCACCGTTTCTCCGGCCTCATTCACATACTCAAGCTGGCCTACGCTGCTGTCTGCGGCAAAGCCCGGCTCCCCCGGCATAATATACGCCTTCAGGCTGGTTTCCTGCTGATCGATACCGTATTTAACGAACGAGCCTTTGGTGCCGTGAACGATAAACTTCGGATAGTCGATTTTCACCAGGTGGCTGGTTTTGACGATGGCTTTCATATCGCCGTAGAACAGCTGCGCTTCGAAGGTATCGTCCGGATTGGCTTTGTTACGCACGCTGCGGATGTCATATGAGACATGGTCCGGACGGCCGAACAGCGAAATAATCTGGTCCATGGTATGTACGCCAAGGCCGTAGAACGCGCCGTCCGCGGGCAGGCCCGGTTTAGTTTCCGCTTCCGGGCGATACATATCAAAGTGGCTTTCCACCTCAACAATCTTGCCCAGCTTGCCGCTTTCAACGGCTTTTTTCATCGTCAAAAAGCAGGAGTCGAAGCGGCGATTCTGATAAGGCGAGACGGTCAGCCCTTTGGCGCGCGCGAGTTCAAAAAGTTCTTTTGCTTCGGCAAGCGTTGGGGTAAACGGCTTTTCCACCAGCACGTTTTTACCCGCTTCGAGCGCGCGTTTCGCATATTCAAAATGGCTGTCGGCATGGGTGCATACCACAACCAGTTTAACCTGCGGGTCGTAAAGCGCTTCATCCAGGCGGCTGGTGAAATGGATATGGCTGTACTGAGGCTGCTGCTCGATTTCCGGCTTTTCATGCCGACGGTAAATATGGGCAACGTGGAATTTGTCTTTGCGAACCAGCACGTAAGGAAGATGGTAGCGGGTGGTGCTTTTGCCAAAACCAATAAAAGCGCAGTGAAGGGTCATTGCTTCGTCCTTTTTGACTTTGAGTTCCTTTAACCTTACTTCAGTCCGCGGCGGATGGCACTTCGTTTATCCGCCCTACGGTTATCACTGAAAAAAGTCGAGAATTTCCGGGCACGGCTCGGGGAAAATGGCAGGTAAGGCAGGCCGAAGCGAGGCAAAAAAAAAGCCAGCACCCGGCTGGCTAAAGTAATACTGGAAGCAATGTGAGCAATGTCGTGCTTTCAGGTTGTCTCCGTAAGGGTCTCCCCTGAACGCATGGCAATAATAATCATTATCATTCGCACTTGTAAAGCGAAATTTCAAAAAATGTGCGGTTGACTTCACATTGAAAGTCAATGATGTTTAAAGGGTTTATGTAACCCACTGAGGATAAAAGGATGAAGGAAATCTTAGTACGTCACGCTGAAATCGACGACGCCCGGGCGCTGCAGCAAATTTATGCCCAACCTGCGGTATACCGTGACACGCTACAGCTTCCTCATCCGCCTGAGCATGCCTGGGCTGACCGCATCGCCACGCCAAAGCCGGGTAGCCGTAATCTTGTGGCATGCATGGAGGGTAAAGTTGTCGGTCAGCTAACGCTGACGGTGGAACAAACGCCGCGCCGCAGCCACGTCGCCACCTTTGGCATGGGCGTGGACAGCCATTATCAGGGCAAGGGCGTGGCGACAGCTTTGCTAAGGGAAATGGTTGATCTTTGCGATAACTGGCTGCGGATCGACCGCATCGAGCTTACGGTATTTGTCGATAACGCGCCGGCGCTTGCGGTCTATCGCAAGTTTGGTTTTGAGCAGGAAGGAATTGGCAAAAATTACGGTCTGCGCGACGGAAAATATATCGACGCTTATTTTATGGCGCGGTTTAAACCTGAGTAATGTTTTGCAACGTGATGCCCTCTCCCCGTTGGGGAGAGGGTTCGGGTGAGGGGAAAATTAATAACCCGCCGTTAAATCATCCACCGTCCGCGGATCGGATGCGCCATACAGCACGCCGTCCGGTGCGATCATAATGCTTTGCGTGCTGCCCATCGCCTCTTTCACCGCGACATTTTGCCCTTTCTCTTTCAGCAGCCCGATCGTATCCGGGCTAAAGCCTTTTTCAACCCTGAGCTCATCCGGCAGCCACTGGTGATGGAAGCGCGGGGCATTGGTCGCTTCGGCAATATTCATACCGAAGTCAATGCTGTTGACCACCATCTGCAGCACCGTGGTGATAATCCGGCTGCCGCCCGGACTGCCCGTCACCAGCCAGGTTTTGCCATCTTTCACCACGATAGTCGGCGACATGGAAGAGAGCGGGCGTTTATGCGGCCCGACTGCGTTAGCATCGCCCCCTACCAGCCCGTAAACGTTCGGCACGCCCGGTTTAGCGGAGAAATCGTCCATTTCGTTATTCAACAGAATACCGGTATTACCCGCCACGATGCCCGTACCGAAGATGGTGTTCAGCGTGTAGGTCACCGCCACGGCGTTACCGTCTTTATCCACCACCGAGAAATGGGTGGTCTGGTTGCTTTCATACGGCGCGAGTTGACCCGGCTTGATGTCGGTCGACGGGCGCGCTTTGTTGAGATCGATTTTCTCAGCCAGCGATTTGGCGTAGGCCTTGCTGGTCAGCGCCTGCCACGGCACTTTGACAAAGTCCGGGTCGCCCAGATATTCCGAGCGGTCGGCATAGGCGTATTTCTCCGCCTCCGCCATCAGCTGCATGGCGTCCGCGCTGCCGAAGCCGTATTTAGCGAGGTCGAAGTTCTCCAGAATATTGAGAATTTGCACGATATGGATACCGCCTGACGACGGCGGCGGCATGGAGAAGACTTCATAACCGCGATACTGGCCGCTGATGGGCGTGCGCTCAACCGCTTTATAATTCGCCAGATCCGCTTTGCTTATCAGCCCGCCGTTTTTAGCCATTTCTTCGGCAATCTGTTCGGCAATGGGGCCTTTATAAAAAGCATCCGGCCCGTTTTCGGCAATCATCTCCAGGCTTTTGGCGAGATTGGTTTGTACCAGCTTATCGCCTTTTTGCAGCGGGCTGCCGTCGGCTTTCCAGAAAATCGCTTTGCTGTTTTCGTGGTTGGGGAGCACTTCTGCGCCGTACTGCTTCAGGTCGTCGGCCAGCGCATCGTTAACCATAATGCCGTCCTGCGCCAGCCTGATGGCGGGCTGGATAACTTTGTTGAGCGGCATCGTGCCATATTTTTGCAGCGCAAGGCTGAAGCCTGCCACCGTCCCGGGCGTACCCGAGGCAAGGTGTGAGGTAAGAGATTTTTTGCTGTCGGCGTTCCCTTTTTCGTCAAGAAACATGTCGCGGGTTGCTTTTTCCGGCGCCATTTCGCGGAAGTCGATGGCGGTGGTCTGACCCTCTTTTGTGCGCAGCATCATAAAGCCGCCGCCGCCGAGGTTACCGGCCTGCGGGTGCGTGACCGCCAGCGCATAGCCTACCGCAACGGCCGCATCCACCGCGTTGCCGCCCTGCCTGAGAATATTGACGCCCACCTGCGTCGCCAGCTCATCAACAGAAGCGACCATGCCGTGCTGCGCGCGAACCGGATGATAGACATCCGCCTCAACGCCGTAGGAAACGGGAGCGGCAGCCGGCGTGGCAACCGATGTAGCAACCGGCGTGGCAACCGGCGGCGGCGCTGCATCGGCACTAAAGCACAGCGCTATCATCAGCGCAGGCATGGCAAGCCAGCGCCTTATTTTCCAGTGATTCGTTTTCCGCTGCTTCATGATGATTTCTCCAGGCTTTTCAGGGTCAATCCCCAGATAAGCCTGGTCTATAAATCCTAAATAATCTTCGCGGTTGTGGAAAAGGAGTAAACTTAGAAGATCCCCCAGATGGAGGAGGTGAAGATGAGAAAATTACTGCTTCTGACGGCCCTGGCGCCTCTTTTCAGTTTCGCACAGCCGCTCAATACGATGAATAACCCAAATCTGCCGGATTATCAGAACCCGAGCCAGCAGCGCATGCAGGTACAAATGCAAACGCAGCAGACGCAACAAAAAGGGATGCTGAACCAGCAGATGCAGACCCAGACGCGCGTTCAGCAACAGCATCTGGAATCGCAGATAAACAATAACTCACAGCCGCAGCTACGGGTCAGACAGACGTTGCCAAACGAGCTGGAGTCGGGCAAACAGCAGATGCTGCCGAATACGAACGGAGGAATGCTCAGCGGCAGCGGGCAAGGAACGCAGCAGGAGCACATGCTGCAGCCTAAAACCAACGGCAGCATGCTGAACCCTGGCGCTGCAACTACCCCGCAGCCCAATATTCCGCTGAAGACTATTGGACCTTAAAGTCTGGGCCGATGGCGTCGATTCTGTCGGTGCAAATGGCGTCAACTCCCCAGCGCAGCAGCGTCCGGGCTCGTTGGGGAGCGTTCACGGTGTAAACCAGAATACGTAATCCCGACGCTTTTATCGCCCGCACGCGCGCTTCATCCAGCAGCTTATGATTTAAATGAATCGACAGGCAGCCAAGCCGTTCGGTCAGCTCGCGCCAGTCGTCCCGCCATGCATCCAGCAGCAGGCCGCGCGGGAGTTCCGGAGCGGCACGCTGTGCGGCTGCGAGCGCCTCGATGGCGAAAGAGGAAAGCAGCGGCGCAGTTTGTCCTGCCCATAATTCACGAGCCGCCAGCGCTATAACCTCGCCGGTTTGCTTGTCCGTGCCGGTCGTCGGTTTGATCTCAATATTCGCCATCATGCCGTGCTGTTTACAGCGCTCCGCCACCTGTGAAAGCAACGGCAGCTTTTCCCCTTTAAAGCTGCTGCCAAACCAGCTTCCGGCGTCGACATTGAGCAGCTTATCCCAGGGCAGCTCCCCCGCCACGCCCCAGCCGTTGCTGGTACGCTCAAGCGTATCGTCATGCAGCAGGAAAATTTGGCCGTCTTTCGACAGCTTAGCGTCAAACTCAATCATGGTGTGGCCGTAACGCGCCCCCACGTCGATGGCGGCGAGGGTGTTTTCCGGTGCCAGCTTGCCGCCGCCACGGTGGGCGACGACAGATGGATAGGGCCAGTTACTCATAAACGTTGTCCATTTTCCGCGTCAAAACAATGCAGATGCTCCGCCGGCAGGTGCAGCCAGAGCGTGCTGCCCGGCTGCGGCCTTTGTTGGTGGGAGAGACGCACAACCAGTTTTTGCCTGCCCCAGCGACCGTGCGCCAGATTATCTGCGCCGAGCATTTCAAGCGTCTCCACGACAAGCGGAATGCCCCCTGCGACCTGTGAGCTTAGCGCAATATGTTCCGGGCGGATACCCAGCGTTACCTCCCGTCCGCTCAGGCGGGAATAAACGCCGCCCAGCGGCAGGAGCGGGCCATCGGCGAGCGTGAAGCGCGTACCGTCAGCGCTGATACCCCCTTCCAGAAGATTCATGGCTGGCGAACCGATAAAGCTTGCCACAAAGCGGCTTGCGGGGCGTTCGTAAACCTCGACCGGCGTGCCAGTCTGCTCGGCAATACCTTTATTCATCACCATCACACGCTGCGCCAGGGTCATCGCTTCCACCTGATCGTGCGTCACATACAGGCTTGTCGTGTTCAGACGGCGGTGAAGCTGCTGCAGCTCAAGGCGCATCTGCACGCGCAGCTTAGCGTCCAGGTTGGAGAGCGGTTCGTCAAACAGGAATACCGCCGGATCGCGCACAATAGCTCGCCCCATCGCCACTCGCTGACGCTGCCCGCCGGAAAGCTCGCGCGGGCGGCGTTTTAACAGGCCGTCCAGCTCCAGAATGCGCGCCGCTTCGGCAACCTTTTGTTGAATATGGCCTTTGCCCATGCCGCGGATTTTCAGCCCCCACGCCATGTTCTCTTCCACGCTCATGTGCGGATAGAGCGCATAGTTCTGAAACACCATGGCGATGCCGCGTTCTTTGGGCTCCATGTCGGTGACGCGCTGGCGGCCAATCCAGATATCGCCGCTGGTCACGCGCTCAAGCCCGGCTACCATGCGTAACAGCGTGGATTTTCCGCAGCCGGACGGACCGACCATCACGATAAATTCGCCGTCCGCCACGTCGACCGTCAGCGGCTGGATCACCTGGGTTTTGCCGTCCCAGCTCTTGCTTACTGCCTGTAATTTCAGTCCTGCCATGGGTTATTTCTCACTATCAACCAGACCACGCACAAACGCGCGCTGCATCACTAAAACGATAATTACCGGAGGGATAAGGGTCAGCAACATGGCCGCCATCACCTGATTCCATTGGGTGGTGCCTTCGCCGGAGGACATCATCCCTTTGATGCCCGCAACCGCGGTGCCGAGATCCGCATCGCTGATAATCAGCAGCGGCCACAGGTACTGGTTCCAGCCGTAGATAAAAGTGATAACGAACAGCGCCGCCAGATTGGTTTTCGACAGCGGCAGCACGATGTCGCGGAAGAAACGCATCGGCCCGGCGCCGTCGATACGTGCAGCTTCCAACAGCTCGTCCGGCAGCGTCATAAAGAACTGGCGGAACAGGAACGTGGCGGTTGCCGAGGCCATCAGCGGCAAAGTCAGGCCCGCGTAGCTGTCGAGCATTTTCAGGTTGGCGATAACTTCCACCGTCGGGAAAATGCGCACTTCAACCGGCAGCATCAGGGTGATAAAGATCATCCAGAAGAAAAGGTTACGCAGCGGGAAGCGAAACCAGACGATGGCGAAGGCGGAAAGTATCGACACGGCGATTTTGCCCGTCGTAATGCCCAGCGCCATCACAAAGCTGTTGAAGAGCATCAGGCCGAACGGCGCGCTGTTGGCGCCCACGCCGTGTACCCAGATGTCAGCCATGTTTTCCAGCAGATGGCCGCCGGGGATCAGCGTCATCGGCGTCTGGAATACGGCGGCGTTGTCCAGCGTCGCGGCTACAAACGCGACATACAGCGGGAACAGAATCACGATAATGCCGAGGATCAGCATGGTGTGGCTGAAGATCGTCAGCCCACGGCGGTTCTCAATCATTGGTAGCGCACCTTACGTTCCACAAAGCGGAACTGGATGACCGTCAGGATAATAACCAGCAGCATCAGCACCACAGATTGCGCGGCCGACGCGGAGAGGTCCAGCCCGGCAAATCCTTCACGATAAATTTTGTAGATAAGCGTGGTGGTAGCCTGCACCGGGCCGCCGCCCGTTGCGGCATCGATAACCGGAAAGGTATCGAAAAATGCATATACCAGATTCACCACCAGCAGGAAGAAGCTCACCGGCGCAATCAGCGGCAGCGATAGCTTGAAGAAGCGCCGTACCGGCCCGGCGCCGTCGATAGCCGCAGCCTCGACCAGCGAGCGGGGAACCGATTGCAGGGCCGCGAAGAAGAACAGAAAGTTGTAGCTGATCTGCTTCCACACCGAGGCGAACACCACCAGGAACATCGCCTGGCCGCTGTTCTGCGCGTGGTTCCAGTGATAGCCGAACTGCTCCAGCACATGGGTAAGCAGGCCGCGCCCCGGATTAAACAGGAAGATCCACAGCACAGCCGCAATCGCCGGGGCAACGGCATAAGGCAGCAGCATCAGCGTCTGGTATAAGCGGCTGCCGCGCACGATGTAATCCACCAGAGCTGCGAAAAACAACGACACCAGCAGCCCGCTGCCCGCAACCAGGCCGCTGAAAATCAGCGTGGTATAGAAGGAATCCAGATAGTAGCCGTCATTGAAAAGCTGGATGAAGTTATCCAGCCCGACAAAATTGCTGGAAAGCCCAAAGGGATCGACATTTTGCAGCGAATACCACAGCGCTTCGCCCGCGGGCCAGATGAAAAAGATAACGGTGATAACCAGCTGCGGCAGAACTAACGCGTAAGGTAGCCAGCCTGAGCGGAACGCCGGACGAGATGAGGACATAGGCAACTCTTGTAAACAGTAGCGGTGGATGGCGCTTGCGCTTATCCACCCTACGCAGAACAGCAGGCTGGAGCAGCGAAGCGCTATCGGCAACCATAGTTAAACGCAGGTCGGATAAGCACAGCGCCATCATCAGGCAGGTTAAACGTAGACCGGATAAGCGCAGCGCCATCATCAGCCAGGTTAAACGCAGGTCGGATAAGCGCAGCGCCATCATCAGCCAGGTTAAACGTAGGACGGATAAGCACAGCGCCATCATCAGCCAGGGTTAACGCAGGCCGGATAAGCGCAGCGCCATCATCAGCCAGGTTAAACGCAGGTCGGATAAGCACAGCGCCATCATCAGCCAGGGTTAACGCAGGCCGGATAAGCGCAGCGCCATCATCAGGCAGGTTAAACGTAGACCGGATAAGCGCAGCGCCATCATCAGCCAGGTTAAACGCAGGTCGGATAAGCGCAGCGCCATCATCAGCCAGGTTAAACGTAGGTCGGATAAGCGCAGCGCCATCCGACGCAATCAGGACTTAGTCGACTGCTCAAAACGACGCAGCAGCTGATTTCCGCGCTCAACCGCGCTGTCTAAAGCCTGCTGAGGCGTTTTCTTGCCCGTCCACACCGACTCCAGCTCTTCATCCACGATGGTGCGGATCTGTGGCATGTTGCCCAGGCGCAGCCCTTTGGTGAACGGCAACGGCGGCTTGTTCAGCATCTGGCGCGTAGCGATGTCAGCGCCCGGATTTTTCTCATAGAAACCCTGTTCGCGCGTCAGGTCGTAAGCCGCTTTGGTGATCGGCAGATAACCTGTTTTCTGGTGCCATTCGGCGGCAATTTCCGGCTGGGCAAGGAACTGCATAAATTCAGCAACCCCTTTGTAAGTCGCGGCGTCTTTACCCTGCATAACCCACAGGCTCGCTCCGCCGATGATGGCGTTCTGCGGCGCACCTTTCACATCAGCGTCGTAAGGCATCATGCCCACGCCGTAGTTGAATTTGGCGTACTGGCGAATATCGGCCAGCGAGCCGGAAGAGGCGGTGGTAATGGCGCAGTCGCCGTTGTAGAACTTCTCGGTGGATTCGTCTTTGCGGCCAAAATAGCTGAAATCGCCTTTCTTATTCAGCGATTCAAGCAGGGCGATATGCTTTACCTGCTCCGGCTTATTAAATTCAAGCACCGCATCGGTGCCGTCAAAGCCGTTGTTTTTGCTGGCTACCGGCAGGCCGTGCCAGGCGCTGAAGTTTTCAATCTGGATCCAGCCCTGCCAGCCGCTCGCATAACCGCACTTCATGCCAGCAGCTTTAAGTTTGGCGGTGTACTCGGCCAGCTCCTGCCAGGTTTTTGGCGGCTGGTCCGGATTCAACCCGGCTTTTTTGAAGGCGTCTTTGTTGTAGTACAGCACCGGCGTGGAGCTGTTAAACGGCTGGGAGAGCAGGTGGCCGCTTTTGGCATCGGTGTAGTAACCGGAAACCGTCGGCACAAACTGGGATTCATCAAACTTAATGCCTGCATCGCTGAAGACTTCGTACACCGGCTTGATGGCTTTTGAGGCCATCATGGTCGCGGTGCCCACTTCATAAACCTGCAAAATCGCCGGGGCGTTGCCGGAGCGGAAAGCCGCGATGCCCGCCGCCAGGTTCTGTTCGTAGTTGCCTTTATAAACCGGAACGATTTTGTAATCGGGATGCTTTTCGTTGAAGCGGCTTGCCAGAGAATCCACTTCCTTGCCCAGCTCCCCTTCCATAGAATGCCAGAACGGAATAGAGGTTGCAGCGAAGGCGTTGCCGCTGAGTGCGCATCCAAGCGCCAGGCAAAGGGCCGTACGTCGTAACGATGCAGTCATGTTTTATCTCTCTTGTTATGAGGTTAAAAGCGCGAAAAAACGCGTTTTTGTTCGCATCAAAACATGACATGCGCGGATGACAGAAAAATAACCGTTGGGTGACAGGATCGTGACGGAGAGATGAAGGGAAAATGACAGAGAATATGATTTAATTATGTCGGGTGGCGCTACGCTTACCCGACCTACGGTAGGGCGGATAAGCGCAGCGCCATCCGCCGCAGGTTAACCTAGCCGCCGAGATAGGCGCTGCGTACCGCTTCGTTAGCCAGCAGCCGCTCGCCGGTGTCTTCCAGCACCACGTGACCGTTTTCCAGCACGTAGCCGCGGTCGGCAAGCTTCAGCGCCTGGTTGGCGTTCTGCTCGACGAGGAAGATGGTCATGCCTTCGCTACGCAGCTGTTCGATGGTGTCGAAAATCTGCTGGATGATAATAGGCGCAAGACCGAGAGACGGCTCGTCGAGCAGCAGCAGGCGCGGCTGGCTCATCAGCGCGCGGCCAATCGCCAGCATCTGCTGCTCCCCGCCCGACATGGTGCCGGCACGCTGGATACGGCGTTCATGCAGACGCGGGAACAGATCGTAAACGCGCTTGATACGCTCGTGATACTGATCCTTGTCTGCGAAAAAACCGCCCATCGCCAGGTTCTCTTCCACCGTCATACGCGAAAACACGCGGCGTCCTTCCGGCACTATTGCTACCGCTTCACGCATAATGCGTGCCGTGTGCCAGTCGGTAATATCTTTGCCATCGAAAGTTATTTTACCGCTGGACGCGCGCGGGTCGCCGCACAGCGTGCCCAGCAGCGTCGTTTTGCCGGCGCCGTTCGCGCCGATCAGGGTGACAATCTCACCCTGTTTGATGTGCAGACTGACCTCGTGAAGCGCCTGAATCTTGCCATAGTGGGCGCTTACCTGGTCAAAAGACAACATTACATTTTCCATTTACGCCTCGCCCAAATAAGCACGGATTACGTCAGGGTTATTGCGGATTTGTTCCGGCGTGCCGTTTGCAAGCGGCGTTCCCTGGTTGACGACGTAGATCCTGTCAGATATGCCCATTACCAGCTTCATGTCGTGCTCAATCAGCAGCACGGTGGTGTTGTGGTGGTTACGGAGCTCCATAATCAGTTCATCAAGCTCGTGCGTTTCCTTTGGGTTAAGGCCGGCGGCAGGCTCATCAAGCATCAGGATTTCCGGCTGCGTCACCATGCAGCGGGCAATCTCCAGACGACGCTGATCGCCATAAGCAAGATTGCTCGCCTGACGGTTTGCCTGCTCAAGCAGGCCGATACGCTCAAGCCAGGCGGCGGCGCGGTCCAGCGCTTCACTTTGCGCCCGGCGGAAGCCAGGCGTTTTCAGCAGGCCGGAGAAGACGCCGGTTTTAAGCTGCATATGCTGAGCCACCAGCAGGTTTTCAATCACCGTCATTTCACGGAACAGGCGCACGTGCTGAAAAGTACGCACCACGCCCATACGCGCAATTTGCTGGCCCGGCAGGCCCTCAAGATGCTGGTCGCGTAGCTTAATGGTGCCGCCGGTCGGTTTGTAGAAGCCCGTCAGGCAGTTAAATACGGTGGTTTTACCGGCGCCGTTCGGGCCGATGAGCGAGACGATTTCCTGCGGATGCAGCTCAAGGGCAACATTGTTGACGGCGAGCAGGCCGCCGAAACGCATCATCAGGCCGTCTACGGTTAACAATGGCTGACTCATGCCTGCTCTCCTTTCACTGGTTCCACCTGCTCTTTTTTCAGCTTCAGCTGCGGACGCGTCATCGGCAGCAGGCCCTGCGGACGCCAGATCATCATCAGCACCATCAGGCCGCCGAGCACTAACATACTGTATTCATTAAGATCGCGCATCAGCTCGCGGGATACCACCAGCAGCACGGCGGCGAGGATAACGGCAAACTGCGAGCCCATGCCGCCGAGCACCACAATCGCCAGCACAAACGCGGACTCCGCGAAAGTGAAGGATTCCGGGCTTACGAAGCCCTGGCGTGCGGCAAACAGCGTACCGGCAAAGCCGGCAAACGCGGCGCTGATGGTGAAAGCGGTCAGCTTGATGCGCGTCGGGTTCAGGCCCAGCGAGCGGCAGGCGATTTCGTCTTCACGCAGCGCTTCCCATGCACGGCCCAGCGGCATACGCAGCAGACGGTTAATCACAAACAGCGACAGCACTACCAGCAGAAGCGCGACGAGGTAGAGGAAGATAATGCGATCGCCGGGGTTATAGGCGATGTTAAAGAAGTTGCTGAACGTATCCCAGCCGCCTTCGCGCGCGCTCCGGCTGAATTCCAGACCGAACAGCGTGGGTTTCGGGATCTGGCTAATGCCGTTCGGACCACCGGTGATTTCGGTGTTGTTCAGCAGCAGAATACGGACGATTTCGCCGAAGCCGAGCGTCACAATCGCCAGGTAGTCACCGCGCAGGCGCAACACCGGGAAGCCGAGCAGGAAGCCTGCGGCAGCAGAGACCAGGCCGGCAATCGGCAGACACGTCCAGAATCCCAGGCCGTAATAATGGTTAAGCAGCGCGAAAGTATAGGCGCCGATGGCGTAGAAGCCGCCGTAACCCAGCACCAGCAGGCCGGACAGGCCGACCACCACGTTCAGACCAAGCCCGAGGATAATGTAGATCATCGTAAGCGTAGCGATATCCACCGTGCCGCGTGAAACCATAAACGGCCAGGCCACGGCGAGGATCAGCAGGGCAAACAGGAAGATTTTTTGTTTAGGCGTTGAGCCGTCCAGCGCGGGCAGCACAAGCTTCGGCCCGGAGATTTTCTTCAGGCCTTTCTGGAACAGCGGACGCAGCAGCTGGAAGACAAACACCACCGCGGTGCCGATCCAGACCCATTCCCAGCGCACGGAATCAGCGCTGTGTACGACAAGCTTCGTGCCGTCGAGGCTCAGCTGCACGCCCATAAAAACGCCGGCCAGCACGAAGAACATCGCCGCCGAAAGCGCAGAAAAGACAATATGCATCGGTTTCATACTTTTTCGACCTCCGGACGGCCCAGGATACCGGTAGGCATCACCAGCAGTACCACAATAAGCAGGGCAAAGGAGACGACGTCTTTATATTCGGTGCTCAGATAGGCTGAGGTTAGCGCTTCGGCCACGCCCAGAATCAGGCCGCCAATCATCGCGCCGGGAATACTGCCGATACCGCCCAGCACCGCCGCGGTAAAGGCTTTCATACCCGCCATAAAGCCGATGTACGGGTTGATGACGCCGTAGAACTGGCCGAGCAGCACGCCGGCAACCGCGGCCATCGCCGCGCCAATCACGAAGGTCAGAGAGATAACGCGATCGGTGTTGATGCCGAGCAGGCTCGCCATTTTCAGGTCTTCTGCGCAGGCACGGCAGGCACGTCCCATGCGGGAGTAACGGATAAACAACGTCAGCGCCAGCATCGCAAGGAAGGTCACGACCCAGATAACAAGCTGCATAGTGGTGATGGTGGCGGTGAAGTTTTCGCTCGCGCCGATAACCCACTGGCCGTTAAACAGGCTTGGCAACGCGATGTCGCGGGAACCTTCCGTCAGGCTGACATAGTTCTGCAGGAAGATAGACATCCCGATGGCGGAGATAAGGGCAATCAGGCGCTTGGAGTTACGCACCGGCTTGTAAGCCACGCGTTCAATGCTCCAGCCATAGGCGCTGGCGATAATAATCGCGCCGATGAATCCGGCGCCAACCAGCATCCAGCCTGCGTCGATACCCAGCATCATCAACGCCGCGACGATCATAAACGAGACGTAGCTGCCAATCATATACACTTCGCCGTGGGCGAAGTTGATCATGCCGATAATGCCGTACACCATGGTATAGCCGATGGCGATCAGCGCGTAGGTGCTGCCCAGCGTGACGCCGTTAAACATCTGCTGCAGGAAATAGAGAAACTGCTCGGTCATAACTTAACCTTTCTTATGCCTTGCGGGTTTATCGCCCGCAAGGTGGGATGACTAATGTAGCCGCCTTACTTCGCCACGGAGGACGAACCATCGGCGTGCCACTGGAAGACACCAAACTCAAATCCTTTCAAATCGCCTTTCGCATCCCAGTTCAGCGGCCCAATCACGGTTTTTGCGCCGTGTGCTTTCAAATCTTTAACCAGATCCGCAGGTTCTGCGCTGCCGCTGCGTTCAAGCGCGGTTGCCAGAGACTGTACGGCTGCATAGGTGATCCACACGTACGGGCCGCTTGGATCTTTCTTCTGCGCTTTGAGCGCATCAACGATAGCTTTGTTCGCCGGGTCCTGGTCATAGCGTTTCGGCATGGTGACAAGCATGCCTTCGCCCGCCGGGCCTGCGATATTGGACAGCGATGCGTTACCTACGCCTTCCGGCCCCATAAACTGGGTTTTCAGGCCTACAGCGCGCGCCTGGCGCAGGATCTGCCCCATTTCCGGGTAGTAACCGCCGTAGTAAACGAAATCGATGTTTTCTTTTTGCAGGCGAGCAACCAGCGTGGAGAAATCTTTATCGCCCGCGGTGATGCCGTCAAAGAAGACGATATTGGCGCCCGCTTTTTTCAGGCCGTCCTGCACCGAACGCGCCAGGCCCTCGCCGTATTGCTGTTTGTCATGGATGATGGCAATACGCTGCGGTTTAACGTGCTCAAGAATATATTTAGAAGCCGTTGGCCCCTGGGATGAGTCCAGTCCCGCGGTGCGCATGATCATCTCGTAGCCACGGCTTGTCAGCTCCGGGTTTGTCGCGCCGGGGGTAATCATCAGAATGCCTTCGTCTTCGTAGATATCAGAGGCAGGCTGGGTGGAAGAGGAGCACAGGTGGCCAATCACATAGCGCACGCCGTCGTTAACAATTTTATTGGCAACCGCAACAGCCTGTTTTGGGTCGCATGCATCGTCATATTCAACCGCGACGAGCTTATCGCCTTTGATACCGCCTTTGGCGTTAATATCTTTAATAGCCTGGCGCGCGCCGTTGAACTCCATATCACCCCATTGTGCCACCGGGCCAGACATTGCCCCGACAACGGCGACTTTAATGTCTGCAGCGGTTGCCGCGTGAGACACCGCCAAAGCAACTATCCCGGCGAGTAATGTCTTCGCGTTCATTTTCATCCGTTCAATCCCCATTTCTTTCGTGATGGCGTGGTCTTAAGCTGGTCAAATAATATCCAGTGCTTTTTATAATCAGTTTCGATTTTTATCATTGCCTTTAAGGGCTTAGCACTAAAATTTACAATTTTTGTGACTAAAAGCTCTATTTTTCAGGCGATTAAGCGGAGATATTATTCTGTATTGAAGCAGAGTGAAACAAAAAAAAGCGCCGTTTTCAGCATAAAATAGCGGTACAAAGAGCGGAATAATTCACTAGTTTTTAGGGTTTTATACTGAACAAATTTCATTCCGACGTGATTCAAACTGCTTAATGTTTGTCACATAATGCAATCGGCTGCGCATGGGCTGAAAAAAGATAAAGCGTCTGGCGCAAATAAATTGGTTACAATCGGGGTTTTCCCGCTTTTTGGTTAGCTCGTTTATGAAACTCACCGTCATTCGTCTGTTTGAGTGTAGCGTTCAGGATAAGATCGATCTCGCTAAGATCTGGCCGGAATACTCCAGCGCTTCGCTCACGCTCAGCGATAATCATCGGATTTACGCCGCAAAATTTAACGATCGCCTTCTGGGCGCGGTGCGCGTTACGCTCACCGGGACGCAGGGCGCGCTGGACTCGTTGCGGGTACGCGAAATCACGCGTCGGCGCGGCGTAGGGCAATATCTGTTAGAGGAAGTGCTGCGCGATAACCCGGCGGTTACCGACTGGTGGATGGCCGACGTTGGCGTGGAAGACCGCGGCGTAATGGCTGCTTTTATGCAGGCTGCGGGGTTCCGGGCACAGACCGGCGGCTGGGAGAAGTAGGATAAAAGTCGGATGGCGCTACGCTTATCCGACCTACGATCGCGTGAAAGATGGCAAGTAGGGTAAGCCTCAGCGCTACCCGATTTATGATCTCATGAACAATGATAGGTCGGGTAAACGTCCGCGCCATCCGACTTATGATCGCGTGAACAATGGTAGTTAGGGTAAACGTCCGCACCACCCGCCTTACGATCGTGTGAACAATGGTAGGTCGGGTAAGCGTAAGCGCCACCCGACTTACAATTGCATGAATAATGGTAGGTCGGGTAAGCCTCAGCGCCACCCGACTTACGATCGCGTGAACACTGGTAGGTCGGGTAAGCGTCAGCGCCACCCGACTTATAATCGCATGAATAATGGTAGGTCGGGTAAGCGTCAGCGCCACCCGACTTATAATCGCATGAATAATAGTAGGTCGGGTAAGCCTCAGCGCCACCCGACAACTTTTATTTAGCGTCGGTCGCAGTACCGTCCGCATGCCAGGTGAACACGCCGAACTCAAAGCCTTTCAGATCGCCCTTCTCATCCCAGGAGAGCGGCCCCATCACCGTATCTACCGTGCTCGCTTTCAGATAAGTGGCGATTTCAGCCGGATCTTCTGATTTGTTCAGACCTGCCGCCAGCGACTGCAGCGCAGCATAGGTGGTCCACACGAATGCGCCGCTAGGATCCTGTTTCTTCGCTTTGATCGCATCCACAACCGGTTTGTTAGCAGGAACCTGATCGTAGTTCTTCGGCTTGGTGACTAACATGCCTTCGGCAGAGGCGCCGGCAATGTTAGACAGCGAAACGTTCGCCACGCCTTCCGGCCCCATAAACTGAGTTTTCAGCCCTGCGGCACGAGACTGGCGCAGGATCTGGCCCATTTCCGGGTGGTAACCGCCATAGTAGACGAAATCGATATTCTCTTTCTTCAGGCGCGCCACCAGCGTGGAGAAATCTTTCTCGCCTGCGGTGATGCCGTCAAAGAACACCACGTTCGCGCCGCCTTTCTTCAGATTATCCTGCACCGAGCGCGCCAGGCCTTCGCCGTATTGCTGCTTGTCGTGAATAATCGCAATATTTTTTGGTTTTACATGTTCAAGAATGTATTTCGCGGCAGTTGGGCCCTGATCGGAATCCAGACCCGTGGTACGCAGAGTCAGCTTGTAGCCACGCGCGGTCAGTTCCGGTGCGGTTGCCGCAGGCGTGATCATCAGAACGCCTTCGTCTTCGTAGATATCAGACGCAGGCTGCGTGGAAGAGGAGCATAAGTGGCCGATAACGTATTTAATGCCGTCGTTAATCACTTTGTTGGCGACCGCAACCGCTTGTTTCGGGTCGCAGGCATCGTCATATTTGGTGATGACCAGCTTGTCGCCTTTGATACCGCCTTTGGCGTTAATATCGGCAACCGCCTGCTCTGCACCGGTAAATTCCTGATCGCCATACTGCGCAACCGGCCCAGACATGGCGCCGACTACCGCAACTTTAATGTCCTTTGCAAATGCCGCATTGCTCATCGCCAGTGCGATACAGCCAGCCAGTAAAGCTTTGCCCTTCATTTTCATCCTGAGAATCCCCATTCTTGTTGTGACTGCTATTTGTGGTGTTGTTTTGGCGCTGTTTTATTTTTGATGTGGAGATAACCGCGCAGGCCTCCGCCGCACTCCGTGCTAAAAACATACCCGATTTTGCGTTTTTTGGAATAACAATTTTGTCACGTTTCGAAGTGGGAGGGAGCAGGCATAAAAAAACCGCCCGGAAAGGCGGTTTTTTATCTGGCTGGAAAAGCTTTACGCTTCGATAGCCATACGCAGTTTTTTCATCGCGTTCTTTTCCAGCTGACGAACACGTTCTGCGGAGACGCCGTAGCGGTCTGCCAGCTCCTGCAATGTGCTTTTGTTGTCTTCATCAAGCCAGCGCGCGCGGATGATAGCCTGGCTGCGCTCGTCAAGGCCCAGCATAGCGTCGCTGAGTTTATCCGCAGCGTGGGATTCCCAGTTATCGTCTTCGATGCCGTCGGCAAAGTTAGACGATTTATCCTGCAGGAACAGCACCGGCGCCATTGGCGCGCTGTCGGAGTCGTCATCATTACCCATGTCAAAGGTCATGTCCTGCGCCGCCATGCGGGATTCCATCTCGCGCACGTCTTTGCTGGAAACGCCAAGCTCATTGGCGACCATTTCCACTTCGTCCTGATTAAACCACCCCAGACGTTGTTTAGCTTTACGCAGGTTAAAGAACAGCTTACGCTGCGCTTTAGTGGTTGCCACCTTCACAATACGCCAGTTACGCAGCACGTATTCGTGAATTTCAGCCTTGATCCAGTGCACGGCAAAGGAGACCAGGCGAACCCCCACTTCCGGGTTGAAGCGGCGTACCGCTTTCATCAGGCCGATATTACCTTCCTGAATCAGGTCAGCCTGCGGCAGGCCATAGCCCGAATAATTACGAGCGATGTGAACAACAAAGCGCAGGTGAGACAGGATCAGCCTTTTCGCTGCTTCCAGATCGCCCTGGTAATGCAGCTTTTCAGCCAGCTCCTTCTCTTCCTCAGCCGTTAACATCGGCCAGGCGTTAGCGGCCCGGATATAAGATTCCAGGTTACCAACAGGGGCTAAAGCTAAATTTTGCATTTCTTTGGTCA
The DNA here is from genome assembly GCF_051307055.1 of Dryocola sharpae. Lineage (GTDB taxonomy): Bacteria > Pseudomonadota > Gammaproteobacteria > Enterobacterales > Enterobacteriaceae > Dryocola. Next base: position 219,600 of record NZ_CP149994.1, on the reverse strand, counting down.
TTCAAACCCTCTCTTAGAGACTAACGTACAGGTTGCCGCAACGCTTTTTTATGCGGCAAAGGCACTGACTTCACGTCAACGCGCCAGACCGTACCATTCACACTACTCTCAGACAGTGATCTTATCCACAAGTTCAATGTATGGCTGTGTATAAATTACACACAAAATGTGACAGCACTGGTAACACGGCAGGAGAAGCGTCGCGCTGAAAAGGGAACGCTATCCCCGGCTAACGGAAGTTCCATGAGCCGGAGACAAAGTATATCAAAAAAATTTTATTCTGGGGTAAAGCGACGTAAATGTTGCACGGTGGCAAGCCAGGCCGCCGTCCAGCCAATCATCGCCGACACCAGCAGCAGCAGCAAACACTCTTCAAAACCGAGGCCCGAAAGGTCAAATTTTGTGCCGAATACCTGCGCCACTTCCGTTACCGCAGAAGATAGCCGCAGCACCAGAATTTCCGAAAGAATAAGCGATAAAAACGCCCCGGTGAATCCCAGCAGCGCGCCGCCGTACAGGAATGGACGCAGGATAAAGCCATCCGTTGCGCCAATCAGTTTCTGCACGTTAATGGTATCCCGGCGGGCGAAAATGCTCAGCCTCACGCTGTTGCCGATCACCAGGAAAACGGCGGCAATCATCAAAATGCCGATCATAGCGGATACGCGCCCGACGAGGCCCGTCAAGGCCGCAAGCCGCGCAAACCAGCTATCGTCCATGCGTACTTCGTCCACGCCGTTAATACGCGCCACGCGATCGCGCAACGTGTTCAGGTGATCCGTGCTCTGGAAATCGAGTTTTGGGTTCACCACCGCCACCGCCGGCAGCGGGTTTTCTTCGAGCATATCCAGCGCGCCGCCAAAGCCTGACCAGTTACGGAACTCGCCAAGGGCCTCATCGCGCGACAGATAATTGACTTTATCCACTCCCTCTTCGGCCTGAATAGCGCCAACCACCTGCTGCGCGGCGTTATCGTCCAGCGCTTTATCAAGATAGACGGTGATTTGCGGCGAAGGATAATACTGCGTCGCGGCCTGATTGACGTTTTTGTAAACCATATAGCACACGCTCGGCAGCGTAAGCGAAATGGCGATAACCATTATGGTAAGAAAAGTGGCAAGAGGCTTGCTCTTCAGATCCTGGACCGCGCCTTCCCAGGCGTAGCGGAACTGTTCGTTCACGCCGCCCTTGAGCGAGCGGGCTTTCGATTGAGGCCCTTTAGCGCTTTTTTTCGCCGGGCGACCTGCGTCCGCAGGCCGGTTCAGCTTGTTGATTTTATCCAGCTTATTGCTGAAGCGCTTGATGTGATTGAGCGCGTTGCGTTTATTCACCTGCCAGGCCTCCATGCAAATGGCCATCGCTTAATGTCAACATACGATAGTTACGACGGGAGATAAGACCAAGGTCGTGCGTCGCCATCAGAACCGTTACCCCAACGCGGTTAAACTCTTCGAACAGGCGCAGGATGCCTTCCGAGAGCGCCTCGTCCAGGTTGCCTGTCGGTTCATCCGCCAGCAATACGGCAGGTTTATTGACCACCGCACGGGCGATGCCCACGCGCTGCTGTTCACCGCCGGAGAGCTGAATAGGGAAATTCTTCGCTTTGTCCAGCAGCCCGACCTTATCCAGCGCGGCGCTGACGCGGCGGCGAATATCTTCTCCGCTCGCCCCGGCGATAATCAGCGGGATCGCCACGTTATCGTAGACCGTTCTGTCCATTAACAGGTGGTGATCCTGGAAGATCATGCCAATCTGGCGACGCAGGAACGGCACCTCCCGGCTCTTCAGACGGCTGATATCGTGGCCGCTGAAGAAAATCTTTCCGGCGCTGGGCCGTTCAATACCGCAGATAAGCTTGAGCAGGGTACTTTTCCCCGCGCCAGAGTGGCCGGTCAGAAAAGCCATCTCACCGGGCTGCATATGGAAGGTAACGCCCTGCAGCGCTTGCCTTCCACCGAGATAGGCTTTACTGACGTGTTCAAAGCGAATCATTGTTAATCCTCTCGGGCAAAAAGTGCCTCTATAAAATCGTCCGCTTTAAACGGACGCAAGTCCTCAATTCGTTCGCCGACGCCAATGTAGCGAATCGGAATGCCAAATTGATCGGCCACGGAGAAAATCACGCCGCCTTTGGCTGTGCCATCCAGTTTAGTCAGGGTGATGCCCGTAAGCCCTACGGCCTCATGGAACAGCTTCGCCTGGCTTACCGCATTTTGTCCGGTACTGGCATCGATAGTGAGCATAACCTCATGCGGGGCCTCTTCGTCCAGCTTTTTCATCACGCGGACGATTTTCTTCAGCTCTTCCATCAGGTGCGCTTTGTTCTGCAGGCGCCCTGCGGTATCGGCCAGCAGCACATCAACGCCGCGCGCCTTAGCTGCCTGAATCGCATCGAAAATAACGGAAGCGGAATCCGCTCCGGTATGCTGAGCGACAACAGGAATATTGTTGCGCTGCCCCCACACCTGCAGCTGCTCGACCGCTGCCGCGCGGAAGGTATCGCCCGCCGCCAGCATCACCGATTTGCCTTCCTGCTGGAACTGACGCGCCAGCTTGCCGATGGTGGTGGTTTTACCCACGCCGTTTACGCCAACCATCAGGATGACAAACGGCGTCTTGCCTTCAACGTTGAGCGGTTCATCGACTTTCGCCAGGATTTCGCCCATTTCGTCTTTCAGCAGACCATAAAGCGCTTCGGCATCGCGCAGATCCTTACGGCTCGCGCCTTCAGTCAGGTTGCCGATGATTTTACGGGTGGTTTCAACGCCAACGTCGGCAATCAGCAGCTGCTCTTCGAGCTCTTCAAACAGATCGTCGTCGATTTTCTTACCGCGGAACAGACTGATAAATCCGGAACCGAGATTCTGTTTAGTTTTCAGCAGGCTGCGTTTGAGACGCGCAAAGAAACCCTCTTTGGTTGGCTTCTCCTGCTCCTGCTGCTCCTGAATATCTTCTTCCGCTTCCGCCGTATCCGCTTCTACCGGCGCTTCTTCGACGGGGGCATATTCAACGTGAGCGGCAACGAGCTCTTCGATTTCAGCGACGGTTTCTTCGCCAGCGCTATCTTGTTCCGCCTGCCATTCATCCGCTTCCAGCTCGGTTTCTGCTACCTCTTCCGGTAGCGGCAGCTCTTCATGCTCGACCGTGGCCTGCGGCTGGGCGGCTGGCTCTGGTTCAGGCAGAACTTCCGGCTCAACGGCTGCTGGTTCGATAACAGGTTCTGGCTCGGCAACCGCTTCAGGTTCAGCCAGCTTTTCGCTGACTTCTACAACGTCCTGCGCGAAGCTTTCAGTTTCCTGCGGAGAGTGAACAGCCGGCTCATCACTCGCTTCTGGCTGCGCGCTTTCTTCAGCCGCCTGCGGCTGTGCTGGTTCAACGATTTGTTCAGCGTTGCGCTCAACAGGCTCTTCGGCAACCGGTTCTTCTGCTACAACTTTTTGTTCTGTTTCCTGTTCCGGTTCCTGCTCTTTCTGACCAAAGCCCAACCAGGAAAAAAAGCCGCGTTTTTTCTCTTTCGCCATTTGCGAATGTACTCCTCGCTGTTGATTCATGGCACAGGCCCGGGAGCGCTTGCGCCGGGCGCTGAAAATGATCGTCGATTGAATATGTTAGTCTATCACTTTCCCAAAGCTTGCGGCACTCCGACGGAATAAGGTTTCCCCTCACCTCTCGCGCCGCTAGAATAGTCGGCAAAAATCACATCGCAGTGAGTCTTATGAAGAAATCCCAATCCAAAGGTACAGGCCAGATCCGCATTATTGGAGGCCTTTGGCGTGGCCGTAAGCTTCCCGTTCCCGACAGCCCCGGCCTGCGTCCAACCACCGACCGGATACGCGAAACCTTATTCAACTGGCTGGCTCCGTCGATGGTGGACGCCAGCGTGCTGGACTGTTTCGCAGGTAGCGGCGCGCTGGGGCTCGAAGCGCTATCCCGTTATGCCGCAGGTGCTACGCTTCTGGAAATGGATCGCAACGTCTCACAGCAATTGCAGAAGAATCTCATCACGCTTAACGCTGCGAACGGCGTCGTCATCAACGCCAATACGCTGAATTATCTGGCGCAACCCGGCAAGCCGCATACCGTTGTGTTTATCGATCCGCCGTTCCGTAAGGGACTGCTGGAAGAGACGATAGCCCTGCTTGAGCTTAACGGCTGGCTGGCGGCTGACGCGCTGATCTATGTCGAAAGCGAAGTGGAGAACAGCATGCCGCCAGTGCCCGCAAGCTGGACACTACACCGTGAAAAAGTGGCCGGCCAGGTTGCCTGCCGCCTCTATCGCCGCGAAGCATAAGGAGATACATCATGTTGATTAATCTGGGCAGGCTGCTGATGCTGTGCGTATGGGCCTTTTTGCTGCTGAATATTTTCCATCCCTTCCCGCGCCCGCTAAATATCTTTGTCAACGTAGCGCTGATTTTTATGGCTATTATGCACGCGATGCAGCTGGCGCTGCTGAAATCAACCCAGCCGAAAGATGGCCCGCCGCTGAGCCGCGGTCAGCAGCTTAAAATCTTCGTTTTTGGGGTCTTTGAGCTGCTGGCCTGGCAGAAGAACCTGCGCAAGGGTCAGTGAGGGGCTTGCGGGACGAAGGCGATAAAACGCGTCCCTTTGTACTGCAACGTGCCTTTATCCCCAACGCTAAGCTCATGATAAACCTCCGCCGACACGCGCATTTTCATCTCCATTCCGCCTGCCTGTGGGCGGAACCGAACCTCATAACGCATCGAGCTGCCGGCGGGCACAACCTCGCGCTGTCGTGAACGCCGGTCATTGGCCGGCGTTTCGCGCTTGACGGCGACGATGACGCTTTTTTGGCTCAGCGGCGCGGCGTCGTTTTCGGCCGTCTGGCGGCGCTGCTGCATAAAGCGAAATGACGCGGCCACCACGATTAACACGATGATGGCAATAAAGAAAACGGGTGGTTTGCTCATAGATTTATCCCGGTTTGTCAGGCGCTTTTAAGAATACCTCTCACCTCCGGGCATTGTCATCCACCGACTTTGACCACTAGACTTAAATAAGAAGCACAGCCTGCTGTGTGCGATACGCCGACTATTAAAAAAGGGACACGCCATGCTCTGGTCTTTCATTGCCGTATTCTTTTCCGGGTGGCTCTACGTTGACGCTTCCTATCGGGGCCCAGCCTGGCAACGCTGGGTGTTTAAGCCGGTCACGCTGCTGCTGCTGCTTTTGCTGGCCTGGCAGGCGCCGATGTTTGAGGCTACGGGTTACCTCATCCTCGCCGGTTTGCTGGCAACGCTTGCGGGCGATGCGCTGACCCTGCTGCCGACGCAGCGTCTGCTGTACGCCATCGGCGCCTTCTTTCTGTCGCATTTGCTCTATACCCTTTATTTCGCCAGCCGGATGACGTTCTCCTTTTTCTGGCCGCTGCCCCTCGCGCTGCTGATTGTGGGTGCGTTGCTGGTGGCCATCATCTGGACGCGGCTGGAAACCTTCCGCTGGCCGATCATGACCTTTATCGGCATGACGCTGGTCATGGTATGGCTGGCAGGCGAGCTCTATTTCTTCCGCCCGACAAGCAGCAGCCTCTCGGGTTTTGTCGGCGCCACGCTTCTCCTGCTGGGCAATATTGTCTGGTTGATTAGCCACTACCGCCGCCGTTTTACCGCCGATAGCGCCATCGCCGCCGCCTGCTATTTTGCCGGACATTTTATGATTGTCCGGTCGCTCTATATCTGAGCCGCATATTCCCTCTTGACTCTGGAGTAAGCTCCAGAGTGTAACATCGGTAATGAGAATATTATCATTACCCAGGAGGGCGTATGAACAACGCTAAAAGCACCCCGCAGTTTGCAAAGGTAAAGTTAAGTCCGTTGCCAGCCGAAGCGCCCTCCTGCTGCGGTGACGAGCAGTGCTCTGCTGTCCCGCAGCCCGAAGTTATTCCGGAGAAAGGCGATCGCTATAGCTGGCAGGTCGCGGGCATGGACTGCGCCGCCTGCGCACGTAAAGTCGAAAACGCGGTAAAACAAATCCCGGACGTACAACACGTGCAGGTTCTGTTTGCGACGCAAAAACTTCTGGTAACCGCGCCACACGACGTCCGTCAGGAAGTTGAAAAAGCGGTAAAAGCCGCCGGATATACGCTGCGCGACGGCGCCGTACCGGCAGTCGCCGCCGGTCCTGGCTGGCGTGAAAACTTACCGCTTCTCACTCTCGCTGTCATGATGGCGGTAAGCTGGGGACTGGAACAGTTCAGCCATCCGTCCGGCAACATAGCGTTTATCGCCACCACGCTGGTTGGCCTGTGGCCCGTTGCGCGCCAGGCCGTGCGCCTGATCCGCAGCGGTAACTGGTTTGCTATCGAGACGTTGATGAGCGTCGCCGCGGCCGGCGCGCTTTTTATCGGCGCCACCGCCGAAGCAGCTATGGTGCTGGCGTTGTTTCTGATTGGCGAACGCCTTGAATCCTTTGCGGCAAGCCGTGCCAGACGCGGAGTAAGCGCCCTGATGGCGCTCAGGCCGGAGATCGCCACGCGCATTCGCCACGGCGAAAGAGAAAGTATCGCGCTGAGCGAACTTCGTCCGGGCGATGTCATTGAAGTCTCCGCCGGTGGCCGGTTACCGGCGGATGGTCGCCTGCTCAACGAAACCGCCAGCTTCGACGAAAGCGCGTTAACCGGCGAATCGGTGCCGGTGGAACGCAGCCAAAACGAGAAAGTCCCGGCGGGCAGCACCAGCGTCGACAGGCTTGTTCAGCTTGAGGTCATCTCTGAGCCGGGCGACAGCGCCATCGATCGCATTTTGCGTTTAATTGAAGAAGCTGAAGAAAGCCGGGCGCCGATAGAACGCTTTATCGACCGTTTCAGCCGCGTCTACACGCCGGCTATTATGGCGATAGCGCTACTTGCCGCCGTCATCCCGCCGCTGTTGTTCGGGCAAAGCTGGAGTGAGTGGATATACAAAGGGCTGGCGCTGCTGCTGATCGGCTGCCCTTGCGCGTTAGTTATTTCGACGCCGGCTGCGATAACTTCCGGCCTGGCTGCCGCCGCTCGCCGTGGCGCATTAATAAAAGGCGGCGCGGCGCTGGAACGTCTCGGGCAGATCCAACAGATAGCGTTCGATAAAACCGGCACGCTGACCGCAGGAAAGCCGCAGGTTACCGCAATTGACGCGGCTGATTCGCTGAGCGAAAACGACCTGCTGGCGCTGGCCGCCGCCGCTGAGCAGGGCTCTTCGCACCCGCTTGCGCAGGCCATTGTTCGCGAAGCGCAACAGCGGGAACTTACCCTGCCGGCAACGGTATCGCACCGCGTGCTGGCGGGCGTTGGCGTGGAAGCAATAATCGATGGTGAAACGCTGCTGCTTAGCTCGCCGGGAAAACTCTCCGCCGCCGTGCTAAATGCCACCTGGCAAGGACGCATCACGCAACTGGAAGCGGAAGGCCAGACGGTGATTGCCGTGGTGCGCCAGAACGGGCTGCTGGGCATTATCGCTATGCGCGACACGCTGCGCAGCGATGCCAGAGAGGCGATTGCGGCCCTGAAAAATATCGGTGTACAAGGTGTAATGCTGACGGGCGATAATCCGCGCGCAGCCGCAGCTATCGCCGGTGAACTGGGTATGGATTACCGTGCCAGCCTGCTGCCCGCTGATAAAGTTAAAGCGGTCAATGAGATGAACGCCCGGCGGCCGCTGGCGATGGTCGGTGACGGCATCAACGATGCCCCGGCCATGAAGGCCGCTACTATCGGCATTGCCATGGGCAGCGGCACCGACGTGGCGCTGGAAACCGCCGATGCGGCGCTGACCCACAACCGCCTGACAGAACTTGCGGGCATGATTAATCTTGCGCGGGCAACGCACAGCAATATCCGGCAGAACATCACGATAGCGCTGGGCCTGAAAGGGATATTTCTCATCACAACGCTGCTGGGGATTACCGGCCTGTGGCTGGCGGTACTTGCGGATTCCGGCGCAACTGCGCTGGTGACGGCGAATGCGTTGCGACTGTTGCGTAAGAAGTAGTCATTTGAAAAGTCAGGCGGGTAAGGTTGCTTACCCGCCCTGCCAATCACTTCAGTTCATCCCCAGAGCGTGCGGCAGCCACAGCGAAACCCACGGAATATAGGTCACCATTGCCAGCACCACCAGCAGCATAAAGTAGAACGGCAGCATAGCCCGCACTACCACTTCTATCTTCTGCTTGCTGACCGCGCTGGCGACAAACAGCACCGAACCAACCGGCGGCGTAATCAGGCCGATGCCCAGGTTTACCATCATGATCATCCCGAAATGCACCGGATCGATGCCCAGCGAGTTGGTCACCGGCAGCAGCACCGGAGTCAGGATCAAAATAATTGGCGCCATGTCCATCAGCGTGCCGATCAGCAGCAGCATCACGTTCAGGTACATCAGGATCACGTACTTGTTATCCGACAGCGACGTAAAGAATTCGGTGATGCGCGCAGGAAGCTGCATATAGGTCATCACGGCGCCAAAAGCCGCAGCAAAACCAATCAAAATCATAACGATAGAGACGGTTTTCACCGTGCGGAACATCAGCTTCGGCAGCTCGTTCCATTTGTAATCGCGATAGATAAACATGGTGACGAAAAAGGCCCACACGCAGGCCACCGCCGCGGATTCCGTGGCGGTAAACACGCCGGTCAGAATACCGCCGAGGATGATGACGACCGTCATCAGGCCCCATAAAGCATCAAAGAATATTTTCAGCGCCTGCTTAAAGGGAATACGTTCCCCTTTCGGATAGCCGCGTTTATGGGCGAAGCCCAGGCACATCACCATCAGGCTGGCGCCCATTAATATTCCCGGCAGCACGCCGGCGATAAACAGCGTGGCGATAGAAACCGAGCCGCCGGCCGCCAGCGAGTAAATCACCGAGTTATGGCTTGGCGGGATCAAAATCGCCTGCACCGATCCGCTCGCGGTGACCGCCGCCGCGTATTCGCGTGGATAGCCTTTCCTCTCCATTTCCGGGATCATCACGCTGCCGATGGACGCGGTATCCGCCACCGACGAGCCCGAAATCGCGCCAAAGAAGGTAGAAGCCACGATGTTCACCAGCGACAGGCCGCCGCGAATAAAGCCGACAAATATGTAGGCGAAATTCACCAGGCGCCGCGCAATGCCGCCTTCCGCCATGATCGCCCCCGCCAGAATAAAGAACGGGATCGCAAGCAGGGTGAATTTATTCACCCCGCTGGTGATTTGGATCATGATCGCCTCAAGCGGCAAATCAATCCACAGCGCCCCGACCATAGCGCTGAGCCCAACGGCAAACGCCACCGGCATGCCCACGGCCAGCAGCACGGCGAGCGTGGCTAATAACACAAATGCATCCATGTTGGGATCCCCCGGCCGTTAACCGTGATTACCAAGCAGCACTACCGGACGGTTCTCCTGAGAACCAAACAGCAATCGCTCGATAACAAACAAAATCAGCAACACCGCGCCAACCGGCAACGGCAGGTAGGTTTGCCCCGACGTCAGGACGGGAAACTCCGCCACAGGCTGCAGCCATAAGTCCGCACACAGGAAGTAGCTGTAATAAAACATCACGCCTGAAATCAACAGCATCAGCAGATCGACAATGCGCACGCAGAACGTTTGCAGCGCCTGCGGCAGCCGGTCCGTCAGCATATTTACCGCGATGTGGGAACCGGCGCGATAGCTCACCGCCGCGCCGATAAAGGTAAACGTGACCATGCAGATTATCGCCACCGGCTCCGGCCAGGATTCCCCGCGGTTGAGCACATAGCGCGAGAAAATCCCAATCGGAATAATGACGGTCATGATAAGCAAAGAGAAACCGGCGACGATCATCGCCGCCAGGTAAACTTTATCCATCCAGTTCGAGAAGCTTTGGGACATACGCCCTCCACGAAAGTATCAGCCGTTAGGATCAATGAACGTCAGCGATTGCTTTCATCAGATCCTGATGCTTCTCACCATACTCTTTGCGCACCGGCTCGGTCGCTTTCACAAACCAGGACTTGTCGATTTCGTGGAACTGCACGCCGCCTGCCTTCATTTTTTCCAGCGCCTGTTTGTTATAGACATTCCACAGCTCGCGCTGCTCCATCTGCGCTTCGCGGGCCAGCTTGAGGATTTTTTGCTGGTTGTCGGCGCTCAGCTTGTCCCACTTCACTTTGGAGTAGAGCAGCATTTCCGGAGTGATGAAGTGGCCGCTCAGGGTATAGTTTTTGGCGACCGGCATATAGTTATGGGCGATAAACGTTGGCGGGTTGTTCTCCGCGCCGTCGATAACCCCGGTTTGCATCCCGCTGTACACTTCGCTCACGCCCATCGCCACGGAGTTAGCTCCCATGTCTTTAAGCGTGGCAAGCGCGACCGGGCTGCCCTGCACGCGGATTTTCATACCGCGTAAGTCCTCCGGCTTCACTACCGGGTTTTTGGTAATCAGATTACGCGTGCCGGAATCCATCCAGCCGAGAAACACCAGGCGGGATTTCGGGTTAGAAGTGAGCTTGTCGCCGATCTTTTTCCCCAGATCGCCGTCGATCACTTTATGCATATGATCTTCATCGCGGAACACATACGGCAGGGTAAAGACTTCAACATCCGGCAGAATGGCGGCAACCGGCGCCATGGAGACACGAATCATATCTATCGCCCCCAGCTGCGCCTGCTCAATCATCTGTTTTTCATCGCCAAGCACGCCGCTTGGGAAGACTTTAATCTCCAGTTCCCCGTTGGTTTGCTGCTTCAGCTTTTCACCCATATGTTGCACAGCGACAACGTTGGGATAGCCTTCGGGGTGAACATCGGCGGCTTTAATGACCTGCGCATAGCTTGCCTGCGCAAACAGCAGTGACGCGGTAGACAGGCACAGGCCAGCGAAAGCAGGCATAAAGGTCTTCTTCATCGTGTCGCTCCAGAAATAGAAATGTCGGGTAGGTAAGAAGTAAAACAATGTTTTATTTTGTCGATTAGAAATTAGCCTGGATGAAGAAAAGCGGTGGTGAAGCAGTTCACAAAAGCAACAAAAAATGAAATTGAGGTTCAGAAGGGATGCAAAGCGGGTTCAGAAGCCCCGTGCGGAAAGCACAGGGCGTAAGCGGGCTACTGGCCTTTACGCAGCAGGTAGCGGTAAGGCAGTGATTCTACATGCTGAGCAATCAGCTCGTGCTCCATAAAGCGGCAAAAACCGGGAATATCACGCGTGGTGGCCGGATCGTCGGCGACGATCAACAGCGTCTCGCCCGGCTGCATATTACGTACGGTTTTGCGCACCATCATTACCGGCTCGGGACAGCGCAGGCCAGAGGCATCAAGGGTGTGGTCCGGGTTGGCGAATAAATCGGTCATGGCAGTCTCGAATGTAAAAAACCGCGCTAGTTTACGCCCGGTAAAATATCGTGCAAGCGACGTGAACGATTGCGTTAAAATTAACCATTGCAAAGCGGGACTAAAGCAGTATTATCCCCCGGCTTTTAAAAAGCGCTTACTGGGTTCCCTCACCCCATTCATTAAAAAGGCTAAAATATGACGCAGTTCCAAACTCAACGGCGCATGAGAGCGCTGTTCTGGCTATCGCTATTCCATTTGCTGGTGATCACCTCCAGCAACTATCTGGTACAGCTTCCGGTTTCGGTCTTCGGATTCCATACGACCTGGGGCGCCTTCAGCTTCCCGTTTATCTTCCTGGCAACCGATCTGACGGTGCGGATTTTCGGCGCCCCGCTCGCGCGTCGCATTATCTTTGTGGTAATGATCCCGGCGCTGGTGATTTCTTACGCTATTTCCGCCCTGTTTTATATGGGCAGCTGGCAAGGATTTGAGGCGCTGACGCACTTCAACCTGTTTGTCGCCCGCATAGCCACGGCAAGCTTTATGGCTTACGCGCTGGGGCAGATCCTTGATGTCCACGTCTTTAACCGCCTTCGTCAGAGCAAACGCTGGTGGCTTGCGCCGTCGGCCTCCATGCTTTTCGGCAACGTCAGCGATACGCTCTCCTTCTTCTTTATCGCTTTCTGGCGCAGCCCGGATGCGTTTATGGCGCAGCACTGGGTGGAGATCGCCATCGTTGATTACTGCTTTAAAATTTTGATAAGCCTGATTTTCTTCCTGCCAATGTATGGCGTGCTGCTCAACATGCTGATAAAACGCCTGGCGGACAAATCTGAAATATCGGGGTTGCAGCCCGGTTGACCGCGCCTGAATTATCTTGTGCTAAGATGCTGGGATTGGCCTTAGCGGCTTATTAACGTAAAGGATGAAGTCATGCGTAACCTGGTTAAATATGTCGGTATCGGCCTGCTGGTGTTTGGTCTTGCCGCCTGCGACAACAACGACACCAAAACCCCGGCCGAAGGGGCTGCAGCCGAAGGCAACGCCAATGCCCAGCCGGTTAGCCTGCTTGATGGTAAAGTAAGCTTCGCCCTGCCGCCGGATATGACGGATCAAAGCGGTAAAGTGGGCACGCAGACGAATAATATGCACGTCTACTCCGACGCCACCGGCCAGAAAGCGGTTATCGTGATTGTCGGCGACAACACCACCGATGATTTAGAAGCGCTGGCAAAACGCCTGGAAGACCAGCAGCGCGCGCGCGACCCGCAGCTCCAGGTCGTGACCAACAAATCTGTTGAGATTAAAGGCCACAACCTGCAACAGCTCGACACCATTATCTCGGCAAAAGGTCAAACCGCGTACTCGTCGGTTATCCTGAGCAAAGTGGATGATAAGCTGCTGACCATGCAGATAACGCTGCCTGCGGACAATCAGCAGCAGGCGCAAACCGCCGCTGAGAACATCATCAACACCATAATCATCAAGTAATTATTCTGGTGGCGTCACGGCCTGCGGTTGCACAACCGGAGGCCTTTTTTTTAACCGCAAGGCCAGTAGCAGCGCGATAAAGACCAGTCCCGCCGCCGCCAGATAAATTACCGGCACGCCCGCATAAGCCATTACCAGGCCAGCAAGCGGTCCGGTGATGCCGAGGGATAAATCCATAAACACGGTATAGGTCGCTAACGCGCTGCCCTGATTCTGCTGTGGCACAGCTTTCACCGCCACAACGCCCAGCGCCGGAAACACCAGCGAGAAGCCGGCGCCCGTCAGAAACGTACCGGCTTTCGCCATCCAGGGTTCATCCGCAAAGCCCACCAGCAGCAGCCCGATAATTTCCACCACGAAGCAGATCGCCGCCACGTTCAGCCCGCCCAGGCGGTTAATACCGTTCGGAAAAAGTAAGCGGGCACCGACAAACGCGCAGCTAAAGAGCGTGAGCGCAAACGCCGCGCCGTCCCAGCCTTTGGCATCGTAGAACAGCGTGATAAAGGTGGCGATTACGCCGAAACCCGCGGAAGCCAGCGCAAGCGCCATACCGTAGAGCCAGACGCGGCCAAGCACCGCCCGAAAAGGCAACGGCTTGCCTTTACCAGCTTTTACCGCCGGGCGCGGCAGCGCAAGGAGAATAGCGAGCAGCGCCACGGCCATAATAATTTCCGCCAGAAGCTTCAGCCCACCCATGTGCCAGAACAGCACGCCGAGCGGCGCGCCAATCGCCATCGCGCCGTAGGTGACGATCCCGTTCCAGGAAATGACGCGTCCAATATGCAAGGAGCCGACCACGCCGACGCCCCAAAGCGTGGAGCCGGTGCCGGCAAAACTTTGGCCAATCCCCAGGATCACACGCCCAAAACAGAGCAAAATTAAGCTCGCCATCGGCCAGCCGCTGCCAAGCGCCGCCAGCAGGTAGCTGAAGCCGCTCAGAAAGCAGCCGCACAGGCCAAATACGACTATTTTTTTCGGCCCGAGTAAATCAGCGTAACGTCCGGCATGCGGACGGCTTAACAACGTGGCAAAATATTGCAGGCTGATGACCAGCCCCGCCCAAAAGGCGCTAAAGCCCATGACGTCGTGTACATATCCCGGCAGCACCGCCAGCGGCAGGCCTATAGTCATGTAGCTTGCGAAGTTAAACATCACCACGGAAACGATTTGCAGATTGAGGCGCAAACCGCCCGGCGCGGATTGAGGCGCGAGGTCAGGCATCAGCATTCACTCAGAAAACAGCGGATGCCCAGTATAAACAGGTCCCGGCCTGGATTTCAGCTACTGACTTCCGACAGCCCTCTGAATAAGAAGCCAACAAAGCACTACACTATGAAGATCGATAACAGAAAGGAATTCTCCATGCCGCCCCTCGAATCCGATAAAGTCGGGTTACACATTCTCCTGAAGCTCTCCGCCCTGGTGATTATCCTTGCCGGGATCCACGCGGCGGCGGACATTATCGTGCCGCTCCTGATGGCGCTCTTTTTCGCCATCGTGCTCAACCCGCTCGTCACCTGGTTTATTCGACGCGGGGTACGACGCCCGCTGGCCATTGCTATCGTGGTCTTCGTGATGCTGATTATGCTGACTTTGCTGATCGGCGTGCTGGCGGCATCGATGAATGAGTTTCTGGCTCTGCTGCCGAAATACAACAAGATGCTGATGCAGAAGGTGCTGGAGTTCGAAAGAGCGATTCCGCTGGTACACCTGCGGCTTTCGCCGGAACGCATGCTGCAGCGTCTGGACTCCGAAAGGGTGATGGCTTTCGCCACCACGCTAATGACCAGCCTTTCCGGCGCGATGGCGAGTATTTTACTGCTGGTGATGACCGTCGTCTTTATGCTGTTCGAGGTACGCCACGTCCCCTATAAGCTGCGTTTTGCGCTGGCTAATCCGCAGGTGCATATCGCCGGCCTGCACCGGGCGCTGAAAGGCGTCACGCATTATCTGGCGCTGAAAACGCTGATAAGCCTGTGGACGGGCGCCATTATCTGGGCCGGGCTTGTGCTGATGGGCGTGCAGTTTGCGCTGATGTGGGGCGTGCTGGGCTTCCTGCTGAACTATATTCCCAATATCGGTTCGGTGCTTTCCGCTATTCCGCCGATGATTCAGGCCTTCCTGTTTAACGGCACCTACGAAATGTTTATGGTCGGCGCGCTGTTTCTCGCCGTGCATATGGTGCTGGGGAATATCGTCGAGCCGCGCATGATGGGACGCGGGCTGGGAATGTCGACGTTCGTGGTGTTCCTCTCGTTGCTGTTCTGGGGATGGCTGCTCGGCCCGGTCGGCATGCTGCTCTCGGTACCGCTTACCAGCGTGTGTAAAATCCTGATGGAAACCACCAAAGGCGGAGCCAAACTGGCGATTCTGCTTGGTCCGGGGCGGCCCAAGAGCCGTCTTCCAGGCTAACCAACAAAAACAGCGCCGCAGAACTCTGCGGCGCTTAACTGTTTACCCTATTCAGAAAATCCGCCGAATCCCCACCCCTGTTCTCCCCATCGCGTCGCTATACTCCTGCGGCACATCGCTTATCTCCCGGAGTGAAAGAGGCCATTTTTAGCGGGAGGAGTCTTACTCTGGAAAAAGTGGTTTACTATATAGAGCCAGTTTCCCTGCATTTCATCAGGCCAGAATCTATGTCCAGAAAAGCTAACGCTATCAATATGCCGCCGCTCGGCGAGTTTGACCGCCACGCGGGGCAGCTGAGTCTGCAGCTGGCGCAGGCGTTGAGAAAGGCTATCCATAAAGGCGAACTTAAGGCAGGCGATCTCCTGCCCTCCACGCGCCATCTTGCCGCGACGCTGAACCTGTCGCGCGGCACGGTACTGGAAACGTTTGCACAACTGGTCGCGGAAGGATTTCTGGAGTCAAAACAGGGATCGGGCACGCGCGTTGTATTCGCACCGCAACGCTTACCCGCCAGAAAGGTTAAGCCTGCTGGCGATATCTTACTGGGCGAAAGCGCTCTCGCCTTTGCTCGCGTTGCAGACAGAATAAAAACTCTCGCGCCTGCGCCTTTTGCCGTATCCGTGCCCGTTGGCGATACCGCACCGGATGATGTCTGGCGCAAGCTGGGCAACCGCATTCGTGCCCGTGGGCCGGGGGCGCCATCAGGTTATGGCGAGCCGCAGGGCGCTAAACCGCTGCGTGAGGCCATCTGCGAATATGTACGTAAATCGCGCTCCGTCCACTGTTCGCCCGAACAAATCATTATCACTTCCGGCACGCAACAGGGCCTCTATCTGGCCACGCAGATTTTGCTGGATAGCGGCGATACCGCATGGGTGGAAGACCCGGGCTACCCCGGGATTACGGATATCTTTGAAACCGCGCTGCGCGACAGAAATATGGCCCGGGTGCCGGTAGATGGAGAAGGCCTTGACGTCGAAGCGGGAAAAATTATCGCGCCGCAGGCAAAAGCCGCGTTTGTCACGCCCTCGCATCAGTATCCTCTTGGCATGCCTTTGAGCATGTCGCGCAGAGCGGCCCTGCTGGCCTGGGCGAAAGCAAATCACGCATGGATTGTTGAAGACGATTATGACAGCGAGATGCGCTATTCCGGCCATCCTTTCCCCGCTTTGCAGGGGCTGGGTCCGGACAACGTTATTTATCTCGGCACCTTCAGCAAACTTCTTTTCCCGTCTTTGCGGCTGGGGTATGCCATTGTTCCGCAGCCGCTGGTCAACGCCTTCTGCGGCGCGCGGATACTGATGGACAGGCATCCGCCCGTCGCCGATCAGTATGTGCTGACCGCTTTTATGGCCGAAGGGCACCTTGACAGACATCTGCGTAAAATGCGCAGCGTGTATGCTGAAAAGCGCCGCGTGCTGATGGAAGCGGTGAACGCCTTGATCGATCCCGCCCTCGCGACGCTTCAGCCCTGCGATCAGGGGATGCATATGGTGCTATGGTGTAAAGAGGGCCTGGACGATCGCGTGGTGGTACGCAAGGGGGGCGAAGCGGGCATCTCACTGCGTGCCGTTTCGCATATGTACAGCAAGGGGAAAGAAAAATCCGGCGTGTTGCTTGGGCTGGGCGGCTATACCGGGACGGAAATATACGCCGCGGTCAGAAAGCTAAATCAGGTTATTGAGCGCGCCCTACGCTGAAAAGCGCTTTGCGCCGAATACACAAATCAGCACCCCGCTCATCACCGTAACCACAGATAGCTGGACTGCTTCATGCAGGACAAAACCGGCCAGCAGCAACCCTAAGAAGGGCTGCAGGAGCTGGAGCTGGCCAACGGCGGCAATGCCGCCAAGCGCCAGGCCGCGATACCAGAAAATAAAGCCGATCCACATGCTGAACAGGGAAACGTAAGCCAGCGCTATCCAGGCTCCGGGACTCACGCCGGACAAGCCCTGCGGCGCGTAAAAAGCGCCAGCGCCAGCCGTAAGCGGCAGAGCAATAACCAGCGCCCAGGAGATAACCTGCCAGCCGCCCAGACGACGTGAAAGTACGGCGCCTTCGGCATAGCCCAGCCCGCACATCAGCACTGCCGCGACCATTAGCGCATCGCCTGTTCTGTCGCTGCCTGAGCTATGGCTTAACGCAAAAGCGCCTACCAGCACGCTTCCCAGGATTGAAAATAACCAGAAAGCGGGCTGCGGGCGCTCTTTGCCTCGCAATACCCCAAAGCAGGCCGTCGCCAGCGGCAATAAGCCGATGTATACCAGCGAATGTGCGGAAGTTGTGTGCTGCAAGGCGATGGCCGTCAGCAGGGGAAAGCCAATCACGACGCCTGCGGCGACAAACAGCAACGGCGTCATATCTTTCCGGGCAGGTCTCGCCTGACGAGTCGCAAGCAGAACGCCCAGCGCAAACAGACCGGCAATGACGGCTCTGGCAGCCGTCAGAAATACCGGCTCAATCTCAAGCACCGCCACGCGCGTTGCGGGTAAAGATCCGCTGAATATCAGCACACCCAGAGCACCATTTATCCATCCGAGAGCGGTATTGCTGAGGGCTGCTTTCGCAGTTTTTACTGTCTGATAAACCATTGGCTGAAACCTTATCCGGTCTGGCGGCTAAAAGGCCATTCTGCGTGATAAGCGGCCTGGAGACAGATCCACTTAGCAGGATTTTTGCCAGGCCACATCTGCCTTAGCATCTTTAAGGCCAAAGCGGTGTTACTCTCAGGCAGATACGCATCGCGACCGTTTAAGGAGAAGCCCATGCCCCGTCCTCATTCAGCATTTAGCCTGACCGCCGTAAAACCGCCGCGGATCTTTCCCAACCTTCCAGGCGTAACGCTAAGTGACCAGACGCTTCAAGAGCGGCGCAGCAAAATTCTCCAGCGTATGGCGCGCAGGCAGCTTGATACGATTATCGTGTACGCCGATAAAGAGCACGGAGGCAATTTTGAATACCTGACCGGTTTTATCCCGCGCTTTGAGGAAGGGCTGCTGGTGCTGCATAAAAGCGGCGCAGCCGTATTAGTGCTGGGAAATGAAAACCTGAAGCTCGCGCCCTATTCACGCCTTGCCGCAGATGTGGCGCACGCTCCGTGGTTTTCGCTGCCGAACCAGCCGATGGATATCTCATCTTCCCTGCATGAAGTGCTAAAAAACGCCGGGCTGAAAGATCAACAGCGCGTGGGGATCGTCGGCTGGAAGTTATTCACCGGCGCGTATGACGATAACCAGTCTCTGTTCGATATGCCGGTCTTTATATATCAGGCTATCCAGGCGGCGCTGCCCGCGGAGGCGCGGCTTTTGAATACGACAGATATTTTTATCGGGCCGCAGTCCGGCGCCAGAATCAGCAATAACGCCAATGAAATAGCCCATTATGAGTACGGGGCTAACCTCGCTTCGGGGGCAGCGTTAACCGCGTTAAATGCGATTGAGCCGGGTAAAACAGAAAAGGCCATTGCAGCGCTGCTGGCCGCTGAGGGACAGGCAAACAACGTTGTCACCATAGCGGCAACCGGGGAGCGCTTCGAATACGCCAACCTCTATCCGTCCGACAAAACGGTACGGCTGGGAGATAAATTCTCGCTAACCGTCAGCTATAAAGGCGGGTTAACCAGCCGCGCGGCGTACGTTGTGCATAACGCCAGCGAGCTGGCTCCCGAGGTGCGGGATTATCTCGCTGTGGTCGCCATCCCTTACTACAACGCGGTGATAAGCTGGCTGGAATTTATCCGCGTCGGCGTGAAAGGCCATGAAATCTATGATCTGGTTGAGCAGGTTTTACCGAAGGCGGAATACAGCTGGCACCTTAATCCCGGGCATTTAGTGGCCGATGAAGAGTGGCTTTGCTCGCCGGTCTATCCCGCCTCTGATATCCCGCTCGCAAGCGGCATGCTGCTGCAAATCGACATTATCCCTTCAAGGAAAGGCTACGCCGGGGCCAGCATTGAAGACACCATTGCGCTGGCGGATGAAACGCTTCGTCTGGAGCTGGCCGCGCTGTACCCTGAGTTGTGGCAAAGAATAGTTACCCGCCGGGCATATATCCGCGACGAGTTGAATATTCACCTTCACGAAGATGTGCTGCCGCTGTCTAACACCGTGGGCTACCTGCGCCCTTATCTGCTGGATAAGGAAACCGCTCTGGTTGTGGCAAAGCCGTAAAGCCGCGCTGGCGGGAGATATACTCTCTTCCGCCTCTTCAGGCTTCAGGGAATCTGGCTCTGGCCGAAAAAGGAGAGACGCTGTAGTAATAAGCGTCAGCCCCGGGGAGGATAAAAATTAAACTTTTGCTTATCTATTTTTTAAGCAAGTGATAACGTCTGTGAAACATGAAAAGCTTATAGCTTCATCAATAAAAGGCTCAGCCTTACCAAAGAGATAACCCTGCACTAAATCGCAACCTAGCGATTGCAGACATTCAAGCTGTTCTTCCGTTTCCACACCTTCGGCGACTGCCTTCATATTAAGGCGTCTGGCCAGAGATAACATAAGCTTTGTAATGTTAAAGGCATCTTTTTGTGTGGAGATATCTTTGATGAATGATTTGTCTATTTTTATTTTATCGAAGGAAAGCATGCTCAAACGGGACAGCGATGAATAACCCGTTCCGAAATCATCGATCGAGACTTTTACACCCATTTTTCTCAGGTTGACCAGGATCGATAATGGGGTATCGCTCTCATTGAAGAGGGTCGACTCTGTAATTTCCAGTTCAAGTCGTTCAGCGGGCAGGCCAGATTTTTTCAGCGCATTCATCACAATATCAACGAAGGAAATGCTGTTCAGCTGCACGGGGGAGACGTTTACTGAAATACTGGCCGGAACTTTCCAGGAGACGGCCTCCATGCATGCTTTTTCCAGAACCCAGCTGCCAACCTTCTTAATAAACCCTGTTTTTTCAGCAATCGGAATAAATATATCAGGCGCCACCATCCCTCTCGAAGGATGAAACCAACGGAGAAGAGCCTCATATCCATCTATTTTTCCGCTAAATGAATCAATAATGGGTTGATAGTAGACTTTTAATTCATCGTTATCTAAAGAATGTAACAGATCTTTTTCAAGCATCATATTCGCTTTAATCTGCTGCAGCATTTTTGGTCTGAATACTTTTATGTGGCTGGCGCCTTGCCTTTTTGCATCATACAGCGCCAGATCGGCAGATTTGTAAATATAATCAGAACGTCTCTCGGTATCTGAAATAAATATACCAACGCAGGTTTCTATATTAACGGTAGCACCGTAAATGTTATAAGTCTGGCTGACACAGTCGCTGATGAGACGGGCTCTGCCGACAGCCATATTTTCTGTTAAATCAGTGGAGATAAGCGCAAATTCGTCGCCGCCCAAACGGTAAAAAGTTTCGTTTTTATAGCTAATATTGGCCAGGCGGGCAGCTATTTCTTGTAATAATTTATCTCCGGCATCATGGCCAAGCGTATCATTCACTTCTTTAAAGCGATCCAAATCAAACAGCATCACAGTAACGGAACCACCGTTTAACTGGGCAAGGGTAATAATGATTTTTAAGTGCTTCCAGAAATAAAGGCGGTTCCGCAGACCGGTCAGCGAGTCATGATAGACATCATATTTTAGTTTTTTATTCTGATGTTGCAGCTTTTCTTTTGATGACTGAAGCTCTTCCGCCAGTCGCTTCACCTGCCCATGAGCTTTCATGATATTTTGTTTCTGATAAAGAATCATGATACCCAGTATCATACTCAGAACCATTAGCAATATAGATAATACGGTATAGACAGAGTAGAGATTTTTTATTTTATGGTTGGTAATATTTACAGCATTTAAGTCACTGGTCATTGCGCTTGATGAAAGCATGCTCATGGGCGCATCTAATTCATGCATTTTTATAAGAAATGCATCAATATCAGATCGGCTCATTTCGGATAGCTGCACATCAAGATATTGAAGGTTTTTATCCAGTTTTGCTGCTAATTCACGATGTTCAGATCTTTTTTCTATAAGATGGAATAAATCCCCTCCCTTCATGAGTTCATTTTGGCTTAGCATAATATCCAGACGCAATCTGATATTGTCCAGAGTCACATGCTTGTCATTTATAGCATATAATCCCAACCAGGATTCAAGTTTAAAATATTCAGAAACCAGCTGCCCGACAGACCAGGAAGTTGTATATTGCGTGAGCTTTTGAAGTTCGTGCTGCCTTTCATTTACCAGGAAAGAAATATATCCAGTGGATATAAAAATAACAAAAATAATGGCCGCAAGGACTCTGTTCATAAAATCTCCAACGCTACTACTGAATTATAATTTTATAAACTTGCCATGCAGACCTTGAATAATAAATCTGATTATTTAACTCTGGTTGACTGTCATAGGGATAGACAATAAATAAAGGTCCTTTATCTCTGATGTGTATATATTTATCATTTACTTTTAATGCCAAAATAGCAGGATATTTTTTAAAATCCTCAAGTGGAATAGTAGTGACGTAGTCGTTGAGCGCAATTACCCTGGCAATATGTCCGGTGGCTCCGACTGCATCCATGAGTTTATTAAGCGGAACCCCTTCAAATTTAGTTCGCCCTTCATACCATGGCGAAGAAGTATAAAAGCTCTCCATACCAAGCTTTTCAAGCGATGCGATATTAAACTGCGCCTGTCCGTCTTCGTTTTTCTTTTCTATATTACCCGATATCGTTAAAATGGTTTTATCCGCAGAGCCAGAAGCCTCTGCAGAACAAGTTATGGCAAACAGCATAAAACTTAGCATTACGAGAATAGCACGCATCTTCAATCATTAATTTTTGCAGTAAAAAGAGAGTATAATTTAAGCGCAATTGATTTTTAAAGCGTTTTTAGGATTATTTTTTTACTGAGCGGTATATTAATCTTTAAACCTTAAAAAATCATAAAGTTAATGGCTATGTCTTCTCAGGATGCACAAATCCAGCGGCGCCACGCTCGGGTTTAATTGTATAAATATATTTCGGAGCGGAAAGAAAAACCACGCATATAATAAGGTTTAAATTCGATTTTGCACAGGACCCGGCAGCGCAGCAGGGAGTACGGAAAGCCTGTCAAATTCTCCGGGGTTGTGTATAAACCAGTAAAAACAGATAACACTAAGAAAAATAAATAAAAAGCAGAGCACCAAAAATGCGAATGACTCAGGCCACCGGATGAAAAGGAGCTCGGCGTGCAGCAAAGGCGTTTCGTTGCAGCCGAACCATCATACTGCGGACCGGGACCCTGGCACCTGTTTTAAACCAGATAAAAGTCCGCGCTTCTTTTAGTCCAGGTGCTTTCGCTTCGCAATTATAGCGACCTGTATATCACGGCATTCTTGTCAGGCAGCAGTCAGCGCCTGAGCGCAGGCCCAGGCGGAACTCCAGGCCCACTGGAAGTTATAGCCGCCCAGCCAGCCGGTGACGTCCATCACCTCTCCGATGAAGTACAGGCCCGGTACTTTTTTGGCCTCCATCGTGCGCGAACTTAATTCGTTTGTATCCACGCCGCCGAGGGTAACCTCCGCGGTGCGGTAGCCTTCCGTGCCGTTCGGCTGTACGCGCCAGGATTGCAGCGTTTCCCGCAGCTCACTTTGCTGACGGGCGTTGAGCTGTTTTAGCGTGACGTCAGGAATTTGCTCCAGCTTTTGCAGGCATTCCACCAGACGTTTTGGCAGCATCATGGCGAGCGTATTTTTCAGGCTCTGATTAGGATGAGTGGTGCGCTGTTCATTGATAAGCGCATCCAGATCGGTATCCGGAAGTAAGTTAACGCTGACAAACTCACCCGGCTGCCAGTAGCTGGAAAGTTGCAAAACGGCAGGACCAGAAAGCCCGCGATGGGTAAAGAGCAAGCTTTCTCGGAAGCTGACCCCATTTTCTGCCGTAATGACCGACGGCACCGATACGCCCGACAATACCTGTAATTGCTCCAGCAGCGGCTTATGCAGGGTAAAAGGCACAAGCCCCGCGCGGGTTGGCAGCACTTTCAGGCCAAACTGCTCCGCAACCTTGTAGCCGAAAGGCGTGGCGCCCAGCCCCGGCATAGAGAGCCCGCCGGAGGCAATCACCAGTTTGCCCGTGTGCACGTCGTCGCCGTTAAGCCGGAGGGTAAAACCTTCTTCGCCGTGCTCAATACCCAGCACTTCGCTACGCAGACGCGTCGTGACCCGGCCTTTTTCACATTCCGTCACCAGCATATCGACAATCTGCTGCGCCGAGTCATCGCAGAATAGCTGGCCGAGGGTTTTTTCATGCCACGCGATGCCGTGTTTGCCGACCATGTCGATAAAATCCCACTGGGTATAGCGCGCCAGGGCAGACTTACAAAAATGCGGGTTTTGGCTCAGATAAGCCGCAGGCTCGGTATAAAGGTTAGTAAAATTGCAGCGCCCCCCGCCAGACATAAGAATTTTGCGGCCTGGCTTTTTACCATTATCGATAAGCAACACGCGGCTGCCCGCCTGCCCGGCCATCGCCGCGCAAAACATTCCGGCGGCTCCCGCACCAATAATAATGGCATCAAATTTTTCCACGACCGACTCCCGACTATGCTTAAGGGTGGGAATTGTAAAGATCGAATGCTGGTCGCACCAGCTTAAAGGGCAATAACAATTGCAGGTGGTTGAAAAACAAAATGTAAATATTTCCCTTGTTTAGCGTCGACACGATAAACATCAAGAAAAGTCTATATTTCACTTGGCGCATTAAGCCGTTGTCTTACATAATGCGCCGCGTTCATGTCCTCAAAATGGCGTAACGTCTATGCTACATTTGTTTGCTGGCCTGGATTTACATACCGGGCTTTTGTTATTACTTGCTCTGGCATTTGTTCTCTTCTACGAAGCGATCAACGGCTTCCATGACACTGCAAACGCAGTGGCAACCGTCATCTATACCCGCGCAATGCGATCGCAGCTGGCGGTTGCAATGGCTGCGGTATTTAACTTCCTCGGCGTTCTGCTCGGCGGGCTAAGCGTGGCGTATGCGATCGTGCATATGTTGCCAACGGACCTGCTGTTGAACGTAGGGTCTGCTCATGGCCTCGCCATGGTCTTCTCTATGTTACTGGCCGCTATTATCTGGAACCTCGGCACCTGGTATTTTGGTCTGCCGGCCTCCAGCTCCCATACGCTTATCGGCGCCATTATTGGTATCGGTTTGACCAACGCCCTGATGACCGGAACCTCCGTCGTCGATGCGCTCAATATCCCGAAAGTCATTGGGATATTTATGTCGTTAATCCTCTCCCCCATCGTGGGTCTGGTGATTGCGGGCGGGCTTATCTTTTTGCTGCGTCGCTACTGGAGCGGCACCAAGAAAAAGCGTCGTATTCACCTCACGCCTGCTGAACGTGAAAAGCAAGACGGCAAGAAAAAACCGCCTTTCTGGACGCGCATCGCTCTGATCCTTTCCGCCATCGGCGTGAGTTTCTCCCACGGCGCCAACGACGGTCAGAAAGGCATCGGTCTGATTATGCTGGTCCTGATTGGTGTGGCACCGGCGGGCTTTGTGGTCAATATGAACGCTTCTGGCTACGATATCGCCCGCACCCGCGATGCTATTACCCACCTGGAGCAATATTACGCTCGGCATGGCGATGCGATTAAGCACGTTGTCGAGCTCAGCCCGGCAATCCCGACCCCGGAAGAAGTTCAGGGGCAGGATAAGCCGGCTGAGTTCCACTGCGATGCCGGCCGCGCCATGATTGCCGTACAGAGCGCGAAAGCGCTGCTGGGCAATATCGACAGCTACGATAAGCTCAGCGTTGAGCAGCGCAGCCATATGCGTCGCCTGCTGCTATGCATCTCTGATACCGCAGAGAAAGCCGCTAACCTTCCGGAAACCAAACCGGACGATAAGCGCTTCTTAAAAGAGCTGAAAACCGACCTGCTGTATACCATCGAGTATGCCCCGATCTGGATTATCATGGCGGTCGCGCTCGCGCTCGGCATCGGTACCATGATTGGCTGGCGTCGTGTGGCGACCACTATCGGTGAGAAGATTGGTAAGAAAGGCATGACGTACGCGCAGGGCATGTCCGCGCAGATGACTGCCGCCGTCTCCATCGGAATTGCCAGCTATACCGGGATGCCGGTTTCAACCACCCACGTCCTCTCCTCATCCGTTGCGGGGACGATGGTAGTTGACGGCGGCGGCCTGCAGCGTAAGACGGTAATGAATATCCTGATGGCCTGGGTCTTCACCCTGCCGGTCTCGATTTTGTTGTCGGGTGGGCTGTACTGGATTTCCCTGCACTTCATCTAAAGCGGGGATGTTTGCAGGTCGGGCGGCGCTACGTTTACCCGACCTGCAGACTCTGCAGCCCTGGGATGATTAAGCAATAACGTTATCCACCGTAAAGACATTCAGGTTGCGTAAAACAAAAAACGGGTCAGTTTACTGGCCCGTTTTTTTATGCACTTTTTCAAAGAGTCAGTGCCAGATCATCAATCCAATAAGGCTGATAACCACTAATCCGCACAGCGCGCTGGTCAGCATAAACTGACGGCGAAGCCTTTCACAGCGGCGGATAAACTCATCGTCGTGATGATCCAGATAGCGCTGGGCGTAAATGTAACGCACCAGGCGAATCTGTTTACTGGGTTGACCATGGGCGGTAAAAAATCCCCCGCCGTCGACGTACTGATACAGCAGCGGATCGCATCCACGAAGCACGACTAACAAAGCACGCAATGATGAGTAGTAACGCGCCATATTCACCAGACAAACTACACAAAGCGCCCAAAATAGCGCAACGGTGCTGATCATGTTCCCCTCCCGGCGTAGCCACAGAGCATCGCTCCAGGACAACCGCTCAACCCGACAATCTCGACAGACAGTTCAGCAATCAAAAGCCACCGGTTTATACAGGTTTCCGGAACGGCTTATTTAATAGTGTAGGAGATCCATTATTTTTTTCGCCACCAGGTTAATTATTATCAATAGAGCAACCGTCATTCTGGGCTTGAATGTTTAAAAGGGTGGCGCATTGACGGTTTTTATCATTCGGGATAGGGTAGAAATATCATTTACAATATGAAGTCTTTACGTTGAATCCGAAGACGCCCGGGCACATCTTATGGAAGGAGTAACATTATGGCTTACAAACACATTCTGATCGCGGTAGATCTCTCCCCGGAGAGCAAAGTACTGGTAGAAAAAGCCGTTTCTATGGCTCGCCCTTACAATGCGAAGGTTTCCCTGATTCACGTCGATGTAAATTACTCCGATCTCTACACCGGCCTGATTGATGTCAACCTGGGGGATATGCAAAAGCGCATCTCTGAAGAGACGCACCACGCGCTGAGCGAGCTTTCTACCGGCGCAGGTTATCCTATTGCCGAAACCCTGAGCGGCAGCGGCGATCTGGGCCAGGTGCTGGTAGACGCTATCAAAAAATATGATATGGATTTAGTCGTTTGCGGACATCATCAGGATTTCTGGAGCAAGCTGATGTCTTCCGCGCGCCAGCTTATCAATACCGTACATATCGATATGCTGATTGTGCCGCTGCGCGATGAAGACGAAGATTAAGGGACAGTAATTCGCTCTATGCCAGGCGGATAAGCGGTAGGGTGGATAAGCGGCAGCGCCATCCACCTGAAGATGTACCAGCAGGATGACGCAAGCTTATCCGCCCTGCCTGTTTTTTTACTCCACCGCTCTTTCCGCCGTTCCGGAATAAATATCAAACCTATGGCCTTTGGTGACAACGGCGTTGTGGGTTTCAACGCCGCCAAGCGGTGGCGCGTAATCCGGCCGTTTTACCACTACGCGTTTAGTTGCCAGCCGCCGCGCAGGCTCCAGCAGTCCGTCCGCATCTTCATCCGGGCCCACCAGCGACTGAAATACCCGCATCTCTTTTTTCACCAGCGCGCTTTTTTGCTTATGCGGGAACATCGGGTCGAGATAGACTACTTCCGGGCGCGGGGCGATATCGCTCAGCGCGGTAAGGCTTGAGGCGTGGATGAGCTGTAAACGTTCCTGCAACCAGCCGCCGATTTCCGCGTCCTGATAGCCGCGACGCAGGCCGTCATCAAGCAAGGCGGCAACGACAGGGTTACGCTCTAACATGCGCACCCGACAGCCGACGGAGGCCAGCACGAATGCATCCCGGCCCAATCCCGCAGTGGCATCCACCACGTCGGGCAAGTAACCGCTTTTGATGCCGACAGCCTTTGCGACCGCCTCACCTCGCCCGCCGCCAAACTTGCGGCGATGCGCCATTGCGCCGGAGACGAAGTCGACAAAGATACCGCCAAGTTTTGGCTCATCGCGCTTACGCAGCTCCAGATGCTCCGCCGTTAAAACCAGCGCCATTAAGGCCCCTTCGTCGTGCGTCAGCCCCCAACGCTCGCTCAAAAGAGATAAGGCGCCGGAGTCGGCGCCTGATTCAGTCAGTAAACAGATTTTCACGAAATAGCTCAGCCCTTGATGCCGTAATGCGCGAGCATAGCGTCGAGCTGCGGTTCACGACCACGGAAGCGTTTGAACAGCTCCATCGGCTCTTCAGAACCGCCGCGGGTCAGGATGTTATCGAGGAAAGACTGCCCCGTTTCGCGGTTGAAAATGCCCTCTTCTTCGAAGCGGGAGTAAGCGTCCGCCGCCAGCACGTCGGCCCACAGATAGCTGTAATAACCCGCTGCGTAGCCGCCGGCAAAAATATGGCTGAAGGCGTGCGGGAAACGGCCCCACTTCGGCCCCGGCACCACGGCGACCTGCTTCTTGATTTCCGCCAGGGTTTCGAGCACTTTCGCGCCCTGCTCAGGATTAAACTCCGCATGCAGGCGGAAGTCGAACAGGCCGAACTCCAGCTGGCGCAGAATAAACAGCGCCGCCTGGTAGTTCTTCGCCGCCAGCATTTTATCCAGCAGCGCTTTCGGCAGCGGTTCGCCGGTTTCGAAGTGGCCGGAGATAAACGCCAGCGCGTCCGGCTCCCAGCACCAGTTCTCCATAAACTGGCTTGGCAGCTCGACCGCATCCCACGGCACACCGTTGATGCCGGAAACGCCCGCCGTCTCAACCTTAGTCAGCATGTGATGCAGACCGTGGCCGAACTCATGGAACAGGGTAATCACTTCGTCGTGGGTAAACAGCGCGGGTTTGCCGCTCACCGGGCGGTTAAAGTTACAGGTGAGGTAAGCGACCGGTTTTTGCAGCGTACCGTCGGCTTTGCGCAACTGACCTACGCAGTCATCCATCCATGCCCCGCCGCGCTTGTTTTCACGGGCGTACAGGTCGAGGTAGAAGCTGCCGCGCAGCTCGTCATTTTCGTCATACAGCTCGAAGAAACGCACGTCCGGATGCCAGACGTCGATATCTTTGCGCTCTTTGGCGGTAATGCCGTAAATGCGTTTCACCACTTCGAACAGGCCCGCTACCGCACGGTTTTCCGGGAAGTAAGGGCGGAGCTGCTCGTCGCTGATGCTGTACAGATGCTGCTTCTGTTTTTCGCTATACCAGGTGATATCCCAGGGTTCCAGCTCGTCAACGTTGTATTCTTTCTTCGCAAATGCGCGCAGCTGCGCCAGCTCGGCTTCGCCCTGCGGACGCGCGCGTTTCGCAAGATCGGTCAGAAACTCCAGCACCTGCTGCGGATTTTCTGCCATTTTGGTGGCCAGCGATTTCTCCGCATAGTTGCCAAAGCCCAGCAGCTCCGCCAGTTCGTGGCGCAGCGCCAGAATTTCTTCCATTACCGGCGTGTTGTCCCACTTGCCCGCGTTTGGTCCCTGATCGGAGGCGCGCGTAACATAGGCGCGATACATCTCTTCACGCAGCGCGCGGTTTTCGCAGTAAGTGAGCACAGGTAAATAGCTTGGAATATCCAGCGTCAGCAGCCAGCCCTGCTGTTCTTTCGCTTCGGCCTGAGCGCGAGCCGCCGCCAGGGCGCTCTCCGGCATACCGGCCAGCTCAGACTCATCGGTGATAAGCTTGCTCCAGCCCATCGTCGCGTCAAGCACGTTGTTACTGTAGGTAGAACCCAGCTCGGACAGACGCGCGGCGATTTCACCGTAGCGTTTCTGCTTTTCTTTCGGCAGGCCGATACCGGACAGCTCGAAATCACGCAGCGCGTTATCAACGGCTTTTTTCTCCGCCACGCTCAGATCGGCATAGTACGCGCCGTCGCGCAAATCACGGTATGCCTGGTATAAACCTTCATGCTGGCCAACCCAGGTGCTGTATTCAGAGAGCAGCGGCAGCGTTTGCTCGTAGGCCTCGCGCAGCTCCGGGCTGTTCTGCACGGAATTCAGGTGGCTTACCGGGGAGAAAATGCGGCCCAGACGATCGTCCACTTCTGCCAGCGGCTGGCAAAGATTGTCCCAACGGTAAGGCGCGCCCTGCGCCACAACGCTTTCCACTTTCTCGCGGCAGTCAGCAAGCGCTTTTTGCACGGCAGGGACAACATGTTCAGGAAGCAGAGCGGAAAACGGAGGCAGATCGAATGGGGTCAACAATGGATTGGTCATAAGCGCGATTCCTGGTATCCGATAAGTAGAGCGCTCAGCTGGCGCTACAAAAGCAGTCTGACTAACATGAGGCTTAGTGTAGTTAATTTCAATGCCGGGTGATAAGCATAAGGCTGTATACTATGCAGATTACGTAGTTCTTCTTAGTCTTTTGGAAATCCTGCAAGCCATGCTCAGTTATCGCCACAGCTTTCACGCCGGCAACCACGCCGACGTACTGAAACACACCGTTCAAAGCCTGATCCTTGAATCCTTAAAAGAGAAAGAGAAACCGTTCCTCTATCTCGACACTCACGCAGGCGCAGGCCGGTACAAGCTGAGCGGTGAACATGCCGAACGCACCGGTGAGTATCTTGAAGGTATCGCCCGCATCTGGCAGCAGGACGACCTGCCGGAAGAGCTGGAGCCGTATATCCGCGCCGTTAAAGCTTATAATCAGAGCGGCCAGCTGCGTTACTATCCGGGCTCCCCGCTGATTGCACGCCAGCTGCTGCGTGAGCAGGACAGTCTGCAGCTCACCGAGCTGCATCCGTCGGACTTTCCGCTGCTGCGCTCTGAGTTTCAGAAAGACAGTCGCGCCCGCGTTGAGCGCGCCGATGGCTACATGCAGTTGAAAGCCAAACTGCCGCCGGTTTCCCGTCGCGGCCTGATACTTATCGATCCGCCGTATGAGATCAAAACCGACTATCAGGACGTGGTGAAAGGCATTGACGAAGGCTACAAACGTTTTGCCACCGGCACCTATGCCCTGTGGTATCCGGTTGTGATGCGCCAGCAAATCAAACGTATGATTCGCGAGCTGGAAGAAACCGGCATCCGCCGCATTTTACAAATTGAGCTCGCGGTGCGCCCGGACAGCGATCGGCGCGGCATGACGGCCTCCGGCATGATCGTTGTCAACCCGCCGTGGAAGCTTGAGCAGCAAATGGCGAACGTGCTGCCCTGGCTGCACAAAACGCTGGTTCCGTCAGGCACCGGCTCTACGACGCTAAGCTGGATCGTGCCGGAGTAAATAAGCTATTTACTAAGACTTTGTGGGTTGCCCGCGGCGTGCTCTGCGGGCTTTTCCGGCTGATTCTTTTTAATTTTCACTACGCGCTCAGGCTCATGCTTCGCCTCCTCCAGCCGTTCTGCCTGCCCGATAAAGCAGCCGCCGGGGCGTATAGAAAGCGATCCGCTGCGGCTGATACCTTCCATTACACCATGTTCGTGGATCTCAATACTTTCACTGATGCAGGTTCCCTGTACGCGTCCATTAATAATGACGCTGGGCGCCGTAAACTCGCCGTCAATAAAGCCGTCGCGCATCACATAAAGGGTGCCATCCTTCAGCTTGATATGGCCCTGCATTTTCCCGTATACCTGAATATCGCCTTCTATCTCGGCATTGCCGGAAAATACGGTGTTTTGCGCAACGATCGTGCAGCGACGCCCGCCCTGAACGTTTTCCGCCGACCCGGCAGGCTTAGACGCCTTTGCCGCAGTCGGTACGTTTTCAACGGGTTGTGCTGCATCTGATGATTTTTTTCTGAACATAGAAAATCCTTTTTTATCGCAAAAGAGGTACAGGACAAAAGTGAGGGACAGCGTAACGGCAGATAAAAAGATTTCTCTTCTCCACTCAAAGGCATAGCAAAGTAGCGTAAGCAGCCAGCCCATCCAGATACACCAAAGAAGCGTGTTGGTTCGGTTACGAATTAACTTCATCATTTCAGGGAAGATAAAGAGAAAAAACGGGGAACCACTGCGCGCAAAAACGGCAGTTTTTCAGGAATAAAACCGATAATAGCAGGTGTAAAATAAGGCATCCTTTTCCTTAATGCGCCAGTATTACCTGCAAAAATAACACCTTATATTGTGAAGAAGAACCCGGGCTATAGGCTGAAAAGAGCCACTTTCCGTTTTTTTTATCGGAATAGCCACGCCCTATCACAGCCATAGAAGCACCCTTTGCGGCTTTATGAGCTAACGCGTTACAATCCTGGCCATTACTTTCTTACTGATGGAAACCTGCAGATGACCAGACATTATGACTACCTCGCCATTGGCGGCGGCAGCGGCGGTATCGCCTCTATCAACCGTGCGGCGATGTATGGAAAGAAGTGCGCGCTGATTGAGGCAAAAGATCTGGGCGGTACCTGCGTAAACGTAGGATGCGTGCCGAAAAAGGTTATGTGGCACGCGGCGCAGATCGCTGAAGCTATTCACCACTACGGCCCTGATTACGGTTTTGACACCACGGTGAACAACTTCGACTGGGACAGGCTGATAGCCAGCCGCACCGCATATATCGACCGCATCCACACCTCTTATGACAACGTGCTGGGCAAGAACAACGTCGATGTCATCCGCGGTTTTGCCCGCTTTGTGGACGCTCACACCGTAGAAGTGAACGGCGAAACCATCACCGCCGACCATATTCTTATCGCCACCGGCGGTCGTCCAGGCCACCCGACTATTCCGGGCGCGGAACACGGTATTGATTCCGATGGCTTCTTTGCGCTGCCGGCGCTGCCAAAACGCGTTGCCGTGGTTGGCGCGGGTTATATCGCCGTGGAAATCGCTGGCGTGGTCAAAGCGCTGGGTTCTGAAACCCATCTCTTTGTGCGTAAACACGCGCCGCTGCGCACCTTCGATCCGCTGATTGTGGAAACGCTGCTGGAAGTGATCAATACCGAAGGCCCAACGCTGCATACCCAGGCCGTCCCGAAATCGGTTGAAAAAAATGCCGACGGCAGCCTGACGCTGCGGCTGGAAGATGGCCGCTGCGAAACGGTAGATTGCCTGATTTGGGCGATTGGACGCGAACCGGCAACGGACAACCTTAACCTGGCCGCCACGGGCGTGAAAACCAACGCTCGGGGCTATATTGAAGTCGATAAATTCCAGAACACCAGCGTAGCGGGTATTTATGCCGTGGGCGATAACACCGGCGCGGTGGAGCTGACGCCGGTTGCCGTTGCCGCCGGGCGTCGCCTGTCCGAGCGTCTGTTTAACAACAAGCCGGACGAGCATCTGGACTTCAGCAATGTTCCTACCGTGGTCTTTAGCCACCCGCCAATCGGCACCGTAGGCTTAACCGAGCCCCAGGCGCGCGAGCAGTACGGCGACGATAACGTGAAGGTCTATAAATCGTCCTTCACCGCGATGTATACCGCGGTAACTTCCCACCGCCAGCCGTGCCGCATGAAGCTGGTATGCGCGGGCGCGGATGAGAAGATCGTCGGCATTCACGGCATCGGCTACGGTATGGACGAAATGCTGCAAGGCTTTGCGGTAGCGCTGAAAATGGGCGCCACCAAAAAAGATTTCGATAACACCGTAGCGATTCACCCGACCGGCGCAGAAGAGTTCGTCACCATGCGCTGATGGCGCTTTCGCTTATCAGCCCTGCACAACAAAGCGCAGGGCTGATAAAAAATCCGCCAGCCTTCAGCGCATCGCATTATAAATCGCCTGCTGGATCTCCACTTCATCCGAGCCTGCTGGTTCTGGCCGCAGACCCTGCGCTTTGGCTTCTTCATAGCGTCTCTTCCGGGCGGCCTGGCGCAGCAAGGCTCTTTCAAGCTCTTCTTTCTGACGTTTTACAACGCCCGGCGTGCTGCAAAAAGTTTGCAGAAACTTTTTGCGCATTGAGGTCAGGCTTTGCCCGTCTTTCATCGCCTGGCCGGTGGTATTTACCATCCTGCGGCAAGGGCGTACTTCATCCATTTGCGTGTGATATTGCAGCAACGTTGTCAGCGCATCGCGGTAATCCGCGGCCAGAGCGGCTTCAGCATAAGAGGCTTTCCAGCTCATCCCGCCCTGCATAAACAGCCGGGTAATACGTGAGTCTCCGCGCGTGATGGCCAGACGCAGGCTGTTTTCATCCCAGCTGATACCCATATTTGCCAGCATGTCACGCGGGCTGTTCTTTTCAGGCGCGTGATCGGCGGCCATCACCTTAGTCACCACCTGCGGCGTCGCGGCAGCTTGTGGAGAACGGGAAGAATCGCTGAAGATAAATAATGCGCAAATCACCATCCCGATAATCGCCACGCCGACCATCCCCCAGAGCGCCACGTACGCTGTCTGCGCGGCATCGTGATGCCTGCTGGCATTGCGCGGCTCCGGGCCTTCGATGGTATCCCTGACCTCTTCGTTATCGCCGCCGTTTGCCTCATGTTTTTTCCGGGCCTGGGCAATATATTCCTGCAGCTGAGGCTCTTCCACCGCCAGCAAAACCGCAGGATTAACCTTTGTGCGCCCTTCATCAAACGCACGCTGAACCGGCGCGCTGGTTTCCCGGTAACAGCTATCCAGTAAGGCGAGCTGCACCGTAGTGAGAGGATGCTGCTGCATCAGGTCATTGCGGATTTGACGAATATCATCCAGAAAGGTTTGCAGGGTTTTGCGCTTGTCGATAAGGAAACTGAGCTGGGGGGCATGTTGATAGAGCGCCGTATAGTGGCGGGCAAATTCTTTTTTATCCACCACAAGAAGCGATAGCTCGCTAAAACACAGGCCGCTGAGAATATCTCCACGCTCGGCATTTTTGAGCCAGCGCCGGACTTTATCGCCGCCAAACTGCCTTTTAAGCTGATTGACCAGCTGCGACTGGCTGCCCCAGGCGCTGTTAATCAGGCCGCGAAGCATCAGATCCAGCGCGCGAATCTGCCGCTGCGCCATCTGCTGCTGCGCTTCGTCCCCGGCGAAGAGGTCGGTGGCATAGCCCAGCAGCGGCTGCCTGCTGCGCACCACTTCGAGATAGCTCACAAAACGCAATGCGGCAATCAACTGGTTATCGCTGACCTCCTGCCCGCTTTCGTACTGCGGCACCAGCTGCTGCAGATGACGTAACAATAGCGTGAACTGTGAAATCTCCGCATCGTTAAGGTTAAGACGACGCGCCACCGCGGCCCAGCTTCCCATACCCTGTCGGGCCTGTTCGAGCTGTTGAAAAAACCATTGCGGATCTTTGCCGTCCGCGGCGCGAATTTTAAGTAACGGGAGGATTTGCAATGACGCCTGACGAATCACACTCAGGCAAGTCTCAAACTTATCCCGTGTCAGCAGCTGTGCGTTGCTGGTCATAATTATCCCTATTAATTAAGGTAACTGACGCATAAGCGCCTGACGCGGCATAGCCGCGCCTTCCATCAGCGATGGTAATTTTTATGGTTATTGGCTGCGGGTACAGATGCGCCATTAAAGCGGAGTTTAGCGCAGCAGCCTTGCTATCTATGCCGTAAAAAGAGGGGGAAAATCAAGCATTTTCCAGAACGTGGCTTAACGCTTCACCCGTTTTACGCAGCGCCGCTTCGATTGCATCATCTACCGGCAAAGCATAGTTCAGACGCAGACAGTTACGGTATTTTCCCGACGCAGAAAGCAGCGATCCGACGGTGATATGGATATTGTTCTCCCGCAGAGCGCAGCAAACCGGCAAGATATCGATATTTTCCGGCAGCTCAACCCATATCGTAAATCCGCCCTGCGGACGGCTGACGCAGATGCCACAGGGAAAATATTGCCGTACCCGGCACGTGAACACCTCGAGGTTTCGCTGGTATTGCTGGCGCATCCGGCGGAGATGACGATGGTAGTTACCGTTACGAATAAACTCCGCTACCGCCAACTGTGAAAAAGTGCCGGTACTGCCGGTAACGATGTATTTCATATGGAGCGCGCGATCGAGATAACGCCCCGGCACGATCCAGCCCACGCGCAGACCCGGCGCCAGCGTTTTAGAAAATGAGCTGCACAGCAGCACGCGGCCGTCCAGGTCGAGGGATTTAATCGTCATCGGGCGTGGATATTCATAGGCCAGCTCGCCATAAACATCGTCCTCAACGATCGCAATATCAAAGCGCTGCGCGAGATTAAGCACCGCTCTTTTACGCGCTTCCGGCATGATAAAGCCGAGCGGGTTATTGCAGTTGGCCACCAGGATCACCGCTTTTATCGGCCACTGCTCCAGCGCCAGCTCCAGCGCTTCGACGCTGATACCCGTTACAGAATCCGTTGGTATTTCAATGACTTTTATGCCGAAGGCGCGCAGCATTTGCATGGTGCCGTGAAACGACGGCGACTCCACCGCCACAATATCGCCCGGTTCGCAGACCGCGCGAATCGCAATCGACAACGCCTCATGGCAGCCGTTTGTAATAAGAATATCTTCCGCGGTCACCACGCATCCGCTGTCCAGCATCAGACGGGAAATCTGTTCGCGCAGCGTGCGCATCCCGTACACGCTGTCATAGCCGAGCAGTTCGGCCTCCTGGTATTGCGCGATACGGCTCAGTTCACGCCATAAAGGCTTGATGGTGGATTGCGTCACGTCCGGTGCCCCGCTGCCAAAAGCGACCACGTCGTCCCCCTCGCGGGAAAGCAGCTGCTCCAGCACCGCATCCCACTGGGTAATTTCAACCGGACGCTGCACCGGGCGGGTTAGCTGCGGAACCGGCGGCTGCGCTTTGCGTTGGGTAACGAAATAGCCGGAACGGGGCTGCGGCGAAATAAGCTGCCGATCTTCAAGTATATGGTAGGCCTGCTGAACGGTGCTAATACTGACGCCGTGCTCGCTGCTTAAGCTTCTTACCGAAGGCAACCGCTCGCCGCTGCGATACAGCCCCTGTTCGATGCGTTCCGCCAGTAACGTGGCGAGATGTTGGTAGCGCGTCATGCTGTATCCTCACGGTTGACCATACAGATTCCCAAACCGGTACAGAACGAGGGAAAAAACGACATTCAGTGCATGTTTTAGCGTTTGTGTATGTTAAATAAAAGTGATTTTTGAATCTGTCTGCGATCTGTATGGCGGCGCATGATGAACCTCAACGCGGCAAGAGGAGAAGCATCATGGGTTACGAAGAAAATCGCCCTCATAAACCTTTTTATGGTTTTGTGATGATTTATCGGTACTTCCGGCAAAGATGGGTGCAGCGCCAGAACGCCCGGGCTTTACAGAGGCTCAGTAAAGAACAATTACGCGACATTGGGCTAACGCAGGATGACTTATCACGCTGGAAGTAACCTGCCTTAACGGCGCTTAACTCTGGCGCCGTTATTTTTTTGCTGGTAACAATGACAGGAAATTCCCTGTCGGCGGCTAATAAGGCTTAAAAATGCAAATCAACGAGTTACCTTTTACTACAACCGACTGGGCCAGCCTGCCTGCAACCGAACATCCTGGTATTACCGGTAAAGCGTTCTGGCGCACGCAGCAGTTCGGGCCCATCAGGGTGCGGATGGTGGAATATACTGCGGGCTACCTGGCCGATCATTGGTGTCAGAAAGGGCATGTGCTTTTATGCCTGCGCGGGGAGCTGTGCACGGAGCTTGAAGATGGTCGCCGGTTTACGCTCACGCCGGGTATGAGCTATCAGGTTGCCGACGATGCCGAGCCGCACCGCTCCTCCACGCCGGGCGGCGCAACGTTGTTTATTGTCGATTAACTCGCTCGGTTATAAGACGATTCGCTGACCTTATGCCAGGCTTAACGGGTGTAAGCCGACGTTCAAGTTTAAGGAGTAACTATGAAGAAAATTCTGGTCATAGCGGGAATCAGCGCCGTACTTAGCCTGCCGGTGATGGCAGACGATCAGGGCGGTTTTAAAACCGATGCGGCCCCGCCGCCGCCGCATGCGATGGATAAAGGCTATCGCGGCATGGAGGATGCCAGAGGGATGACGGTCGTGCAGGCCAAAGCGATGCACGACGGAGCAACCATATCGCTGACCGGCAACATCATTAAAAAAACGGGTGAAGACAGATACCAGTTCAGGGATAAAACCGGCACCCTTGATGTCCATATCCCGCAAGCCGTGTTCGACGAGCGAAAACTTAGCCCGGATGAACTGGTCGCTATTAACGGCACGCTGGATAAGAAACAGAAGCCTGTCGTTATGAAAGTGGATCATTTTCAGAAACAATAGGGCCTGCAGGGCAGGTAAGCAAAACGCCAGCCACCGGCAGCACGGCGGGTGGCGCGCTGCTTACCCGCCATGCAAAAACGCCTGAACCCAGCCGACGGTTATAAAAACATCCCGCCCGAAACTTCAATACGCTGCGCGTTCGCCCAGCCCAGCTCATCGCTCAGAATGGCGGCCATCGCGCTACCGATATCATCCGGCTGGCCGACGCGTCCCAAAGCGGTTTGCGCAGCGATAGCGTTACTGACCTGTTCGTTATCACGCACCACGCCGCCGCCGAAATCTGTCGCAATGGCGCCCGGCGCAATAATGTTTACCGCGATGCCCCACGCGCCCAGCTCTTTAGCCTGGTAGCGCGTCAGCACTTCCATCGCCCCTTTCATGGCGGCGTACGCGGCTTTGCCTGGCAGGGCAAAGCGTGTCAGGCCGGTTGAGACGTTCAGAATGCGACCGCCGTTTTTAATCAGCGGCAGCAGGTGCTGCGTCAGGAAGAATGGCCCTTTCAGATGGATATTCATTAATTCATCGAACTGCGCTTCCGTTGTTTTTTCGAACGCCGCATCAAGGCCGATCCCGGCGTTGTTTAATAAATAATCAAACGAGTCGCGCTGCCAGACATGCTGCAGCTGCTGTTTTACTTCTGCTGCAAAGTCTGCAAACGTTGCACTTTCGGCGACGTTAAGCTGAATAGCCGCCGCTTTTACGCCTTTTAGCTCAATTTCGCGTACCACATCCTGCGCTTCGGTCCGTTTGCTGTTATAGGTCAGGATAATATTGATTCCTTTCTCCGCCAGCTTCAGCGCTGCGTTTTTACCTAACCCCCGGCTCCCGCCGGTCACTAATGCGATAGTCTGCTGCATGATTTGCCTCACTGGTGGTTGTTGGATGATTGAGGTAAAGCTTATTAGCTGCTACAAAATCAATAAAGGATGCCAGTTGCGCATCACTGTTTCGCTACAAACAACAATGTGTGGCTAAAGTGGATAAAATACACGCAATGCAATTGTTCCTCAGGGTGGCGGAGCTTGAGAGTTTTTCCCGCGCCGCAGACACGCTTGGGCTCCCTAAAGGTAGCGTATCGCGGCAGATTCAGGCGCTGGAAAGCCTGCTTGGCACGCGTTTGCTCTACCGGACCACGCGCCGCGTTCAGCTCACTCAGGATGGAATGGTTTACTACGAGCGCTGCCGGGATTTACTGGCGAACCTCGAAGAACTCGACGGTCTTTTTTTGCACGATCCTTCAAGCATCAGCGGGCGGCTGCGTGTAGATATGCCGCTATCGGTGGCAAAGGATCTTGTCATGCCTAAATTACCGGCGTTTTTACAGCAGTATCCCGGCATTGAGCTGGAACTTTCCAGCAGCGACAGGCTGGTGGATGTCGTACGCGAAGGCTTTGACTGCGTGGTGCGGGTGGGCCAGTTAAAAGATTCCGGCCTGGTCGCGCGCAGCCTTGGCAAACTGACGCAGATCAACTGCGCCAGCCCCGATTATCTGGCGCGTTTTGGCTATCCGGAAACTCTCGACGATCTCGCCTCGCACGCCGTAGTGCATTACGCATTAAATCTCGGTACGCGCCCGCAAGGGTTTGAATACGTGGCCGATAAAACCACGCGGTGGATTAAAACCGGGGGCGTCGTTACCGTAAACAGCACCGAAACCTACCGTGCGTCCTGCCTCGCCGGGCTGGGGATTATTCAGGTGCCGCGTACAGGTGTCAAAGCGCTGCTGAAGAGCAAAAAACTGGTAGAAATTCTGCCGCAGTATCGCGCCGCGCCGATGCCTGTTTCACTGCTTTATCCGCACCGCCGCAACCTTTCGCGCCGGGTACATCTGTTTATGGAATGGCTGACAGACGTAATGAAAGCCTATGTAGATTAACGTTGCAGCTATAATTTTCTTAAGATGTGGAAAAATATATAAGGAAAATTTAATGACGGACAAGCAGGACCAGCGCCCTACCGACTCGCTCGATTACGAACCGGTTGCCAAATTTCAGACGGAACCTAAGCCCGAAAGCCCTCCCGCCGGGCAGCCCGATGAGTCGGCGCCGCTGGTCAACATCACCACCAGTAACGAAACGGTAAACAACACGATTGCCACCGTAAACAAAGCGGCCCGGCGTCCGATGGTGGCGCATCTTTTGCGTGCCACCGAGCGCTTTAACGACCGCCTCGGCAATCAGTTTGGCGCGGCGATAACCTATTTTTCGTTTTTATCGCTGATCCCCATCATGATGGTGGCTTTTGCCGCCGGGGGTTATATCCTCGCCTCGCATCCCACGCTGCTGCAGGATATCTTTAATAAGATCTTTGAGAACGTCAGCGATCCGACGCTTGCCACCACGCTGAAAAGCACCATAAGTACCGCCGTTCAGCAGCGCACAGCGGTCGGCCTGGTGGGGTTGCTGGTTGCGCTTTATTCCGGCATTAACTGGATGGGTAACCTGCGCGAGGCCATTCGCGCCCAGTCGCGTGATAAATGGGAACGCAGCCCGCAGGATAATGAGAAATTCTGGATGAAGTATCTGCGCGATTTTATTTCGCTGATTGGCCTGCTGATCGCGCTGATTATCACCCTTTCCATTACCTCTGTTGCCGGCTCGGCGCAGGATACCATCATCAGCCTGCTGCACCTGGACGGCATTGACTGGCTCAAACCGGTCTGGTACCTGGTGGGGCTGACTATCTCCATTCTCGCCAACTATCTTCTTTTCTTCTGGATATTCTGGCGCCTGCCGCGCCATCGCCCACGTAAAAAAGCGCTGATACGCGGCACCTTCATTGCGGCGATTGGTTTTGAGGCCATCAAGATAATCATGACCTACAGCCTGCCAAAGCTTGTCAGCTCGCCGTCCGGCGCGGCTTTTGGCTCTGTATTAGGGCTGATGGCGTTCTTCTATTTCTTTGCGCGCTTAACGCTATTCTGCGCGGCATGGATTGCCACCGCCGAGTATAAAGACGACCCGCGCATGCCGGGGAAATCGCACAGGTAGCCCAGCTTTTTTCCTCTCCTCCGGGAGAGGAAAAGCAAATCAGCACATAAATCCAGCCTGTAACTTTTATTTAACCAAAAAGCAGTTTTATCCCCTGGTTTACAGACATTACCCAGAATTATATAGATGCATCCCGCCGGGACTAAAAATTATCCGCTTTATGTACAAATCTCGCACAAATCCGACAGGGGAGCCGCATTGAAATAAGGCTTTTGCTATGCGTAATATGGCCGTTCGTTGGTCCAATAAATAAGAAAAAATTATGCAAGCATCCATTGCCACAACTATCGAGAGCGAGGCTGACGCCACGCCGGTTAACTCACGGGGAAAAGTTGTCGTTG
Organism: Dryocola sharpae; assembly: GCF_051307055.1. Lineage (GTDB taxonomy): Bacteria > Pseudomonadota > Gammaproteobacteria > Enterobacterales > Enterobacteriaceae > Dryocola. The sequence continues at coordinate 178,696 of NZ_CP149994.1, read as the reverse complement.
CCTCTCTGGTCGGCACGGCCATTGAATTCTTCGACTTCTACATCTATGCCACTGCGGCAGTGATTGTCTTTCCGCACATTTTCTTTCCGCAGGGCGATCCAACAGCCGCAACGCTACAGTCGCTGGCGACCTTCGCCATCGCCTTTATTGCACGCCCGATTGGCTCCGCGCTGTTTGGCCACTTTGGCGACCGCGTAGGCCGCAAGGTAACGCTTGTCGCTTCACTGCTGACGATGGGGCTTTCTACCGTGGTTATCGGCCTGCTGCCGGGCTACGAAAGCATCGGCGTTATGGCGCCGCTGCTGCTGGCGCTTGCGCGTTTCGGGCAGGGTCTGGGCCTGGGCGGCGAATGGGGCGGCGCGGCATTACTGGCAACGGAAAACGCTCCGCCGCGTAAACGCGCGCTCTACGGCTCCTTCCCGCAGCTGGGCGCGCCGATTGGCTTCTTCTTCGCTAACGGCACATTCCTGCTGCTCTCCTGGCTGCTGACCGACGAGCAGTTTATGGCCTGGGGCTGGCGCGTACCTTTTATCCTGTCGGCGATTCTGGTTATCATCGGCCTGTATGTTCGCGTTTCGCTGCATGAAACGCCGGTGTTTGCCAAAATCGCCAAAGCGGGCAAGCAGGTAAAAGTGCCGATGGGCACGCTGCTGACGAAGCACCTGAAGGCGACCATCCTGGGCACCTTTATCATGCTCGCCACTTACACCCTGTTCTACATCATGACGGTCTACTCCATGACCTTCAGCACCGCCGCCGTACCGGTCGGCCTTGGCTTCTCGCGCAACGACGTGCTGTGGATGCTGATGATGGCGGTAATTGGTTTTGGGGTGATGGTGCCGATTGCGGGCTATCTGGCCGACGCGTTTGGCCGCCGTAAATGCATGATTGCGATCACCAGCCTGATAATTATCTTTGCTCTGTGTCTCTTCCAGCCGCTGCTGGGCTCCGGCAGTTCGACGCTGGTGATGGCGTTTCTGTTAATTGGCCTGAGCCTGATGGGGCTGACTTTTGGCCCGATGGGCGCGCTGCTGCCGGAACTGTTCCCGACGGAAGTGCGCTATACCGGCGCATCGTTCTCTTACAACATGTCTTCGATTCTGGGCGCGTCGGTAGCTCCTTATATCGCCACCTGGCTGCAGGCAAACTACGGTCTGTTCTACGTGGGCGTCTATCTGGCCGTCATGGCGGCGCTGACGCTGATTGCGCTGCTGCTGACCAAAGAGACTCGTCATCAGTCGCTGTAATGCAAAACAGCGCGGTTTAAGGCCGCGCTCAGAGGGATGACAAACAGCCGGAAAACGTGGTTTTCGGCTGTTTAAGGTAAGTCAGAAAACCTAATCCTTTGCTTTTACCGATCCAAATTAACGTACTTTTAAAAACGACAAACTTTGTCAATGACCTGAGCGCGGTTTAAAGCCGCGCTGTTATTTCAAAAACCATCAAAAATAAAATCCATTGCATCCTTAATCTCTGCCCGCCAGGGCATCGCGCTTCCTGCTTCTTCCCGAAGGATAGCCTTATCGACACTGGCCATTTCATGGGTCATTACGATGAAACGCTCTCCTTCAACTTCCACAACAGGGCAAATCCGTTCGGGCAGTTTTGCCTGAGCACAGGAGGAATGCACCAAAGGAATGACTATCCTTGTAGTAAGTAAATCAACCAGGTCGCTTTGTACGTCGATGAGATAAGGGTAGCGCTTGTTAGTGCTGCCATTGCGGTAAATATAATATTGCACGATCAGAACTTCCGATGTTCATCAGCAAAGTTTCCACACTGTTCCGTGATGCGATTGAGTTCCAGAAGCCCCTCACGGTTACGTTGCTTCCACTGCTGGCGTTCGATTTCCTCAAGATCCTGAGCAATAACAACGCTCAGGCGCTGCGACAAATTAAGGCCATGCGCGCGCGCGCGCGCGTAAAGCTCGTCGTCTATGGTGACACTTACGGTTCGTTTTTGGCTTTTGATTACGGCACTCATTGCATTACCTCTTGCTAAAAGCACGTGCTGCGCACACGTGCTTTTAGCACTATATAAGTGAGCCATACTTTGAGCAATTTTATTTCTTCATCTGCCCCAGAATGTTACGGCACTGATTATCGTTGCCCTCAGACGGTGAGATTAACGCCAGCAGCGCGGCGGCAGGCGTTACAAGCGTTGCCAGCGCGGCGGCGACTGCGCCACGGGCTATCAGCGGCCCGGCTTTTACACCAGCATCCGGATTTTTAAAGGTGCCGCGCACATAGAGCGGCGAGCGCAGGGTAACGATACGAATCCCCTTACTTTCCGGATTGATGGTTAAATCGAGCCGCTCGCTGGCGAAATTAGTGGTGCCCGTTACGTTAATCAGGGCGTTTTCGGTATCGAACGCGAAGATGCGTGGCGTAGCGATCCCGCCCCGTAAATCCAGGTTCGCCGCGGCGCAGTTAATCCTTACTTCCTCATCGCCAAAGATTTTCCCGACGATGTAGTTGCCTACGTTGAGGCCGACGATCTCCATCAGGTTACGGCTGATTAACCCGTCGTTCATCAGCAGCTTGAGGTTACCGTCGCTGCTGCCGAGCAGCGCTGCCACCGAATTACCGCGCCCGCGAATGTCCGCATCGCCGTTCAGCTCGCCAAGCGTTTTCTGCATCGATTCCACCTTTGGCATCAGCTGTTTTAACTGTAAGCGGCGCGCCTGAATATCCGCCCGGCCCTGCATCGGTTTTTTGTCGCCTTCGAGGTGGATATTGGCGTTGATGGTGCCGCCCGCCATGCCGAATTTGAGCGGCTGCAGGCGCAGATCGGCATTTTTGAGGATGATATGGGTGTTGAGATCGCTAAGCGGCAGCGTACCGCTGTGTTCGATACGCTTGCCTTTAAAGCGCACGTCCGCATCCATCACGTCCCATTTGTCCGTTTCAAAGCGGTCATAGGGCAGCACTTTATCGGCCGGCTGAACCGTCTTCTCGCCTTTTTTCTCTTCGGCTTTTTTGCTCTGCTGCGCGCCTTTACCGGAATCCACGCCGATGAGCGGTCCTAAATCCGCCAGCCGCAGCTGTCTGGATTCCAGCTCGCCTTCAAGCTTAGGACGCGGCTCGCCCTGGGAGTACGTCAGCGAGCCGTGAATATCGCTGTCGCCGATACGGCCATTAAAGTTCTGATAGCGATAGACCGAGCCTTTTTCCGTATCGATTTTCGCCAGCAGGTGGCCGTCGGTTTCAAACGGCGGCGTATCCGGCAGCAGCACGCCGGTCAGATCGTAGAGGTTACCCAGCGAATCGCCGGAGAACTTCAGCTGAAGATCGACGCCGCCCATTTTCATCGGGTTGTTAACAGTGCCGATTAACGCAACGCGGGAGTTGCCGGAATGGACATCCGCCTGCACAGGGAAAGCCGTGTCGCCTTCGCTACGCAACGCCAGCATGCCGCCGATTTTACCGGTGCCTTCAATCGGCTCGCCGTTATAGCGTCCGTCCACCTTCAAACCAAACACGTAATCGCCTGCTTTGGCGGCATCTTTCCCGGTTGGTTTTTTACCTGAAACTTCATTAAACGGCAGCGGCTTACCGAGCGGATCGACGATGATGACCATATCCGCCCTGGAGACCTTGTCATCAACGGAAATGCGGCCTTTATCGAACAGGATATTATCCATGCGGAACGACCAGGCAGACGGCGTCTGGTTCTGCTCTTTGTTTTCATCGCCTGCCAGTTTGAACGTCCAGTTATTGTTCTTTTCGGACAGGCGGATGAGCCGCGCATCGGGTTTGACCAGCTTGATCCACGGGATATAAACGGTTTTGGTGAGCAGCGCCAAAGGCGCAAGAGTGGCATCTACGCGCGGCAGGTGCACCATAGTGACTTCAGGAATATCAGGGGGATTACCGAGAATAATATCTTCAGCGTGCACATGCGGCCAGGGCACCCAGCTTCGCCAGCCGGTTTCCTCTTTATTACGCTCCCACGCCACGCCCAAATCGCCGCGTATGGCAAAAGGACGATTAAGTTCCGTCGAGACTTTTTGGTTGATGGTCGGTTTGAGTCGATTCCAGTCAAACGTAGCGATCACGATGATAGCTATCACAACCAACAACAATAAAATCCCGACTACTGCACTGATAATTTTACCTGTTTTTGACATGCCCTTCCCTCTTCCCGAGCTGGCTTACCTTAACTAAAGATAGTTTAGGGTAGCCAAAACGGCATCAGGGAAGGCGAATCAGTATGTTTTTCAGATTTTCAAAAGGAACGGGACGGGACAGATAGTAGCCCTGGGCGGCAAAAGCCGGGGAGGCCTGAACGTCACGCCACTCGTCTAACGTTTCAATTCCTTCGACAATCACGCCCTTACAGTAGCGGTTCATCAGCTGCAGCAGCATGGTAAACAAAGTGCGGCCTTCGTCGCTTTTACGCAGCATGATAAACAGATCGCGCGCAACTTTGATGTAGTCGTATCGCACTTCGCTAAGCGCTGAGAAATTCGCCATGCCCGTGCCAAAATCGTCAAGCCACAGCGGGCCGAACTCGTGCAGATGCGCAAGCGTCGCGGCCTGCGGCTGGGTGATGTGTTCCACCAGCTCGAAGCGCACCCAGGGAAGCCTGTCGATAAGCGTCAGAATCGGCCGGTGATGTTTCATCGCCATCAGCGTAGGGCCATCGACGTTTACCGAGGCCAGAATGCCGTGCCCAAGGAAAGTGGATTGCCACTTTTCCAGCAGGTGCAGCTGCTCTTCAATCACGCTCAGGCGGCTGCGTGTAGAAATAGATAAAAAATAACGATCCGGAGGAATACGGACCTCTTTCTCACTCGGATGCGTCACAATGGTCAGCAGCTCCACTGCCATCAACGTCCCGTCAATCTTATAGATCGGCTGAAAAGTATATTCCCGCTGGCACTGTAACCAAAACCGTCTTTCCTGCAAACTTTCGACACTCGCTTCAGCCGTATTAAGCCGGTGAGTAATCTGCTTCAACTTCATCCTGCACGTCCTGTTTGACTTGATAACTCAGATGGCCCGTCGAAAGGTTATCGGCGTGGCGATTGATAACTTTATGTTCATCATCGGCGCAAAGCGCCCGGGATAAATTTCCGCCAATTCTTCAATAAGCTGGCCCAACCCTGATTTTTCCGAAACGCTGTTTTAAACTGGTTGACTCATTTTTGGGCACGGCTCAAACTATTCATCATTTCACTTATGCAGGTCTTCTGATTATGCCAACCCGGAAAATTGCCGTTATCGGCGAATGTATGATTGAACTGTCGGAAAAGGGTGCGGAAGTTAACCGCGGCTTTGGCGGCGACACCCTTAATACCTCGGTCTATATTGCCCGTCAGGTTGCGGCAAACGATCTTGAAGTTCACTACGTTACCGCGCTGGGGGAGGATAGCTTCAGCCAGCAGATGCTGGATACGTGGCAAAAAGAGCATGTCCACACCACGCTTACCCAGCGTCTGGAAAATCGACTGCCTGGCCTCTATTACATCGAAACGGACGCCAGCGGCGAGCGCACCTTCTATTACTGGCGTAACGAAGCGGCAGCCCGTTTCTGGCTGGAGAGCGAGCAGGCCGACGCGATCTGCGCCAAGCTGGCACAATTTGACTATCTCTATCTGAGCGGCATCAGCCTTGCCATTCTTAACCCGGCCAGCCGGGAAAAATTAATGACGCTGTTGGGCAAAGCGCGCGCTAACGACTGCAGGGTGATTTTCGACAACAACTATCGTCCGCGTCTGTGGGCGAGCAAGGAAGAGACGCAGAAGGTTTATCAGCAGATGCTGAGCTATACGGATATCGCCTTCCTGACGCTGGACGATGAGGATCTGCTGTGGGGCGAGAAGCCGGCGGAAGAGGTCATTACCCGTACTCAGGCAGCAGGCGTGCGTGAAGTGGTGATTAAACGCGGCGCAGAATCTTGCCTGGTGGCCATTCAGGGCGAACCGCTACTGGAAGTGCCTGCCGTTAAATTACCGAAAGAGAAAGTGGTTGATACAACCGCGGCCGGAGATTCATTCAGCGCCGGGTATCTGGCCGTCCGTCTGACCGGCGGTAACGCCGAAGCGGCAGCAAAACGCGGGCACTTAACGGCGAGCACCGTAATCCAGTATCGTGGGGCAATTATTCCTCAGGCAGCGATGCCTGCGTAAGGCGCTATTCGCTCACTATAACCTCCTCCCCCAAAGGGGCGGGAGGTTTTTTCGACTTAACCCTTTTTCACAAGAGACGAAGGGTGCTCTTTCCCCTCTCCCTTGCAGGAAGAGGGCCGGAGCGAGGATAAAGATCACTGCGCAGGCGGAATATCCGACACATCCTGCTTAGGATTATCCGTCAGCGGCGGCGTCTGTGGAGGCGACATGACTTTCTCCCATGTCCCCTGCAGCTCCTTCATATTAAACTCCGCCTCGCCCTGCGGCTGCAGCAGCACCAGGGACATATCCTGCGACAGCTGCTGACGCAGATCCTGGTTAAGCAGCGTAAGCGTCAGGCTATTCAGGAAATTCTGACGCAGCTTCTGATACTGCTCCGGCGCGATATCCACGACCTGATTTTGCAGCGAACGCATGCGCTGGCTAATCAGCACATCGGTATCGGTGCGGGCGTAGGTGGCAAACAGTTTCGTCAGCTCCATCTTCTTCTGCGCAATCAGCGCGTCAAACTCCTCCTGCGACAGCCCTTTATCCCGCACACGCACCAGCTCGCGCCCTACGGTTGCCAGGTTGCCGTTAAGCTTATCATTCGGCGTTTCCAGATTGATGCCGCACTGCGCGCGCAGGTACAGCACGCGGCAGTCAAAGCTCAGGTTAAGATCTTTAGCATTCCCTTTACTGAGATTCTGCTGCACATGCCAGAACAGCGCCTCACGGGCCAGGTCGGCACGCCAGTAGCGCAGCAGCGTTGCGGAATCACGGATTGGCTGCCACGGATTGTCCCACATCAGCGACAGGCGATCCTGACGCACGCTCCCGGTCATCAGGCTGACCGGCTTGGGCTTAAGCGGGGAAAGCGTTGGCACCGGGGCGGGCGTTTCGCGTTTGCCCTCCAGCCCGCCAAAGATTTTATTGATCTGTTCAGCAACGCTGCGGCTGTCTATATTACCGACCACGATGAGAGTCATGGCGTCCGGGGTGTACCATTTTTTATAGAAGGCGTTGAGCTGTGCGGCATCGACCGGCTGTTTTAAATCTTCGGCAGGATCGTGGCCCAGCAGCGTGGAACCTTTCAGCCGGTAGCGCCACCAGCTATCCCGGGTGTCCATCGGCCAGGTCGCGACCATATCCTGCGTTTGCAAAGCGGTATCTACGGTTTCAGGCGTCACCGCCATACTGCCGCTGCTGTCGGCAAGAAACGTCAGCGCTTCTTTGAGCAAATCATTGCGGTTATTCGGCAGGCTAAGATTAAACAGCGTGAAGTCATAAGAGACGATAGCCGGCGGCAGGGGACGCGCCGGGTCCACGCTCTGCTGCCATAAAGAACGGGCCTGCAAGGGCTGCAGGCTGCCGTGTTGCGTCAGCGCCAGACGCGGCAAAAAGTGGCTGTAGCCGCTCTGCTGGGTGCTCTCAGTTAAGGAGCCGGTATTGACCAACAGACGAACTTCTATACGATCGCTGGGGCGCTGCGGCGTAGCAAGAACCTGCCATTGAAAACCATTTGCCAGCTGGCCTTCCTGCCATGCCGGGTCGGGCTGTAGCGTTTCTGCCTGCACATTACCGGCGGCGGCGACCAACAGCAATCCGCCAGCTAAGAGTCGAATTTTGGTGCCCTGCATGTGAACCCCTGAGAAACATTCCTGGTTAAAAAGTATAACGACGGTGCAGACTTACCTGAAAAAGCCGACGTTGGTGACGTTTCACCATTCCGTTTGACCGCATTTGTGCGAAAACGTCACGTAAAAAATAAAAAAATAGCCAGCAGCTACCGTAATGAGGGGTAATTATGCGCAGCCACCCGCAGCGAGGGCAAGTCGCTGCGGGTAATTGGGAGGATTAAGGGGAGACTTCGGTCACTTTTTTGGCGGAATGTTTATTACCAAGCGTTTCTTTAAGTTGCTTTTCATCCAGCTGCTTAACCCATTTCGCCACGACGATTGTCGCCACGCCGTTACCGACCAGGTTAGTCAGCGCGCGCGCTTCAGACATAAAGCGATCGATGCCGAGAATCAGCGCCAGGCCCGCCACCGGTAAATGCCCCACGGCGGAGATGGTGGCCGCGAGCACGATAAACCCGCTTCCTGTCACGCCCGCCGCCCCTTTGGAAGAGAGCAGCAGCACCACCAGCAGCGTGATTTGATGGAAGATATCCATGTGGCTGTTGGTCGCCTGGGCGATAAACACCGCCGCCATCGTCAGGTATATCGAGGTCCCGTCCAGGTTAAAGGAGTAGCCCGTCGGGATAACCAGCCCCACAACCGATTTGCGACAGCCAAGCTTCTCCATTTTGTCGAGCATACGCGGCAGCGCGGACTCGGAGGAAGACGTGCCGAGCACGATCAGCAACTCTTCTCTGATGTAGCGGATAAACTTGAAAATATTAAAGCCGGTAACGCGTGCGATAGTACCCAGCACCAGCACCACAAACAGGATGCAGGTTATATAGAAGCAGAGGATAAGCTGACCGAGCTGCACCAGCGAGCCGACGCCGTATTTACCGATGGTAAACGCCATCGCCCCGAAAGCGCCGATCGGCGCCAGGCGCATAATCATATTGATGATGCCAAAAATAACCTGCGAGAAGCTTTCGATAACGTTGAAAATCAACTGGCCCTTGTGGCCCAGGCGATGCAGCGCAAAGCCAAAAAGCACCGCAAACATCAGCACCTGCAAAATATTACCGCTGGCAAAGGCGCCAATCACGCTGCCGGGGATCACATCTAACAGAAACGCTACCACGCCCTGCTGCTGCGCCTGTTCGGCGTACATGGCCACGGCTTTGGCATCAAGCGTCGAGGGATCGACGTTCATACCGGCGCCCGGCTGCAGCACGTTAACCACCACCAGGCCGATAATCAGCGCGATGGTGCTGACCACTTCGAAGTAGAGCAGCGCTACCGCGCCGGTACGCCCTACGGCTTTCATGCTTTCCATACCCGCAATGCCGGTTACCACGGTACAGAAGATAACGGGCGCGATGATCATTTTAATGAGCTTGACGAAGGCATCGCCAAGCGGTTTCATCTGCGCGCCCAGCTCCGGATAAAAGTGCCCAAGCAAAATACCTATGGCAATTGCGGTCAGCACCTGAAAGTAGAGGCTTTTAAAGAGAGAGATTTTCATAGGGTGTCCTTGAGAGGAGAATTTCCGTCGCGCCGCGTTAATTTGCCTTACGGCACGCGGCTGGAAAAATAGCACCCATAAAAAATGCGGGACGTGATACAGCGCTAATTTGGCAACAAAATTGTTAAATTATTGCGCTGGCTCGCACCAGCTCAATAACATTTGCAACAAGGATGCTACTCAATCGGCGCGGATAAGTAGCGGAATTCAAACTCTTCAAGCGTCAGGGCTCTGGAGAACAGATAGCCCTGCGCTATAGTCACCTCTTCGGCCAGCAGCCAGTCGCGCTGGGCGGCCAGCTCCACGCCTTCCGCGACCAGCTTCAGGCCGAGCGTTTTGGCCATCGCGACAATCACGCTGACCATCGCCCCGTCTTCCGGCAGGCCGCTGACAAAACTTTTGTCGATTTTCAGCGCGTCTATCGGCAGGGACTTCATATGATGCAGATGGCGCAGGCTGGCGTAGCCCATGCCAAAATCATCCAGCGCGATCCTCACGCCCGCTTTCCGCAGCGGACGCAGCATTTTCACCGCGGCGTCCGGGTCATCGATGCGGCGGCTTTCTGTGATTTCCAGAATCAGCGAGCCGGGCTGAATGCGGTACCGCGCGAGCATTTCCAGCAGCGACGGGACCGTCGCCTCATGCAGCAGCTGCAGCGCCGACAGATTAACGGAGAGCGGCATGGTGATACCGCGTTTTTGCCAGGCTGAAAGCGTACGGCAGCTCTCTTCAAGTATCCATGCGCCGACAGTCACCATCAGCCCGCAGGCTTCTATACGCTCGATCAGCCCTTCCGGCAAAGCCCATGAGCCGTCAGGTTGCTGCATACGCAGCAGCACCTCCGCGCTCACCGTCTCGCCGCTGCGCATATTTACCTGCGGCTGTAGCCAAACCGCCAGCTGCTGCTGTTCAAGCGCGTGCAGGATGTCTTGCTCTTCCGTCAGGCGGCGCTGCGCTTTTTCCATCTGTTCCGGATCGAAGAAATGGATCTGGTTTTTACCGTGACGACGAGCGGAAAACGCGGCGGAAACCGCACGGCGATAAAGCTGTTCCGCCGTAAGCCCGCCGTGATACATCGCGATACCAATGCTGGCGGTCGGCCTGAGCTGCAGTCCGTTAATCGGCAGTTTTTCATTAAGCGCCGCCATGAGCTGCTGCGCCAGCGCCATGGCATGCCAGGCGTCTTTTATGCCGTGGGCGATAATGCCGAAGTCGTTCCCGCTAAGCTGCGCCAGCACCATCTTCGGCGGCAGCACGCTTTTAATTTTGCTCACCATCGTCAGCAGCAGCGTTTCGCGCTGCTCTTCGTTAAGCACGCCGGCGGCGTCGCCCAGCGTTTCGCTGGTGATTATCATCAGCACGTTGTTTTTCTCGCTCGCTACCAGTTGCTCAAGCAGCGCCAGCAGCAGGGTCTTATTTGGCAGATCCGTCACCGCGTGACGGGTGCTCATCACGTTCATTTCCTGATGCAGACGCAGCGCCATCTGCTGGTTACGGTTATAGCTGCGCACCAGCATGCCTATCTCGTCATCGTGATGCAGCGGCGGCAGCTTGAGCTGATGCCCTCCCGCATCCTGCGGGCTGAGACCATCCAGCTCGCGGGCAATCTTCCGCAGCGGATGGATAATCAAACGGTTAATCGACCAGCTGATCGCCACGGATAAAATCAACGCCAGCAGCAGATAAGTGGTCAGCAGCGTGGATATGGTGCTGATGATGAATTTGTACATCCGCCAGGAATCCGCCTGCAGCACCAGGTAAGCCAGCGGCTGCGGGTTTGCCGGGCGTTCTAACGAATAAAGCGGCAGAGAAATTTGTACCGGCAGCTCAAACAGACGCGCCATCCAGACCGGGATGGTGTGCTCTGGCGCAAAGCTTTTGCGCAGGGCCTGGAACTGGTTAGGCAGCACAACATCCGCCCGGCTGATAATGCCGGAAGGCTGAATTTGATTAAGAATAGCCTCCGCCTGGGGTATATCGGCTTTGAGGACGGCTTCAGACAGGGGCAGACGCACCGAATGGGCAATTTTTTCCATCTGGCTTGCGGTGTCGTAGCGGCTTTGCTGCACAAAGTGAAAAAGCTGCACGACGATAAAAATAAAAATAAACGCCACGGCGACGGCTGACACCATCGCCATTTGTTTAATCGTTAAGGAACGACTGACTCGCAAGCTTACTCTCCGCTGTTTCTGGCCCGCCTGAAATACTCTGAATAATTCGCATAGCTGGCAGGCGGCAAGCTCATGAATTCCCGAGTGCTTACTTAAGTAAGGGGCGGGAATAAGTGAGTGCAGGCAGCTTACCAGCAGCTCGAAGTATGACGAGTATAAGCATAATCTTATGCGGGCTGAGTATACTGCATTGTTGATGGTTTAAGGCAGCGCTGCGCGGGAGAATAGGGAAAATCTGCATCTTCACGGTTCGCCCGGCGCTTATCCGCAGCGAGCTTTCTGGTTGGGGGCTTGCGCCCCCGAATGAGACTAGCGAGCCAGTTCCACCAGCATCTTGAGGCTTGCGGAATAATAGTCTTCCTGGGAGGTGATTTGCGGTTCGCCCGCGGGTAAATCTCCCACGATCAGGTCGCGTACCGCCAGCAAACCACCGTCCATCATGTAAGAAGCGGGATCGTTGGTAGCAACGTTGACCCAGGCAGGCGTCTGGGTGCGCGAGAAACCTCCCCACCAGGCTTTATAGGGCTCCAGCAGCGGGCTTGTCGGACTGAACCATTTCACGTAGAGCGGCACGCGAATGGCATCATAGCTAAAACGCGCAGGCCACTCTTTAGCCGGTACGACGTGCCCGTCTGCATACAGCGAAACCCAGTCAGCCGGGAGCTGCGCGTTGCCAAAGCGCATTTTCCCCAGCAGCTTTTGCCCGTCGTTAATCAGATCCTGCCAGACCGCTAAATGGCTGCGGTTGGCGAAGTCCTGCCAGGCCGGAAAGACAAAATAGGAGGGGTTAAGATTCACGTAGCTGTTAAGGTTAAAGCCCTTCGCGCCCGGCAGCATGACGCGGTAGCCGCCAAAGTTAACGACGTTGTGTTCCACCAGCGCTTTAACAATGCTATCCGAAGCTTTCAGATAGCCGTCGTCATGCCAGGCGTTGCCCGCTTTAAGCAGCGCCCAGGCGATAAAGGTGTCGCCATCCGTCGCGTTGTTTTTATCGGTAACCGGATCCGCTGCCGCCGGGTTATAGCGCCAGTAAAACAGGCCGTTATCCGGGTTTCGCAGATTTTTTTCCGTCCAGCGCCAGATGCGATCGAAGCCGGAACGGTCGTTATTCATCACCGCCATCATCATGGCGAACCCCTGGCCTTCGGTATGGCTGACGCTGTTATTGCCGGTGTCGATAATACGGCCGTCCGCCATCAAAAACCGGCTTTTGTAGCTCTCCCACGCCTGGCCCGCCAACGCCTGCTGGCTGATAACCAATGCGATTATCGCCACCATCAGCACTTTGCATCGCTGCCACATTCGTCCACCTCTACCTGCTGTTTTGATATCTGAAATGCACCACCGTGGCCGATGGCGACGCCTCACGCCACAGGGAAACATGCGGCTTACCGCCCTGGTCGCGCAGCCAGCGCGCATAAAGCCCCTCCAGCACGGCGCTAAACGCGCTGTTCCAGGCAGCCTGCCGCGCTTCTTCTGCGGGAACGGGGAGCGCCATATGGCGGATCTGCATCGCCGTTTCGCTGGCCTCAATATCAATATAGCCCCAGTTGAAGGCGGCAAGCTGAACATTTATCTGCGCTTCGAGCTCGCCCACCGTGCGCGCGAGCGTTAACGGAAAGCGCGCGCCCAGCGTCTCGCCCATCTGCACCAGGAAAGGACGGCTTTGCGCCTCGCCGACGTTAGTCACCATGCCGTCGATCATGATGTGAATGAGCGAGAACCAGCCCGGCTGCGCCTGCTGGTTCTGGAAGTAGTTCAGAAGCTGTTGGTCATTCATTATTTATTCCCCAGCAGGTAACGGAAGTAGAGCTGCGCGGTACTTTCGTTGTAATCGCCAAAGGTGTCGTAACCCACCCGGCCGCCCATGGTCATATCTTTGTTAATTTTGTAGTCCGCTGACGCGCGCAGATTGTAGCCGAGGCCGTTTTCACTGCCGCCGCTGTAATACGCCTCTTTGGCGAAGCCTTTTTTATAATTATTTTCAAGCTGTTTTTGCAATTCCGCATCGCCCGGGAAGTACGGACTTTCGTCCTGAGTGTAGGACTGATAGCCCAGAGATGCGCCCACGCCCAGCTGCCAGCTGTCGAACTTCTGGCTGTAATCCACCGGGAAGGAGACGCTGACGTAATCCTGCGGGCTGAAGTAGCCGCCCTGACCGTAGCTGAAGTAGCTGAGGTTTTTAGAGAAATTCATGTAGCTCATGCTGATGCCGGTCTTCAGCTCGCGGTCATCTGAGTGGAACGGACGCAGATAGACGCCCGCCGATCCATTCACGTTGCTGTTGCTCGGCACGTTTTCGCCCAGGTAGTTATACAGCCCGAACCCGGCATAGAACCCGGCGTCGCCGTTGTCGTAGCTGAGCTGCGCGCTGCCGCCGTTTTTCGTGACCTGGCCCCATTTTTTGCCGCTGTATTTGTCTTCAACGCCGACATAAGACAGCAGGCTGTCCATCACGGCGCGACGCTCGCCGGTCAATATCAGCTTGAGGTAATCCGTCAGCTGCGGCGACCACTGAATGCCGCCCACGACGGTATTGAGATCCGCGCCCAGCGGCGTGGAGCCTACGTCAAGCTTGTACTGGTCGCCGGTCAGCGCCATGCCCACCTCCACGCCGGAAGCGTGTTGCGAGCCCTGGGACGGGCCGGGATTAATTTGGCCAGGATATTTAGAGCCAGGCTCTTGACGTAGCGCACCCCGACCAAAGCGAGCGTTTGCATCCCCGGATGAGCTTCCCGCGTTCAGGCTGACCGGCGTGACGTTGATATCAAAGCGCGAATCGCCAAACGGCACGGTGGACCATTGCAGCGGCGATTTAATTTCAGTCAGCTTGCTCAGGCCGCTTTCGCCGTCGCGTCCGCGCACGGAAACGGCGCCGCGCGCCCAGGTGGCGGTTTTGTCGGTTAGCTGCTCCATCATATTGTCCACCTGACGCAGCGTGCCGGCCTGCACGCTTTCTACAGGCAGATCGGTACGCGTTGTGCCAGGAGGAGCGGTCTGCGGATTGCGCGTCAGCTGCGCTTCCTGCCACGGCATCGCCTCGCCGTACAGCGAGGCGGAGGCTGGCTGAGCACTACGGCTGGACGTTCCCACAAACGGATTATCCGCCAGCGCCAGGCCGCCGAGCATCGGCGCCGTCTCGCCCCCCGAATCCTGCAGGCCAAGCAGCTTGCCGCGGGCGGTGCGCAGATAGCTCATCGCCTGCTGATGGTTGCCTTCGGCTTCCGAGACGCGCGCCAGCAGCAGCAAACGCTGCGGCGTGTCGTCGTTGCGTAGTCCGGCCGTCAGCTGCTTCGCCTTATCCACATCTTTGCTGGCTAAGGCTACGTCGATAGCGCCTGCGCGGGCGTCCTGCTCCGGCGTATCGCGCGTCATCAGGTAGTCATAAACCACGCCCGCTTCTTTATTCATTTTGCCGGACTGATACAGGCGCGCCATGGCGAACATCAGGTCGGTGTTCTGCGGATCGCTCTGCATCGCGCGGATCAGCTTGTCATAAGCCGCCGCGTAGTTGCCCTGGGTACGAAGCTGATCGGCTTCGTTGATGACATAGCCGTTGCGAATGCTCGCCAGCTGGGTCGTCGTGCTGCGCGATTGCAGTTCAGGATTAGCGAGCCACGCCTGCGCTTCACGTCCCAGGCCCGCCTGGTTAAGCACGCTAACCTGATCGGCATAATCACCGGCGTTACCCTGCACGCCACGGCGCATGTTGTCCCGCACGATGCTGACGGCGGTACTCACATCGCCGCTTTGCGCCAGCATGCGCGCCAGTTTCCCGGCGTCTGCCGGGCTTTGCGGTGGACGCGTAGCCAGCGCTTTAAGCGTATTCGCCGCAGCGGTTGTATCGCCCTGCGCCAGATAGCGTTCGGCAACCGCCATTTGCAGGTTGTAGTTCACGCGACGTGACAGCTCGCGCATATCGCTATTCTGGCCGGCGGCCGGAATGCGCGACAGCAGCGTTTGCGACTGCTGCCAGGCATTATTTTCGCTGGCGAAAAGGGCTGCGGCATATAGCTCGGTGTTGCTCGCATTGCTGCGGAACGACGGAGCCATGACGTTCGCCGCTTCGGCGCTGCGCCCCTGTTTTTGTAGCTGACGGGCCAGATCCAGACGCAGCCACGGATCGGACGGATACCGGGCCACGCCCTGCTGCAGGATAGCAATCGCACGCTGCGGATCGCCGTTTGCCGCCGCCTGCTGCGCCTGGCGGCGAACCGGATCGGCAGGATTGCCGCCCTCCAGGCGTGGCGCAAGTTTCGCCTGCAGGCTGGCCGGCAGCGTCTGCAGCATCGCCTGGGCCTCCGCCGTTTTGTTCTCATCGCGAAGCACGTAGTAGAGGTTTTCACGCGCGGAAGCGTTATTCGGCTGGTCGTTCAGCACGCTACGCAGCGTCTGCTCTGCGGCGGTGTAATCCTTGTTGTGACGCTGCACGTCAGCGCGGAACAGTTTGGCAGACGTTCCCCGCTCGCCGCTTTGCTGCGCCAGCGGAGCACTTAACGCCAGCGCCTGGCTGACGTTGCCTTGTTTAAAGGCCGCCTGCGCGCCGGCAAGCTGGCCGTAGAATTCAGCGTCGGCTGCCTGCTGTTTACGCGCATCCGAATCTGCTCCGCCCAGGCTTGCCGCCCGGTTCAGGTACTGCGCTCCTGCGGCATAATCTCCTTTACGCAGAGCGACATAGCCCATCCCGGCCAGCGCATCGGCGTCTTCCGGGTTGGTCTGCAATACCTGCTCAAACTGGCTGCGCGCCGCGTCGGTATTGCCGCTGTTAAGGGCGTTGAAGCCTTCGCCTTTCGCCGTTCCGCCAATGCTTTTACGGAAATAGTCCTGTACGACGGTGTCTTTCGGGTGACGCTGCAAAAAGGTCTGATAATACTGCTCGTCGCCCGCCTGCGGCCCCAGCCACAGCAGCGCCTGGCGCAGGGACTTATCCGCCTCCTGGCTGCCGCTCGCCATACTCTGCAGCAAATCGATGCCTTCACGGCGCGTGCTTTCCTGGTAAGTCAGCACTTTACCGAGCGCAATACGTGCGCTGTTATCCTGGGGATATTGCGCGGTGAGCCGACGCAGTTCGGCAACGGCCTGCGGATAGAGGGATTTTTCCCCGGCCATCGTCAGATAGTATTCCGGCGCAAGGCTCGGCGGCGGCTGGTCGCCGTTAAACAGCGTTCGCCAGGTTGCCAGCGCGGCCGGAACGTTGCCGCTGCGCGCCTGCTGACGGGCCAGATCCAGCTGCCCACGCGGCACCTGCTGCAACTGCTTCGCGTTATCCAGCGCCTGTAAATTGCTGTCCTGCGGGGAAACCGACGTCAGCCTTTCACGCCACTGCGCCGCGCCTTTAATATCGCCTGCCTGCTGCGACCACAGCGCCATCAGATACAAAGCCTGAGTATTGTTGGCATCCACCATCAGGACCTTTTTCAGCGACTCCATCGCCAGATCGTCGTGAGACTTTTCATGCCAGTAATTAGCCTGGTCGAACAAAGCTTTTAACGCCGGATTGTTAGTTTCCGCCGCCTGAGCGCCGTTAAAGGCCCCCATCGCCAGCCCGCCAACCAGGCAGAGCGTGGACAGATTGCTGGCGGTTTTATTCTTATGGTTCATTTTGCTACCACCTTTACTCACGATCGGATCCCTGCGGGTTAAGACGTTTGCGCGCACGCTGCTTCAGCAGAACGTAGAGGCTCAAACCAATAATCGTCGCAAACAGCAGGCCAAAGATCGCCAGCATCGCCGAATGCTGGTTGGCGTACCACACCACCATCATGTACCAGGGCATCTGGCCGCTCGGGAACTGCGGGCCAACGCGGAAGCTGCGCACGCCGTTTTCATTGGTGATGATGGCGGCATCGCCGCGAATGCCCGCGTTGATGCGCGCCGAACTAAGATCGCTATGCAGACGGGAAAGCTGTTCATCGTTGCTGCCAATCGCCATCACCACCAGGCGCGACGGGTTCCACTGCGAGCGGAAGCTCACGAAGCCGCGCCAGGCTTCATTTGAGGAGAAATAACGGTCGGCATCCACGCCCGACGCGCTCCAGTCACCCTCCAGCCAGCGCTGGACTTTTTCCCACGTCGTGGGCTCGCGCACGCCAAAGGTATGCTCGTTGCTGGTAAATGAAGACTGAGCCAGCAGCGCGCGGTTAAACGCGCTTTGCTCCAGCGTGGAAACCGCCAGCACATCGCTTTTGCTGAGATACAACAGGTTCGCCCCGCCGGAAGGAAGGCCAAACATCACCCGGTTATTATTCAACGCGGTGCCGGTGGCATTCCCTGAGCGGGCAGCCAGATCCAGCAGGGTGCTGATTTCACTTTCGCTCGGGTTTTCAGGCAGCAGCAGAACGGTTTGCGAGAAGTCCGCCAGGCGTGTGAACGGGAACGAGGCCCCCACGAAGTAGGAGAGGTTCGGCAGCAGCGCAAAGTGCTGCGTTTTGCTCAGATCGATCCACGAATCGTCGTCGATACGGCTCTTGATATTGTTGTTGAGCAGCACGCTGCACGGCGCGTTTTCTTTGGTTTCGATCCTGAAGTAGAGCGCCAGCTGGTTGTCGCCATATATCAGGTAGGGCTCAAGCGGCATGTGGTAGGTTTCCTGGCGTGCGTCGCCGCCCACTTTATGCCACAGCGTTTCCAGCGCGCCCTGCTTGTTGACCGGCAGGTTGTGCAGGAAGGTGCCGTTGAAGGTCATCGACAGATAAGAACGATCTTCATCGATCCAGGGCTCCGACGGGAAGCGGTAGTTGATCTTCAGCGGAATGGTATCGCCGTCCCACATAAAGAGATCGGGCGCGGCGCGGAACGCCAGACGCAGAGAGTCATGCCAGATGCCGGTAGCGGTCAGGCTTTGATCTGTGCGCAACAGCTCGCTCAGGCGTACCGGACGTTCCGTGGAGATCCAGCGCGGCGCGTCGTAGGGCTTGCTGACCGGAATAGTCTGCGGCTCAACCGGCAAGCTTGAGGTCGGCGTTTTGAACTGGCCGCGGGTCAGGCGCCAGGCGGCGCTGCGCAGCTGTCGATCGTTATTCCCGACCACCAGCAACAGTTTATAAACCGGGTTGCCCGGGTTATCGATAATTTTCAGCATGGCGCCCTGGCTTGCCGGCAGCGTTAAGCCGCCGATGCTCTCGCCCGGTTTGCCGAACAGGATGCCGTTTTTCTCCGGCAGCCTGTCATGGAGCGCATTAAAGAAGATGCCGCGATAATCGGCCTGGATGCCCAGCCAGGAGGCGATCTGCGCCGCCGCCCCTACCTGCTCCGGCAGGGTTTTCGCCGGGAAGGCAAAGGCCATGGTAGCCGGGGTCATCTGCATCTCGTCAAAGAACGGACGCGGGAAATGGCGCAAATCAGCCCCGATATTGAGCTGCTGGGCTTCCAGATCCAGCCGGGTTGTCGGCATGATGGTGACCTGATACTTATCCGACAGGTCTCGCTGACAGAGCAGCGCGTCGCCATCGTTAATCTTGAAGCTGATATTATTGCGCGACACCACCATCGCCGCCGGGATTTCCAACTGGTAGGTAGAGACGTTGCTGTCCGCCGAGCCCAGCGGCACCGTGCCGAGCGGCTGGCCGTTGAGCATCAGCTGTAGCGTCGTGTTACGCGCCGCCATCGCCGGGGAAACTTTCAGATTCAGTACCAGCTGCGCGTTGGTAACCACCTGGTCCGCCGACAGGGTAAAGTCGATACCGCCCTGTAGCTGGCCCCCGCTTAACACCACGCCCTGAGGCTGCCCCATCTGCGCGACGGTAACGCTGCTGACGTTGCCGGGCGTGAAGACCGAAGGCGTAAGCGCGGCAGGCGCGGTATCCGCAGCCGGCAAGGGTTCAGTTGGCGGCGGTAAATCCACCGGCAGAACTGGCTCTACGTTCGTCGGCTCTTGTGCCATAACCGGCATCGCCAGGACGCTAAAAGCCAGGAGCAGCTGGCAGGCTTTACGGAACATCCATTTCATACTGCGCTGTCCTCGTTGGCGTTATCCATGCGACGGGCTGCTTCCTGGCGTCGGCGGCGATTTTCACGGCGCGATTTCCAGGTCAGCCAGAAAAGATCGAACACGCTGCGGATGATGGTCAACAACGAGCGGAACGGGTTGTCCTGCGGTTTTGGCGGATGGATCCACGCATCGGCACGGGCCAGCACCACGCGCACCAGTTCACGGCGGCGGTCGAGCGGGATTTCTTCAAACATCAGACGGATAGATTTGTCGTCGCTGGCGATAACTTTAACCGGAATACCGATCGCGCCGGACTGCAACTGCAGCTCAACCTCTTCTATTTCGTCGTTCAGGTGGCGCTCGTCTACTACCGCGATGCGGCAGCCGCCCATCGACAAATCAAGCGTATGGCTGCGCGAGGAGATGCCGCTGGCGTAGTGGATCACGACCGGCACGCTAACGTCGATACGAATGGTTTTGCGCGTCTGACGGGTTTCGCGCGCCACGGCAATTGCCGCCAGCAGGAAAATCAGGCTGTAGACGCCCCAGCCCACGTTCAGGGCGATAACCCGCGGGTCGACGCCAAAGTAGTCATGGGCGCAGGCGCGTACAATCCCGGCAATTACCCCGGCGGCAAGCAGCACCGCGATGACGATATGCGGACGCACGATGCTGAAATCAAAATAGCCCATGTCCAGCAGAGCGCCTTTATCCGTTACGTTAAACTTGCCGCGTTTCGGGAAAATAAGCGTAATGAGGGTCGGCAGGATCAGGTGGAACGCCAGCACCAGGTCGTAGATTTCGCCCCAGAAACTGTAGCGGAACCGGCCATTTAGCCGCGAGCTCAGGTAGATACACAGGAACAGGTGCGGCAGCATGTAGGCGAATATCAGACTCGCCGATGAGTGGATGATGTTCAGGTTAAACAGCAGATAGGCCAGCGGCGCCGTCAGAAAGGCCACGCGCGGCAAGGCAAACTGGAACGAGAGCATGGCGTTGAGATAGCACAGCCGCTGCTGCCATTTCAGGCCGCGACCGAAAAGGGGGTTATCCAGACGCATGATTTGGGTCATGCCGCGCGCCCAGCGGGTACGCTGAATCACGTGCAGCACCAGGCGTTCGGTGGCGAGGCCTGCCGCCAGCGGGATATCCAGATAGGCGGATTTCCAGCCCAGACGCTGCATTTTCAGCGCGGTATGGGCATCTTCAGTCACGGTTTCAACGGCAAAGCCGCCGATCTCTTCCAGCGCGCTGCGACGGATAACCGCACAGGAACCGCAGAAGAAGGTCGCGTTCCAGTTGTCGTTACCGCGCTGAATTTGTCCGTAGAAAAGCTGGCCTTCATTAGGGATGTTGCGTCCGACGGAGAGGTTGCGCTCAAACGGATCCGGCGAATAGAAGTAGTGCGGCGTCTGCATTAATGCCAGCTTCGGGTCAACCAGGAACGCGCCTACGGTCGCCTGCAGGAAGATACGTGTCGCCACGTGGTCGCAGTCGAACACGCAAATAAGCTCGCCTTTGGTCAGCTTCATGGCGTGGTTGAGGTTACCCGCCTTGGCGTGCGAGTGTTCGTTACGCGTGATATAACCCACGCCTACTTTTGCGGCAAACACCGCGAATTCACTGCGCTTACCGTCATCCAGTAAATAGATTCTGAGCTTATCGGCAGGATAATCAAGGCACTGGGCAGCCAGCACGGTATCACGCACCACTTCCAGGCTTTCGTTATACGTCGGAATATAGACATCGACGGTTGGCCATTTCGAGGTGTCATCGGGCAGCGGCACAATCGTGCGCTTAAGCGGGAAGATATTTTGCAGGTAGCTCAACATTATGACTATCCAGATGTAGAGCTCTGCTAAAAAAAGCCCGATACCCAGAATGGCTTCTATTTCAGAATTAAAGTGCAGGGTCTGCGTCGCACGGAAATAGATATAGCGCGTGGACATTAAAACGGCCACCACTATCATAATGACGGAAATGCTGTGCTTTTTGCTAAAGCCTGACAGGAACAAAACGCCAAGGGTGATTAAACCAAAAATATACTGCTTCTGGCTGTCCATAGGCGTAATGACGATCAGGACCGCTATTGGCGCTAATACCAACAGGAGTAAATAAAAAAGGGCCTTTTTCATAGGACTTCCTGAAATGGGGTCAGAAATTAGACGTTCTCAGACCGGCATGTACCGCACCGTCACCGATTTTTATTCCCAGAATGCTCGCCACGCGTTTACTCACCAGTTCAATATCAAAAGCGGCGGCTGACGCAGCGTTAAAATCAAATATCGACTGCTGCGAGGCGTTAGCTTCAGCAACGCTTTCATCCCGGTTAATAATGCCAAGCAGGCGATCGCCGAGACGCTGCTGCATAAAAGCGGTGACGTCACGGCTGATATGACGACGACTATCGCTTTGGTTTAACAGGAAATAATATCCGGCTTTGTGGTTCAGCGGCTCGCCGCCCGTCAGCCGATGGTTTTCGATATGCGGCAGAAGCGACAGCGAAGCGGTATCCGCAAGCAGGGTCACCAGATGCAGATCGGCCAGCTGAGACATCGCCTTCAGCGCGGGGTTTGGCCCCGGCGGGAAGTCGGCCAGAATCACCAGCCCGGGATAGTTAAGCAGGGCGCTTAATCCTCGCGTCAGAAAGTGGCTGTCGTTGGTAAGACGCTGTTCGAAATCAAGGCGTTGCTCTTCGGTGACGTCGCCATAGGGCAGCACAAACATATTGCTGCCCGCGGTGAGCACGGACTGGCTCCAGTCGGCAGACTCGCTGGCGCGGGCAACAAAGCCGCGACCATCGGACAAAGGTACGCCAAAATGCAGGCGCAGCGCGTTTTGTACGTCAAAATCAATGGCCAGCACTTTGCTGCCGGAACGTGCCAGGGCGTACGCCAGGTTGGCGGTAACCGTGGTTTTTCCTACTCCACCTTTTGGCGAGCAAACACAAACTAGCGGCATGAAGCGATCATCTCCAACAGCGGTTGTAATGGGAGGTCTTTGGCAGGATGGTTTGTCGTCGTTGCCCCTTTGGCCGCAAACAGCTGTTCAAAGCGCACAGGTTCAGCTTTTGTCGGCGCAACAGACTGCTTCACGGGTTCCGGAGCGGGAACCGGCGCAGCAGGGACAACAGCCGCGGGAGCAGGAGCAAGCTGTTCAAACAGAGAAATCGCTGCGGCTTTCTCTTCAGGAAGCGGTAATGCTGCGGCTTTTTCTACCGTTCTGGCCGCAGCCGGGCCGTCAGCAACAGAGGATTGCGCCGCCGGGGCAATATGCTGTGCAGGGGCCGGGTTAGCAAAAGCGGCGTCAAACTCACCGGGTTTGACCGCCTGCGGCACAGGCACAGCAATGCTGCCGGCCTGCGCCAGAACCGAATCATCCTCGTTCCCGGCGAGCTGTTTGATAATCGCCCAGCTACTCGGATTAACGCGTTGATTTTGCGCCGACATATCCTTGAACCCAATGGCGCCCGTGCGTGTCTTGTCCTTGAAACGCTGCAAATCATCATAACTTTTCATTTCAATGCTCATGATTTACAAGTAAATATTTTTCACCTGGCCGTTACTTTATTGTGGCCAGGTATTTCTGGAAATTAGAGTTTTGTCTGCGGCAGCGGCATACATACAAACGCCACGCAGCCTGTTTCATTTGCGTGGCGTGATAATGACAATGTTTATTATTATTTCCGCAACGTGCACGGCGGGTTATTCGTAATATGATATCGGCAGCCTGAACCGTAGCTCCATCTTTTTTTCTTATTCAGTTCTATATAAGCATAAAGTATTAGCCCGTCAAGGCTGTAGTACCTAATTTCGCCTGCCATAATGCAAATAACCCTATTTTACGCTGTGCGCCGCCGTAAAAAAGACGAAAGCACAAAGATTTATTTTGCGCGGGAAATTAACATTTTTCCTGCGAAATATATTTGTATGATTATTTAGAGGAAAAATATACCCGGCGGTTGCGCAATATTACAGGCCGGGAGATGCAGGAGCGACGCTTTGAAGGGAGCCGGAGGGTTAAATTAATAACCTTTTCAAACCTGGATCTGAATTTTGTAGGTTGGATAAGCACGAGCGCCATCCAACGTTTGCGGCGGGTGGCGCTCGTGCTTACCCGCCCTACAAATAAAAATTCGCCTTCATAGAAGGCGGCATTGATTGCGCCCTGGAAGGGCGTACCAAAACCCTTAAAAAGAAGTCTCTGCCAGTCCTGTGAAATGTAAATCCAAAAACAGTAAGGCAGAGCCAGAACCTGTTGATGACCACGCCCACAAGACTTGATTTTCAGTTAGCGATAAAAAAGCCGGGAGCATTTCCCGGCTTTATGTTTTAACGAATTTCTTGGTTCTCGTCCTGATCGACGGCAAAACAGGCCACCAGCTGGCCGCCGTACTCTTTAAGCTGCGGCTGTAGCTGCGTGCACGGCCCAAAGCGGCGACGGCAGCGGGCGTTGAACGCGCAGCCCGGAGGCGGACTCAGCGGGCTTGGCAGCTCGCCGGTGAGCTTGATGCGTTCTCTTCGATCGTCCGGGTTCAGGCGCGGCGTGGCGGATAACAGCGCCTGCGTGTACGGATGGCGCGGGTTGGAGAAGATCTGGTCTTTGGTGCCCTTCTCCACGCAGCGGCCCAGATACATCACCATCACTTCGTCAGCGATGTGTTCCACCACCGACAGGTCGTGAGAGATAAACACATAGGACAGCCCCATCTCCTGCTGCAAATCCATCATCAGGTTCAGCACCTGCGCGCGCACGGAGACGTCCAGCGCGGAAACGGGTTCGTCCGCAATCACCGCATCCGGATCTAACATCAAACCTCGGGCGATGGCGATACGCTGACGCTGGCCGCCGGAGAACATATGCGGATAGCGGTCGTAATGTTCGGTTTTCAGGCCGACTTTCGCCATCATCGCCAGCGCTTTTTCACGCCGTTCGGCTTTGCTCAGATTGCTGTTGATTTGCAGCGGCTCCTCCAGGATTTGCCCCACTTTTTTACGCGGGTTCAGGGAGCCGTACGGGTTCTGAAACACGATCTGGATTTTCTGGCGACGCAGTTTTTCCGAGGTTTCATCAGGCTTGAGCAAATCCTGGCCCTGATAGTACAGCTCGCCGCCGGTCGGGATTTCGATCATCGTCAGCAGGCGGCCAAGGGTGGATTTCCCGCAGCCGGACTCGCCTACAACCGCCAGCGTTTTGCCGCGTTCAAGCTCAAACGACACGCCGTCCAGCGCCTTAACAAGACGTTCCTGGCCGAAAATACCCTTCTTCACCGGGTAGTGTTTTTTCAGGTCGATGGCCTGCAACAGCGGCTGTTGGGCGGTGGCCTTATCGGTAATCATAGGTTGGCCTCCCGGCATCATCGAGTGGGTAGTGACATTTAGACTGGCGGCCATTATCCACCAGATTCAGGTCCGGCTCATCAACGCGGCACTTATCCGTGGCATACGGGCAGCGCGGATTGAGCAGGCAGCCGTTCGGGCGATCGTACTTGCCCGGCACCACGCCCGGCAGCGACGCCAGGCGAGCTTTGTCCTGCGCAAACTCCGGCAGCGCGCGCAGCAGCGCCTGAGTGTACGGGTGGCGCGGCGCGCGGAAAATATCTTTCGCTTCGCCGGTTTCCACCACCTGGCCTGCATACATCACGATAATTTTATGGGCCGCCTCAGCCACCAGCGCAAGATCGTGGGTGATGAGGATCAGCGCCATGTTCTCTTTTTGCTGCAGCTCCAGCAACAGCTCGATGATTTGCGCCTGGATGGTGACATCCAGCGCGGTGGTCGGTTCGTCGGCAATCAGCAGCTTAGGACGACAGGCGATCGCCATCGCAATCATCACACGCTGGCTCATGCCGCCGGAAAGCTGGTGCGGATAAACGTCCAGACGCGATGCCGCATCGGGAATGCCCACCAGGTTCAGCAGGTCGATCGCGCGCTGGCGACGGGTTTTCTTGTTGCCGCCCTGATGCACTTTGATCGCTTCCATAATCTGGAAACCGACGGTGTAGCACGGGTTGAGGCTGGTCATCGGGTCCTGGAAGATCATCGCCACTTCGGCGCCTACCAGGTTGCGACGTTCTTTCTCAGAAATCTTCTGCAGGTCCTGGCCATTGAACGCCAGCTTCTCCGCCATCACGCGGCCCGGATAATCAATCAGCCCCATGATCGCCAGCGAGCTGACGGATTTACCGGAGCCGGATTCGCCGACGATACCGACGACCTCACCCTGCTTAACGCTGTAACTTATGCGGTCTACGGCACGGAACGGTGTCCCTTCGTCGCCGAAGTGCACCGATAATTTATCTACATTTAATAACGCCATCTCGAACCTCTTACTGCTTCAGTTTAGGATCGAGCGCGTCACGCAGCCCGTCACCCATCAGGTTAAATGCCAGCACCGTCAGCAGGATTGCGACACCCGGGAAGGTGACGACCCACCAGGCGCTTTGCGCGAACTGCAACACGTCGGAGAGCATGGTGCCCCATTCCGGTGTTGGCGGCTGCGCACCCATGCCAAGGAAGCCAAGGGCGGCCATATCGAGAATGGCGTTAGAGAAGCCAAGAGAGGCCTGCACGATAAGCGGTGCAAGGCAGTTCGGTAAAATGTTGATGAACATCTGGCGCATGGCGCTTGCGCCCGCCACGCGGGAAGCGGTTACGTAGTCGCGGTTAACTTCCACCAGCACCGCACCGCGCGTGAGTCGCACATAGTGCGGCAGCGCGACAAACGTCAGAGCAAGCGAGGCGTTAACAATCGACGGCCCGAAGATGGCTACCAGCACCAGAGCCAGCAGCAGACTTGGCAGCGCCAGCATGATGTCGACGATGCGCATAATGATATTGTCGACAACGCCGCCGAAGTAACCGGCCACCAGGCCGAGCACCACGCCCATAATCAACGACAGCACCACGACCAGACAGCCCACCAGCAGCGACAGGCGCGCGCCGTACATAAGGCGGGCCATGATATCGCGGCCTACGTCATCGGTGCCCAGCAGAAACTGCCAGCTCCCGCCTTCCTGCCAGACCGGCGGGCGCAGCAGCGCGTCGCGGAACTGTTCCGCCGGACCGTGCGGCGCGAGGACGTTGGCGAAGATGGCGATCAAAATCATCGCCGTGACGTACACAAGGCCGATAACCGCACCTTTGTTACGTTTGAAGTAGTGCCAGAACTCCTGGAACGGCGTCATTGGTTTTGGCGCCGCCACTACTTTTTGTTCAGTTAATTGCGTCATGATGGCCCCTTATTTCTTATGGCGTATACGCGGGTTCACCACGCCGTACAGTAGATCGACAAGCAGGTTAACGAGGATAATCATCGTCGCTACCAGCAATACGCCGCCCTGTACTACCGGGTAGTCACGACGCTGAAGCGCATCGATAAGCCAGCGGCCAAGGCCCGGCCAGGAGAAGATGGTTTCCGTCAGGATCGCGCCGGCAAGCAGCGTACCGACCTGCAGGCCGATAACCGTCACTACCGGCAGCATGGCGTTGCGCAGGGCATGAACCACGATAACGCGCATACGCGTCAGGCCTTTAGCACGCGCGGTACGGATGTAATCTTCGCCAAGCACTTCAAGCATGGCAGAACGCGTCATACGCACGATAACCGCCAGCGGAATGGTGCCGAGCACCACGGCAGGCAGGACCATATGGGCAAGCGCGTCGATAAAGTCGCCCTGCTCGCCCCAGATAGCGGTGTCTATCAGCATAAAGCCGGTGAGCGGCATGGTGTCGTCGAGGAACACCGTATCGCTGACGCGCCCGGAAACCGGAGTCAGGTTCCAGTACACCGAAACCAGCATGATCAGCATCATGCCCCACCAGAAGATAGGCATCGAGTAGCCTGTCAGCGCCAGGCCAACGGACGTGTGATCGAAGATAGAACCGCGCTTAACGGCGGCCAGCACGCCAACCGGGATACCCACGGCAACGGCGAAAATCATGGCGCACACGCCGAGTTCCATCGTCGCTTTAAAGCGCGGCACGAACTCATCCCAGACAGGGAGGCGGCTTTTTAACGAAATGCCTAAATCGCCGTGCATTACGCCCCATATGTAATGGAGGTACTGCTGCCACATCGGCTTGTCGAGGCCGAGTTCGGCCAGCAGCTGGGCATGACGTTCAGGAGAGATGCCACGCTCGCCGGCCATGATCATCACCGGGTCACCGGGGATCATATGCACGAAGGCGAAGGTGAGTAGGGTAATACCGATAAACGTGGGGATAACTAGTCCCAGACGTCGGAGGATGAACTGCAACATATCCCGGATTCTCTGTAATGACGGAAGGCCTGGTGACTCGCCGTCTGTATTGCTCACAAATCTTTCCCTCTCCGCAGAGGGAATAAGTAATTCACCCGATGCTGGTGAAACGCTGAACCGTAGGGCGGGTAAGCGACGCGCCATCCGCTAAAAAGACATAATTGGCGGATGGCGCTAACGCTTATTTACCCTACGTATTCAGCCAGCTTCGGGTTGGGTCCTTTTTATTATTCGACAGACACGTTTTCGAAATGGTGTTTGCCTAATGGATCAACCACATAGCCCTTAACTTCTTTACGCACAGGCTCGTATACGGTGGAGTGAGCGACGATCAGCGCCGGAGCCTGGTCATGCATCACTACCTGAGCCTGTTTGTACAGCTCGATACGTTTGTTGTGGTCTTCTGCCGCACGCGCAGGCTGGATCAGCTCTTCAAACGGCTTGTAGCACCAGCGGGAGTAGTTAGAGCCGTCTTTTGCCGCATCACAGCTGAACAGCGTGGCGAAGAAGTTGTCCGGATCCCCATTGTCCCCGGTCCAGCCCATCATTACTGCCTGGTGTTCACCGGCTTTGGCGCGCTTGAGGTACTCGCCCCACTCGTAGGTGACGATTTTGGCGGTCACGCCGATTTTCGCCCAGTCAGCCTGAATCATCTCCGCCATACGGCGAGCGTTCGGGTTGTACGGACGCTGTACCGGCATTGCCCACAGGTCAACGGTAAAGCCTTTATCCTGGCCCGCTTCTTTCAGCAGCGCTTTCGCTTTCTCAGGATCGTAGGTGTAGTCCTTCACGTCATCGTTATAGCCCCACATGGTTGGTGGGATCAGGTTTTTAGCCGCGACGCCCGCGCCCTGATAAACCGCTTTGATGATCGCTTCTTTGTTCACCGCGTAAGTCAGCGCCTGACGGACTTTTACGTCATCAAACGGTTTCTTCTCGGTGTTGAAGGAAAGGTAGCCCACGTTCAGGCCAGCCTGCTCCATCAGGTTGATGTTTTTGTCCTGCTTCATACGAGCGATATCGGCCGGGTTCGGATACGGCATCACCTGGCACTCGTTTTTCTGCAGCTTGGCGTAACGCACGGAGGCATCAGGCGTGATAGAGAAGACCAGACGGTCGATCTGCGGCTTGGTGCCCCAGAAGCCCGGGAACGCTTTATACAGAATGCGGGAGTCTTTCTGGTACTGCAGCAGCTGGAACGGACCGGTACCGATTGGGTTGAGGTCAATTTTTTCCGGCGTGCCGGCTTTCATCATATTGTCCGCATATTCTTTGGACATGATGGATGCGAAGTCCATCGCCATATCAGCCAGGAACGGCGCTTCCGGACGGGTCAGCACGAACTGAACGGTTTTGTCGTCCACTTTTTTGATTTCGCTGATCAGATCCGGCAGGCCCATGCCTTCGAAGTATTCATAGCTGCCGCCAGACACTTTGTGGTACGGGTTGTCTTTGTTTTTCTGACGATCGAAGGAGAACACCACGTCGTCGGCGTTGAAATCACGCGTTGGTTTGAAATCTTTATTGTCCTGCCACTTCACACCCTGGCGCAGGTGGAAGGTATAGGTTTTGCCGTCTTCACTGACTTCCCACTTTTCAGCAAGGCCGGGAATGATTTCTGTGGTGCCGGTTTTGAACTCGACCAGACGGTTATAGATCGGCACTGAGCTGGCGTCGTAAGTGGTACCAGAAGTGAACAGTTGAGGGTTAAAACCTTCAGGCGATCCTTCTGAACAATAAACCAGGGTTTTAGCCTGAACGCTGGCTGCAACGGTCAAAGCTACCAGGCTCAGACCAAACTTCAGCATCCCTGACTTCTTCAAGGAAATACTCATTCTTCTGCTCCAATGTGAGATGTGTTGTTTTTATCCGTTAGACCTTTGTTATTTGAGTGCGGTCTGTCCGGTATGCCCGCGGGCGTTGGTGAGGCCAGGGGTTCCTTTCGTCAGGCTAGCTGTGTAGTAGTGCGGACTGTCCATAAATTGCCCCTCACGCCCTACAATCTGTCAACAGATCGTTAAAACGTCAATACAGGTGTCGGGGATTTACAACCGGGGTGAGAAACAGCGAACAAAGTTAAAAAAAAGCCGGGGAGGTCATTTCCAGCAGGGAAATTTATGCTACGGGCTTGTTCCCAGAATATTACACTGCCTAATTTGCAACCGATAGCGGTAATCGGTTGCGCGCATTTTAAAAAATTTCTTGCCGAATGATGATTATATGAACGATTTGTTTTGTGATCTGCATCTCTTACAGCGAATCATGCTGGCAGCAAACATAAGCAATGGTGCAAAAAACCACGATTTTTCATAACAAAATACAATGGAATATGTCACAAAATCGTATAAAAACGAGCGTTGGGCGATGAAGCGGGGATTTTCAAAAGAGAAGGCGTTTTGTGGAGCGGATAAGCAACGCGCCGTTGCGTCATTAATGACAAAGACAAGATGCCAATTTGTAGGGCGGATAAGCAATGGACCATCCGCCGTTGTCCTTAATAATCGTTGGATGGCGCTGACGCTTATCCAACCTACGGTTTCATAAGCTTCAGATGCAAAAAGGCCTGCCCTGTAGGGCGGATAAGCTACGCGCCATCCGCCGTTGTCCGTAATAATCGCCGGATGCAAAAAGAATAACCCTGTAGGGCGGATAAGCTACGGGCCATCCGCCGTTTGCCCGTAATAACCGTTGGATGGCGCTGGCGCTTATCCAGCCTACGGTTTCATAAACCACGAATGCAAAAAGGCCTGCCCTGTAGGGCGGATAAGCTATGCGCCATCCGCCGTTGCCCGCAATAATCGTTGGATGGCGCTGGCGCTTATCCAACCTGCGGTTTCATAAGCTTCAGATGCAAAAAGGCCAGCTCAAAGAGCTGGCCTTTTCTGAATGTGGTCGGCGAGAGAGGATTCGAACCTCCGACCCACTGGTCCCAAACCAGTTGCGCTACCAAGCTGCGCTACTCGCCGAATGCGGAGCGCATCTTACTGCGCACCGTTTTAGCCGTCAATCCCTTAACTTAAAAATCCACATCGTTTGGCTTAAAAGCAAGCACTTGTATCGCAAATGTTACTTCGCGGCCTTCTGCGGAACGTGGCACCAGTTATTGTTCTCGTTAATGCCGCCGTCTGGCGAGGTATAACCGAGACAACCCATAATGGTGTCATACAGCTCCACATGACGATGCGGTATCTTCATAGCCGCCTGCTCTTTCATATGTTCAAAGGAACGGGCGCGATCCGGATCTTCAAGGTATTTGTCAGACGCCCAGACCAGCAGCGGCACGCGGAACTGCTCTGGCGGAGCCATATTGCGTGGCGTCCCGTGCAGGTGCTTGTGTTCGCTGATGGATTCGCCGTGATCCGAGGCATAAAAGATAATCGCGCGCTTATCACGCAGCTTATTGATGATGTCCGAGATAATTGTGTCCGTGTAGAGCACGGAGTTATCAAAGGCGTTAATCAGCTGCTCTTTGCTGCACTCTTTATCAATGCTTACGCACTCCGGCGTCCATTTCGCAAAGCTGCGCGGATAGCGCTGCACATACGAGAAGTGCGAGCCTTTGGTGTGCAGCACCACCAGATGTTTGCCCTTCGGATGCTCGTCGATGGAACGCTGCATCTCTTCAACCAGCAGCATGTCGTCAACCTGTTTCCCGCTGTTACGCGGCTCAGCGGCAATCTGCTCGCGATAGGAGAAGTTGTCCGCCATGGTGTTGCCGTAGAACCAGACTTCACTTTGCATGGCGTACAGGCTGGAGGAGAAGCCAAGCTGCTTGAGGACGGCAAAGACGTTCTGCTCTTTCAGGGTACGCTGGGGATTATCTTCCGCCCCGCCCTCACGCACAAACATACAGCGCAGCGAAAGCTTGGTGGCGGTATCGCACGACTCGCCGCGGAACGCGACCAGGTTTTTCTCCTGGGCAAGCTTCGGCGTGGTATCGCGGTCATAGCCCAGAATGCCCATATGATCCCAGCGCGTGGTTTCACCGATGATAAATACCATGTAGGTATCGTCGATATCTTTTGGCGCCACGTAGGTAAATTTCTTCACCGGGTTCATCAGCGAACTGTTATCGCTGGATTCATCCGCCTGCGCCCAGGCGAACAGGCCGAGCGCGGAGATCCAGTTCGATGGCAGGTAGGAGTTAGCCACCACGCCGCCGTAGCTTGGCATATCTACCGTCGAGCGTTTTTCGATGCGGTTTTGATGCTTATCGAGATAGCGCATCGGCGCCCAGACCATCAGGCCAGCCAGCAGAACAATCGCCACGCTCTTCACGCGGTGCCCGCGGGTTTGCAGCTGTTTGAGTAGCGTGTAGCGGCAGGTGTTGCTCCAGATAAGCAGCAGCGGAATGGCGCTAACCAGCACCATCCACAAAACAAAGTGATAGCCGACAATCTCTTTCGACAGATCGATATCCGTGGTCATCACCGAAGCGATAATGCCGTAGCCGATAACGACGTTAAGGAAAGTCATGTAATAGCTGGCGCCGACGGAGCACAGCACAATAAATGTGGTGAGAATACGCCAGACTAAACGCCCGAACAGCGAAAGCACGCGCAGCAAAAAGAAGGTAACTAATACCGTGGCACACACTTCCGCCACAGCGGCAAACGCTTTCCATGCGTTGAGGTCATGCGCTAATCCATCAAAGCGGTGGTAAAAAACCGAGATGTTCAAGAACAGGCCGATGTATACCGCTAACAGAAAGCATAACTTCTGCTGGGTCATCGATTTAATGTAATTCATTCAGGGTGTCCTGGCGCAAAAAAGAAAACGTATAAAACGTTACTCAGACCGTTAAAGGTTGAAGGAGTTCTCAAAAAGAAAGCGTTGCAAGGGAATCAGGATGATTCTCAGGCTATGAGCCACAGAAACGGCGCGGGTTAGTAGAGCACAGAGGTCAAAAAAAGTATCGTTCAAAAATGTGATCCTACCGTTTATTTACATAATACGGCCGGGATTCACCATAAATAAAGCCGCCGTACAGGGCTACGGCGGCAGGGTTTACACAGCTAATGGCGCGCTATCAGGCGTGAGCGTGTTTATGCTGCACAGCTTCACGCGCTGGCTGGCGAATCGTGGTGGAAAGCGCCAGGGACAAAATCAGCAGGGCGAAGATCACGCAGAAGGTCACATAGAAGCCGCCAAACAGCGAGGCGATAATCGAACCGCAGATGCTGCCGATGCCGAAGCCCAGATAAATCACGCCATAGTTTTTGGTCAGGTTGTTCAGGCCAAAGAACTCGCTGACCAGAGAAGGATAAACGGTGATGGTGCCGCCGAAGTTAAAGGCCACGCAGCCAATCGCCGCAAAAAACGTCGCTTCGTTAAGCGGAGCAAACAGCAGGGCCGCCATTCCCACCAGAGAAATAACCTGGCCCAGCGTAATCACGCGGATGCGGGCAATTTTGTCGGAGAGAATGCCGAGCACCAGGCGGCCGCTCAGGTTAGCGATCGCAATCACCGTGACGGCGTTCGCCGCAGATTCAGCGGTTAAGTGCACCATGCCCTGGGCAATGTCTTTCGCTACGCCAATCACATACAGGCCGCTCATGCAGGCGGTCAGGAACATCACCGCCAGCATCCAGTACTGCGGTTTACGCATCGATTCTGCCAGCGTGTAATCTTTCTCGGTCACGCCGTCAACGGTTTGCGCTTCGTGTACCGGGGCATCTTTCATCAGCGACGCGCCGAACAAAATCATCACCGTCGCCAGCGCGCCCCAGATCATGAAAGTATTTTCCAGGCCATAGGTCGCCAGCAGATGCGTATCAATATATTTGAACCCAAGGCTGCCCAGGCCATAAGAGCCAATCGCAAAAGCGGAGATCAGCCCTTTGCGCTCCGGGAACCATTTCACGCAGTTAGAAAGGGTTAACAGGTAGCCCGCGCCGTCCGCAAGCCCGACCAGCACGCCCGCGCTCAGCCACAGCATCATTAAATTATTTGCATGGGCCGTCAGGAAGAAGCCAACGCCCAGCAGCACGCCCGCCGCCATCGTTACCTTACGAACCCCAAATCGCTCCTGCAGCTTACCGGCAACGGAAGAAGAAATGGCGAGGCCGAGGCTTAACAAACCAAAGGAGAACGCCACCTGGCTGATGGGTTCGTCGAGCTTTTCGGATAACGCGCTGTTAAACAGGCTCCAGGTATAAACGGAGCCCAGGGCGAACTGGGTAATAATCGTCCCGATAAGGGTTAACCAACGCGTGCGGTTGTATTGAGCAGTGTTCATGGCAGATGTCCTGCAAATCTGAGGGAAGTTATCTGCCGTCTAAGATAACGAAGCGCATTTTATTCCAGGAGAAAACGGCATGAAGTGCGTGCAGGACGGAATGAAATGCATCTGAGCGGGAATGAACGGCCTGAAACGGCCGCGCCGAAGAAGGTATGTAAGTAAACACTATCAATACAAAGCGCGTTATTCCTGTATATAAATTGTTAAATCATACCGCGACGGGGTTAACAAAATGGGTAATCAGTTAACGCAGCCTGCCCACTGTCCGCACGTTGCCGTTAAGGGCGGGATTATCGCTCTCATCCTTCAACCCTATGCCGGTAACCCGCCGCGAGAAAGCCTGTTCTGCCAGCCAGGCAAGCTTAAAGGCCGCCGCCTCGCAGGAGAGTCCTGCCGGTCTGATATTGGAAATACAGTTGCGCTGCGAATCAAGCCGCTGGCGCGTGGGCGCCCAGGTCAGATATACGCCAAGGCTGTCGGGAGAGGACAAGCCGGGGCGCTCGCCGATGAGGATCGCCACTGCCTTACTACGTAAGCGCTCACCAATCTCATCGCCCAGCGCGACCCGGGACTGGTGCGCCAGAACTACGGGGCCAGGGGAAATACCGAGGGTAGCGAGATAAGGCAGCAAGGCGGCCACCAGAGCCGGCGCCTGCCGGTGAACGGCGTATGAAGAGAGCCCATCGCCAATCACCAGCAGTAAATCCGCTGATTTATCACTGCAGGTATCGAGAAGCGTTCGGCTTTCCTCGCTGAGCTGCCGCCCCAGATCGGGCCGGTGCAGAAAAGTATCCCGATCCGGGGCCGCACTGCGCACGGTCAGCGTTGCCAGCCCAAGCTGCCGCAGCTGCTGGCTTAGCGTCTCACTGTCAAAAGACTGATGGATAGCATCCCGCGCCTGAGCATGGGCAAGACCGAATTTCAGCACTTCCTCAGTCGGCAGACTATCCCCGCTGCGTCCCAGAGCGATTCGCGCATCGGTAAACGCACGCAGCGCGGACCAGGCATCGGACTGGCTCATCGGAGATCTCCTTGCGGCAATGCCGTTAGCAGAGGATGGT
This sequence comes from Dryocola sharpae, assembly GCF_051307055.1. Classification (GTDB taxonomy): domain Bacteria; phylum Pseudomonadota; class Gammaproteobacteria; order Enterobacterales; family Enterobacteriaceae; genus Dryocola. The sequence goes on along the minus strand of NZ_CP149994.1, from coordinate 143,777 downwards.
CAGCTCCCGTCAGCCGCAGATGCCCGTCACCATCGATAATCTGCATGCGGGTGAGCCACTCGCCAAATTCCGGCGCGTGTTTCAGCCCCAGCAGGCGGCGAATATAGAGGGCGTCATGAAAGGAGGTGCTTTGATAGTTGAGCATGATATCGTCCGCGCCGGGCACGCCCATCATAAAGGTCAGACCGGCCGCGCCAAGCAAGGTCAGCAGGGTATCCATATCGTCCTGATCGGCTTCGGCATGGTTGGTGTAACAGATATCGCAGCCCAGCGGCAGCCCCATAAGCTTGCCGCAGAAGTGATCTTCCAGACCGGCGCGAATAATCTGCTTCCCGTCGTAAAGGTATTCCGGCCCGATAAATCCCACCACGCTATTCACCAGCAGCGGCGAGAAATGGCGGGCTACGGCATAGGCACGGGCTTCGCAGGTTTGCTGATCGACGCCGTGATGGGCATTGGCTGACAGGCAGCTCCCCTGGCCGGTTTCAAAATACATCACGTTATTGCCCACGGTACCGCGCGCCAGGCTCAACGCCGCCGCACGAGCCTCTTCCAGCATAGCCAGACTGATACCAAACCCGCCGTTCGCCGCTTCGGTTCCGGCAACGGACTGGAAAACCAGATCTACAGGCACGCCGCGTTCAATAAGCCGCATCGTGTTGGTTACGTGCGTCAGGATGCAGGCCTGGCCGGGAATTTCGAATCGCTGGATCACATCATCCAGCATCCAGGCCAGACGTTCGAGCCCCGGCAAACTGTCGCTTGCCGGATTAATGCCGATCACCGCGTCGCCGCTGCCGTACAGCAGCCCGTCTAACATGCTGGCGGCAATCCCTTTCAGATCGTCAGCAGGATGATTAGGCTGCAGCCGCACGCTGAGATGGCCGGGCAAACCGAGGGTATTGCGAAACCGGGTAGTGACCTGACATTTACTGGCGGCGAGAATCAAATCCTGATTGCGCATCAGTTTACTGACGGCGGCGGCCATTTCCGGCGTGATCCCTTTTGCCGTCTGCTGTAACAACGTGGTGGTGGTGCTCTGAGCAAGCAGCCAGTCGCGAAAATCCCCCACGGTCAGATGGGAAATGGCGGCGAAAGCGGCTGAGTCATGGGTATCGATAATCAGCCGGGTCACTTCATCCTGTTCGTAAGGAATCGGCGGATTTTCCAGAATCTCTTTCAGAGGAATAGCGGCCAGCGCCATCTTCGCCGCCATGCGTTCTTCCGCGCTTCCTGCTGCCACGCCGGCCAGCGCATCTCCGGAACGGGCAGGAGAGGCTTTAGCCATCACCTCTTTTAAACTGGCGAACCGATAAGTGCGGTGCGCCAGGCTGGTTTGATACATTTCACAGCTCCTCAGGAAACGGCGCGTAGCGGCGGATCTACCGCGGCGCGTTGAAAGGAAGAACCAGAAGAGGTTCGCTGCGGCGCAGATTGCGCGGCAAAGCCATTGAGAGAATGCGCTAGCGCCGTCGCCATGCGGGCCCAACGTTTATCCGTTAAGCATAGCCAGGTGCGCCGTACAGGGCCGACGGTTGACTTTAGCGGGCAAATAACCGGCGCGGGCGAGTGAAAAAATCTGCCAGGATAACCCATGACGATCCCGTGAAACGAGGCGACCCGCCCGAACGGGCCATGCGCTTAAAAGCGTGCGTTTACGCCAAGGTTATACATATACGCTTCACCAGTGGCCGCCCCTTCGGCCTGCGACATAGAAGCGAAAGCCGCCACATTTTTGCCGATAGGCATATCCGCGCCCACCGTCACGTCCATCCAGCTGGTATCCTGAACGCTTGCCGCAAAAGTGCGCGAGCCGCTCTGCGCTTTCCAGATATTATCGCCGTACTGGTGGTTATAGCTCACCTGCGCCCACGGACGAATAAAGTTCATCGCCGAGTCCAGCCGCCAGCCCACGGTGGAAACGCTGGCATGCCAGAGCTGGTCGTTAAAGCGCGAAGCCACTACGCTATCGCCATATTCGTTATAAATGCCCGTTGAGCTGCCATCCCAGCTGTATTCCGCGGTCGGGCCGGTAGTAATATTCCCCAGCACGGGAAAGTTCCAGCCGATACCGAGCCGTGTATTATCGCGGCTGGTGCTATCATTCCCGACAGAATAGTTAAGTCCTGCCTGGCTTTGCGGACTCATGGATGAATAAATACGTTCAGCAAGGATCTCGTTATAACCTGGCGCTCGCTCGCTGTCCCAGGTATAACGCTCCCGGGCGTCGCCCGTTGCGCCTTCTGCAATATATTCCTGCTGCCATGCAAACGCACGCGTAGTATGGAGCAGGCAACAAGAGACCAGCGCCGTGATAAAAGTGACACGGCGACCACTGCGTATAAATTTTTTTATCATGAAAACGACTCCAGGAAAGAGCCAAATCCGGCGTTGCTTTTTTGTGTTTTTTGACGGGCTTGCGGATACCCCTGGATTAACTATTGTCTCTTTATCATACACGTCAAGCTGTCAGGCATTTATTTCATCAGAGGGAGCAGTCTATGCAGCGTTGCGGATGGGTTACTCAGGATCCTCTCTACCTTGAATATCACGACAGAGAATGGGGAGTTCCGGTTACCGACGGGAAAAAACTTTTTGAGATGATCTGCCTTGAAGGACAGCAGGCTGGCCTCTCCTGGATAACCGTGCTGAAAAAGCGCGAAAACTATCGCCGCTGCTTTAAAGGTTTTGATCCGGAGATTGTGGCGCTATTTCAGCCGGAAGATGTTGAGGTGCTGTTGCAGGACGCGGGCATTATTCGTCACCGCGGCAAAATCGAGGCGATCATCAATAACGCCAGGGCTTACCTGGCGATGGAAGCGAACGGCGAAACATTCCCGGCATTCGTCTGGTCGTTTGTGGATAACGTGCCGCAGGTAACTACCGCCGCCACGCACGCAGAAATGGCTACCACCACCCCCGCTTCAGACGCGCTATCTAAGGCGCTAAAAAAACGCGGTTTTAAATTCGTTGGCTCGACGATCTGTTATTCGTTTATGCAGGCCTGCGGCCTGGTTAACGACCATATCACCGGCTGTTTCTGCCACCCCGATAACGTCAGATGATCCGTCGGCTGCTCCCCGGCGAGATGGACGCGCTGATTGAGCTATGGCTTGCCAGCACCATTGATGCGCATCCGTTCATCGCCAGAAGCTACTGGGTTGAGAGCGAATCGATTGTGCGCAACGTCTATATTCCGCAGTCGCGCACCTGGGTTTACGTGGCGCAGGAAAAAATGGTCGGTTTTGTCAGCATCCTTGATAAACGCTTTATCGGCGCGCTGTTTGTCGACAGCGCCTTTTCCGGCAGAGGGATCGGCCGTGCGTTAATAAAACATGTGCAGGCGCGCTACCCGGAGCTGAGCCTTGAGGTTTATCAGAAAAACCAGCGGGCGGTGCACTTCTACCACCGCCAGGGCTTTCGCATCGAAGAAAGCGCCTGGCAGACGGAAACGCGTCATCCAACGTGGATTATGAGCTGGCGGGCGGATCAAACGCCGTAACCTCTGGCGCCGGACCGTGGTATTTTTCAGCCCATACCAGCGAAGAGTTCGCCGCACATCCATTGGCCAGGCGTGAGGTAGGAATATCCAGCGTCAGCACGTTTACCGCCCCGTTCTTACACAGCCTGTCGCTGTCCAGATCGGGCCAGGCGCCTTCATGAATACACACCACGCCGGGCTTAATGCCCTCGGTAACCTGCGCGCCCACCAGCACCTGTCCGCGATGATTCCAGACGCGCACCAGATCGCCGTCGCTGATGCCGCGCGCGGCGGCATCCTGCGGATGCAGCGTCAGCGGCTCACGTCCGGCAACGGCATATTTCTCACGCAGCGCCGAATAGTTAAGCTGGCTGTGCAGGCGGTGGGCCGGATGAGAAGAGAGCAGCTGAAGCTGGCCCTTTTCCGCATTGCCCTGCCACTCATCAGGCGCAAGCCAGCTCGGGTGCGGCGGGCAGTCTTCATAACCAAAAGCGGCGATGCGCTCTGAGTAAATTTCAATTTTTCCGCTCGGCGTTTTTAACGGATGCGCCTGCGGATCGGCCCGGAAGTCGCTAAAGCGCACGAACCCGGCGTTTTTCTCGCTTTCCGGCATTTCAATAAGCTGGTTGGCTTCCCAGAAATCGCTGAAGACCGGCAGCGTAACCTGCTGAGCCGCCCCACGGCTGCGGGCTATTTCGTAGAAGATTTCCAGCCATTGCAGCTCGGTTTTCTCTTCGGTGAAACGCGCTTTGCCGCCCTGCTCCCACAGTTCACTCAGCTCCGCAAAGACATCGAAATCGTTGCGCGCCTCGCCCTGCGGGGCGACCACCTGCTTCATCGGCACCAGGTGCTGATTGCTGTAATCGCCGGTCATAGTCATGTCGTTGCGTTCAAACGAGGTGGTAATCGGCAGCACGATATCGGCATGCTTCGCCGCCGCCGTCCAGAAGCACTCCGAAATCACCACCAGCTCCGGCTTTTGCCACGCTTTAATCAGGCGGTTAGTATCCTGATGATGGGTAAAGTTGCCGCCTCCCGCCCACCACAGCATGCGGATATCCGGAAAGGTTTTCTCCATCCCGTTGTGCTGGTAGCTCCCGCCGGGGTTTTCCAGCGCTTCAACGATGCGGGCGACGGGGATTTTTTCTACCGCCTCCGTACCGCCAGCCACCAGGCCCTGCAGCGAACCGGGCACCGCGGCGCGGCGCGCAGGATTGCCGCCGTTCGCAAAATGGTAAGAAAGCCCAAACCCGCCGCCCGGCGTGCCAATCTGGCCGAGCATGGCCGCAAGCGTCACCAGCATCCAGTGTTTCTGCTCGCCGTACTGCTGACGCTGCATGCCCCAGCCGGACATCAGCATGGTGCGGTTGCCGCTGAACAGCTGCGCCAGGTATTCAATGGTCTGCACCGGCACGCCGCAAATCTTTGCCGCCCATTCGGCATTTTTCGGCTGGCCGTCGGTTTCGCCCTTCAGGTAGGCGGCAAATTTGTCGTAGCCGTAAGTGCAGCGCGCCAGGAATTCCGTATCGTGCCAGCCGTGTCTTGCGAGCGTATGGGCTATGCCGAGCATCAACGCCACATCGGTGCCCATATGCGGGGCGATCCACTGGGCGCGATCGCCGAAGAAATCCACCGTTTCCGATCGCATCGGATCGATGGCGATCACCGTTTTAGCGCTGTTTTTCAGCTGTTCGAAATACTTCACGCCCTGCTCGTCGCTGGCGTTCCAGGCGATTTTTAAGGTGTTCAGCGGATTAGCGCTCCACAGCACCACTACATCGCTGTGCTCAAGCACCAGAGGCCAGCTGGTTTGCTGCTGATAAACTTCGTTGGAGCCCACGACATAGGGCATGATGACCTGCGCCGCGCCCGTGGAATAATCCCCCAGATGGCCGGTATAGCCGCCGGCAAGGCTCATATAGCGCTGCAGCAGCGTGGCGGCCTTGTGCAGCACGCCGTTAGAGCGCCAGCCATAGGAACCCGCAAAAATCGACGCGGCGCCGTAAGCGTTGCGAATACGCCGATGCTGCTGGTGAATCAGCTTCAGGGCGTCGTCCCAACTGATGCGTACGTATTCATCCTCGCCGCGCACGCCCTGCGGCGCGTCCGGCGATGCCAGAAAACCTTTTCGCGCCATCGGATACTGCACGCGCGCTTTGCTGTGCACCTGATCCGGCACGGCCTGCTGGAGCGAATTTTCATGCCCGGTAGTCAGCGCGCCGCAGGACGCGAGCACGCGCTCGCCGTCAGTCTCAACCACCATCGGGCCCCAGTGGGCGGCGGTTAACACTTTTCTATTTGTTAAGAATGTCTTAGCCAAACGGGGCTCCGGTGTTTGCAGATGGCGGCCTGCGGCCACTCGATATTGTTTACAAATTCAGACGACTCCGGGGAATTTTCTACACATTCACGCGTCATAATCAACCGCCGCTGCCTTCTGCAGCGCAGATTTATAATTCGCAAAGGAAATGAGATGAAAAATCGCGTCATTATTGCCGCCCTGGTTTGCGGCACGTTAGCAGTTTCTGGCTGTACGACCAACCCCTACACAGGCGAAAAAGAAGCAGGCAAATCCGGCATCGGCGCCGGCATCGGCTCGCTGGTAGGCGCAGGCGTCGGCGTACTCTCTTCATCGAAAAAAGATCGCGGCAAAGGCGCCCTGATTGGCGCAGCCGCTGGCGCAGCACTGGGCGGCGGCGCCGGTTATTACATGGATGTGCAGGAAGCCAAACTGCGCGATAAAATGCAGGGAACGGGCGTAAGCGTGACGCGAAACGGCGATAACATCGTGTTGAACATGCCGAATAACGTCACCTTCGACAGCAGCAGCGCTACGCTTAAACCAGCGGGCGCCAATACGCTCACCGGCGTGGCGATGGTGTTAAAAGAGTATCCAAAAACCGCCGTTAACGTGGTGGGCTATACCGACAGCACCGGCAGTAACGAACTGAATATGAAGCTCTCGCAGCAGCGTGCGGACGGCGTAGGCAGCGCGCTGATTACCCAGGGCGTGGATGCCAGCCGCGTGCGCACTACAGGCGCCGGTCCGGCGAACCCTATCGCCAGCAACAGCACCGCTGAAGGCAAAGCCCAGAACCGCCGCGTAGAGATTACGCTGAGTCCGCTTTCCTGAAAATTGGCGGATGACGTTTCACTTATCCGCCCTGCTCGATCTCACAGGGTAGGGTGGATAAGCGACAGCGCCATCCACCAACAGCCAACAAAATTTATGTTACTCTCCGGAAAAGTTACCCCCTCCAGGAGACGGATATGAACGGCAAGGCTGCGCGCCCCACGATAAGCGACGTCGCGAAAGCGGCGAAAACCGGTAAAACCAGCGTTTCCCGCTATCTTAACGGCGAACAAAACGTTCTCTCCGACGACCTGCGAACCCGCATCGAAAACGCTATTGCTGAACTCGACTACCGCCCAAGCCAGATGGCTCGCGGCCTGAAGCGTGGCCGCACCCGCCTGATTGGTTTAATCATTGCCGATATCACCAACCCCTATTCCGTCGACGTGCTGAGCGGTATCGAAGCCGCGTGCCGGGAAAAAGGCTTCACGCCGCTGGTCTGCAACACCAACAACGAGGTGGATCAGGAGCTGCATTATCTTGATTTACTGCGCAGCTACCAGGTGGAGGGCATCGTAGTGAACGCCGTAGGGATGCGTGAGGAGGGGCTGAACCGGCTGCAACAGTCGGCGCTGCCGATGGTGCTTATCGACCGTAAAATCCCCGATTTCGCCTGCGACGTGGTAGGACTGGATAATATTCAGGCCGCCACCACCGCGACCGTGCACCTTATCGAGCAAGGCTTTGAAGCGATTCTGTTTCTCAGCGAACCGCTCGGCATGGTTAATACCCGCCGCGAACGCCTGCGCGCATTCCGCAACACCATCGATCGTTATCCCGGCATCCTGGCGGAAAACGCCGAGATCCCACTGCACGAAGCGGATTTAATGGATAATACTCTGCGCCAGTTTCACACCCAGCACCGGGGGATGCGCAAAGCGGTCATTTCCGCAAATGGCGCCCTCACCCTCCAGATCGCCCGTTCCATGCGCCGCATCGGTCTGCACTGGGGCAGCGATATAGGCCTGCTCGGCTTCGACGAGCTCGAATGGGCGGAGCTGGCGGGCGCGGGCATTACTACCCTGAAGCAGCCGACCTGGCAGATAGGCTATGCCGCGCTCGAACAGGTGGTGAAACGTATTGAAGGCGCTGCCGAAAGCGTGCATGAGCAGGTCTTTTCCGGCGAATTAATCGTACGAGGCTCCACCGCCCGCTAAACTTTTCTTCGTGATAGCGATCATAAATTCAGCATGGCTGGCTTCTCTTTGGAACCGGTTCCATTTAGCGTAATAGCTATGTTACTTAGCTGTTACCGTGATGGAGCTGTTCATGTCGCGAAAAATTATAGTCGTCACCGCCGCTTACGGGCATGACCGCATCGCCGCCCTCGGCGGCCAGCAGGCGCTGTTACCCATTATCGCCAGTGCGGGGGCGGACGGCGTAGAAATCCGCCGCGAGCTGCTGAGCAGTACCCAACTGGATTCCCTGCCGGAGCTGGCAAACCAAATCGCTGACCACGGCCTGCAGGCCTGTTATTCCGCGCCGGAACCGCTGTTCACGGAGGATGGCAAGCTTAACCAGCTGATCCCTTCGCTGCTGCTCGAAGCCCACCTGCTTAATGCGGGCTGGCTGAAGCTTTCGCTCGGCCATTTTCGCAGCGGCCAGCAGTTCCCGCTGCTACAGCAGTGGCTGGAACAAAATAACGTCGCGCTGGTGGTGGAGAACGATCAGACCGCCTGCGGAAAACTCGCGCCTGTACAGCGCTTCCAGGCCGCCTGCAACGTGCTAAATCTGCCGGTGAAGCTAACCTTTGATATGGCCAACTGGCTGTGGGTTGAGGAGTCGCCGGAGGCAGCCGCCCGCGTGCTGGCGCCAAACGTCAGCTATATCCACGTTAAAGCTGCCGTTCCACACCATTATCACTATCGCGCTGTTGCGCTGGATGACGCCGAACCGCGCTGGATGGAACTGCTTAACAACCTGCCGGGCGATGCGCCTCGCGGCATAGAGTTCCCGCTGGAAGGCCGCGATCTTACCGCCGTCACCCGCCATTACGTAAATCTGTTACGCGAGGAGTAAGCGATGACTAATCAGCTCGATGTCATCACCATCGGTGAAGCGATGGCGATGTTTGTGGCAACCGAAACCGGTGATTTAGCCGCAGCCGAACGATTCGTAAAACGGGTGGCGGGCGCCGAACTGAACGTCGCCACCGGCCTTGCGCGCCTTGGCCTGAAGGTAGGCTGGGTGAGCCGCGTGGGCAACGATTCGTTTGGCCGCTACGTGCTGCAACAGCTCGCAAAAGAGCAAATCGACAGCCGCGGCGTCGCCACGGATGAACGCTACGCAACGGGCTTTCAGCTCAAATCCAAAGTTGAAGATGGAACCGATCCCATCGTGGAATATTTCCGTAAAGGTTCGGCTGCAAGCCACCTTTCAGTGAAAGACTTCAGCGAGGATTACTTTTTCAGCGCGCGCCATCTGCACTTAAGTGGCGTAGCGGCAGCGCTCTCTGATACCTCGCTCGAACTGCTTAACCACACGGCGAAGGCGATGAAGGCGAAAGGGAAAACCATCTCCTTTGACCCGAATCTGCGCCCGGTGCTGTGGGAAAGCGAAGCCGAAATGGTTAAGCAGTTGAACCAGCTGGCTTTCCAGGCGGACTGGGTGCTGCCCGGCGTGAAAGAGGGGGTGATTCTCACCGGCCAGAAAACCCCGGAAGGAATTGCCGATTTCTATCTTGAACACGGCGTCAAAACCGTGGTGCTGAAAACCGGCGCTGACGGCGCCTGGTTTAAAACTGCCGCCGGCGAGAAAGGCGCGGTAGCGGCCATAAAAGTGGACAACGTGGTCGATACCGTGGGCGCAGGCGACGGCTTTGCGGTCGGCGTGATAAGCGCCCTGCTGGAAGGAAAATCCTTACAGCATGCCGTCAGCCGCGGCAACAAAATCGGCTCACTGGCAATACAGGTTATCGGTGATAGCGAAGGGCTACCGACCCGAGCTGCGCTGGGCGAATAAATTAATACCGCATCGGCCGTACCCTACATCCGGCAAGATGCGACTCTCCTCAACACAGAGGCAAGCCTTATGAAAACCAATACAATCGCACCAAAACGTTGGTGGTATATCATGCCTATCGTGTTTATCACGTACAGCCTGGCCTACCTCGACCGCGCCAACTTCAGTTTTGCATCCGCCGCCGGTATCAATGACGACCTCGGCATCACCAAAGGCGTTTCATCCCTGCTTGGCGCCCTGTTCTTCCTCGGCTATTTCTTCTTCCAGATCCCCGGCGCCATGTATGCTGAACGCCGCAGCGTACGTAAACTTATCTTTGTCTGCCTGATTTTATGGGGCGCCTGCGCCTCCCTGACCGGTATGGTCAGTAATATTCCAGCGCTGGCGGCAATTCGCTTTGTGCTCGGCGTGGTGGAAGCCGCGGTGATGCCTGCGATGCTGATTTATATCAGCAACTGGTTTACCAAATCTGAACGCTCCCGCGCCAACACCTTCCTGATCCTCGGCAACCCGGTTACGGTGCTGTGGATGTCGGTGGTGTCCGGCTACCTGATTCAGGCGTTCGGCTGGCGCGAAATGTTTATCTTTGAAGGTATCCCGGCGGTTATCTGGGCGTTTGCCTGGTGGGTGCTGGTAAAAGATAAACCGACGCAGGTGGGCTGGCTGTCTGACGCTGAGAAAGGCGCGCTGCAGGCGCAGCTGCAAAAAGAACAGGAAGGCATTAAAGCCGTGCGCAACTACGGGGAAGCGTTCCGCTCCCGCAACGTAGTGCTGCTGTGTATGCAATATTTCTGCTGGAGCATTGGCGTCTACGGCTTCGTGCTGTGGCTGCCGTCAATCATACGTGGCGCAGGCGCCAGCGGTATGGGCATGGTGGAAGTGGGCTGGCTCTCGTCCGTACCCTATCTTGCGGCAACTATTGCGATGATCGCCGTTTCCTGGGCATCGGACAAAATGCAGAACCGTAAGCTTTTCGTCTGGCCGCTGCTGCTGATTGGCGCGCTGGCGTTCCTGGGCTCCTGGCTGGTTGGCGCCAACCACTTCTGGGTTTCGTACACCCTGCTGGTGATTGCCGGCGCCGCAATGTATGCGCCTTACGGTCCCTTCTTCGCCATTATCCCGGAAATGCTGCCAAGAAACGTGGCCGGCGGCGCCATGGCGCTGATTAACAGCATGGGTGCGCTGGGCTCGTTTGTCGGCTCCTGGTTCGTGGGTTACCTGAACGGAGCGACCGGCAGCCCTTCCGCGTCCTATATTTTTATGGGGGTGGCGCTGCTCGCCTCGGTGTGGCTAACTCTGATAGTGAAACCGGCAACGCAGCAGCTGCCGGTGGGCGCCCGCCACGCATGACTTTTAACCGGGCGGTCTCCACGCCGCCCGGTAGTGCTTAATTCAATTACGGAGAACATCATGAAGCCGTCCGTCATCCTCTATAAAAAGTTACCTGACGACCTGCTCGCCCGCCTTGAAAGCCATTTCAGCGTCACCCAGCTAAGCGATTTAAGCCCGGAAACCGTAAAGCAGAACGCCGCAGCTTTTGCTGATGCGGAAGGTATTTTGGGTTCCAGCGAGAAAGTCGACGAGGCGTTTTTAGAGCATGCGCCAAAGCTGCGTGCCGCTTCCACGGTCTCCGTCGGCTATGACAATTTTGACGTTAACGCCCTGACCGAACGCAGCATCGCCCTGATGCATACGCCTACGGTGCTCACGGAAACGGTCGCGGACACTATGATGACGCTGGTGCTGGCAACCGCCCGCCGCGCCGTAGAAGTGGCCGAGCGTGTCAAAGCGGGCGAATGGCAAGGCAGCATCGGCCCGGACTGGTTTGGCATCGACGTGCACCATAAAACGCTGGGTATTCTCGGCATGGGCCGCATCGGCCTTGCGCTGGCGCAACGCGCGCACTTTGGTTTTAGCATGCCGATTTTGTATAACGCCCGCCGTCATCACAAAGAAGCGGAAGAGCGCTTTGATGCGCGCTACTGCAACCTGGATACGCTGCTTGCGGAATCTGACTTTGTCTGTATCTCCCTGCCGCTGACCGAAGAGACGCACCATATGATCGGCGCGGAACAGCTGGCGAAAATGAAGCCATCGGCCATTCTGATTAACGCAGGGCGCGGCCCGGTAGTTGACGAAAAAGCCCTGATTCAGGCGCTGCAAAACGGCACCATTCATGCCGCTGGCCTGGACGTATTTGAGCAGGAGCCGCTGCCGGTTGACTCCCCGCTGCTGGAGATGCCAAACGTCGTCGCCCTGCCGCACATCGGCTCTGCAACGCACGAAACGCGCTATAACATGGCGGCCTGCGCGGTGGATAACCTGATTGCCGCGCTTACGGGAGAAGTGAAAGAGAACTGCGTCAATCCGCAGGTGTTGAAGTAGGTGATTAGGCTGGCGGGGAAACCCGCTGGCAATAAACCTTTTATTTATCGCTACTTATTGTTTTTCCAGGATATTCCTGCCGCATATGCAGAACGCTAAGCACGATGATATTCGTTGCGCTTATTCGGTAAACGATCGGGTAGTTTGGGTGAGCGACAATTTCTCTTGTTCCTGCAACTCTTCCGGGGCGAAAAAGATAAGGATATTCTGCAACGGGTAAAATAGCTTCTTCTATAACTTTCTTAATACAGCGGGCGGCAAAAGGATTTTCGTTAGCGATAAAAGAGATAATGTTTGCCATATCGCTCCTTGCAGACTGACTCCATATTATCGGTAACATGTTACCCCTGCTTATTCATCCGTGATTCTGCAGCAGCAATAATGGCGTCCATTTCTGCCATAAGCTGGTCGTGAGGTACACCATCACGAGGATCGTCAAGAGCCGTTTTTACCTTATCTCTGAACCAACGATCGTAGCTGGATGCCTGTTCCTCAGATTCAAATTCTGAAACGATAGGGGAAAATAATGCGCCCATTGGCCCGGCTCCTTTCTGCTTATATTTTAAACAGCATAGCCTTTTTTGTTTAGCCGTCAGCAACCGTTTAAGATACAGGATTTCAGGACGGACAAACGTATCCGCCCTGTCTGTATTAAAACTCGGTCTTAGAAAAACCGGTCACTTCTTCAAGATCCATTTCGCGGCCCAGCGCCGTCATCGGATGCACGACCACCAGGCCGCGCACGGCTTTCTTCAGCTTGCCCATATCCGCCTGCTCTTTCTTAGTGATGGGACGCTTAAACGGCAGCGCCATCAGCTTTTGCGCTTCTTTACTCAGCTTCTGGTTGCGTACCGCCTGCAGACGAGCGATTTCAATCTCAAGCTTCGCCTTCTCTTTTTCCAGCTCGGCGTATTTTTCCGCTTCGTTGATAAGGTGCAGCTCGGGCATTTCGTGACGGATGGCGTCCAGGCGATCGCTAAGACGTTTAATTTCTGCTTTTTCGATTTCTTTCATTTTACTTAACCGTGAATAAATTGCTTTGCGGCAAGGATACACCATTCGGCGGTAGAGGGCGAAAAGGGTCTGCGGGTAAGTTTACTTCTGGAAGGCTTTTTTTAAGCCGATCCTTGAGATCAGCTCGGTAAGGGAAAGCACCATCGTTGAACGGACAATTTGCTGGTAGCGCTGCCTCTGCATGGCCTGCAGTTCAGGGTCACCGCCGTCGACAAAAGTCGGCGCTGGCGGAAAAGCCGCGACGCAGTGCAGCTCGCCGAACGGCCCGAGGATCTCATCATCGGTGAAATTGTATTCATTGCCGTCATGGTTCAGCTCTTCGCGTAGCGCCATCAGCAGCTCGCAATCTTCATAGTCGGCGCGATTCATCACGCCAAGCCCGTAGATAAGCTTCATGCGCACGGAAAGCTCGCCCAGCGGGCCATCGCCGTCCAGCAAAGGCTCAACGGCATACTTCACCGCATAATCGTCTTTACGGAATACCTGCAGCACCAGGATATTGACCGCTTCGGTGAGAAGCTCAACGGCGGCAATAAGCAGGCTTCTGACGGTTTTGCCGGCATTCAGACGCTCAAGCACCCGGTTTTCAAAGGCCTGTGTTTCTTCCATCTTTGCCTGCATCACTGAAAATTAGTGTGGGGCGCAGTATCTGCTGCGCCCGTTCTCCATTACGCTTTTGCGTTATAAGCCTTTACCGCCTGAGCGACCGCTTCGCTGTTTGCATCGAGGCCAGAAATCTGCGCAAGCGCGGCCTGTGGCCCAGCTTCCGCCAGCAGCGCAGCCAGTTCCTGGGCCTGGGGATCCTGCTCGCTGCGGTAATGCATGGCGGCGGCAATCCCTTCTACGAGATTCGCGTGCGGCAAATCATATTCCAGGGTGCCAAGCAGCGGTTTAATCAGGCGGTCGCCCGCGCTTAATTTACGCAGCGGCTGGCGGCCCACACGTTCCACATCATCTTTCAGATACGGGTTTTCGAAACGACCGAGGATTTTCTGGATATAGGCCGCATGCTTATCGGCGTCAAAGCCGTAACGTTTGATCAGCACCGCGCCGCTCTCATCCATCGCCCCTTTTACCACGGCGCGGATTTTTTCATCCAGAATCGCATCACGGATAGTCTGCAGGCCGGCCAGCTGGCCAAGGTACGCGGTTATAGCATGCCCGGTATTCAGCGTGAAGAGCTTACGCTCAACAAAAGCCATCAAATTATCGGTCAGTTCCATACCCGGAATGTCCGGCAGCTCGCCTTTAAACTGGGTTTTATCCACAATCCACTCGCTGAAGGTTTCAACCGTAACTTCCAGCGGATCGTTGGTGGCGGATTCAGACGGAGGAACGATGCGGTCAACGGCGGAGTCCACGAAGCCGACATGCTCTTCAACCCATGCCCGATCGTCTTCCGGGAGCGCTTTCATTACGTGGCCTTTTAACTGCGTGGTGCCGCGTACCATATTTTCACAGGCGATGATGTTCAGCGGCTTTGCGTTGCCGTTTGCGCGGCGCAGAACCAGGCCCTTCGCAATGGAAGGAGCGATACGCTCCAGCACAACCGGCCCTACGGCGGTGGTGATCAGATCCACTTCGGCAATCAGGTCGATAACCTCGTCGCCGATGCTGCTGACGGCATTCACGTTGGAGACGGTATCAACCTGCTCTTGCTCGCCAACCACGTGCACCTGATAACTGTGGCGCGCGTTCAGCGCGTCCAGCACAACCTGGTTCACATCGGCAAACGTCAGTTGAATACCTGCGTCCGCCAGAAGTTTGCCGATAAAGCCACGTCCGATATTACCTGCGCCAAAATGTAATGCTTTCATGTCGTTAACCTTCTTAATGATTTCACCCAGGAGGGCTGGGGTGAGGACACGTATGCTGCATCCCCTCACCCAAGCCCTCTCCCATACGGGAGAGGTCGGTTTTCGTCGTAGGGCGGATAGCACAGGCCATCCACCGGTTTCGCGGCGGGTGGCCGGAGCTTACCCGCCCTGCAACTTTCCGTTTATTACTTCTTACCGGCCAACAGGTCGAGCACTTCCTGAACGCTGGTGGTATTCGCCAGACGCTCGATTACGGAATCGTCATCCAGCGCGTTGGTCAGGCTGGTGATAACCTGGATGTGCTCGTTATTGCGGGCGGCAATACCGATAACCAGACGAGCCATATCTTCTGGCTCTTCGCCGAAGTGCACGCCTGCCGGATACTGGCAGAAGACGATGCCGGTTTTCAGCACGCGGTCTTTCGCTTCAACGGTACCGTGTGGAACGGCGATACCTTCACCCAGATAAGTTGGGGTCAGTTTCTCACGTTCGAACATCGCATCGACATATTCCGGCTGAACGTAACCGCCGTTCACCAGCTGCTCACCGGCAAAGCGAATCGCGTCTTCTTTGCTGGCCGCGCTCAGGCCGAGGAAGATATTTTCCGCACCCAGTTTGAATAGCTGGCTGTTCTCTTCGTCGAAGCTGTCTTTCAGGCTGTCGCGAACCCTCACTTCGTTGTCCGTGTGGCGCTGTGCGGCAGCCAGACGCTCGGTCAGATCGCTATACAAGCCGCTGTCCAGGAAGTTGGTCAGCGAAATATGCTGTGCCTGCGGCACCTGACGCATCGCGCGCTCGGTCAGGTCACGGTGCGTAATCACCAGATCCACGTCTTCCGGCAGGTTGTTGATAGCGCTGTTGGTGACGGAGATGTTTTTCAGGCCCGCATCGTTTACTTTCTTACGCAGAACGCCTGCGCCCATCGCGCTTGACCCCATACCGGCATCACAGGCGACGATGATTTTACGCACGTGGCTCAGGTCGTTAGACGCGCCAGCGCCCACGGCCGCCGGTGCAGCGCCGCCTTTAGATTCCGCCTTCATCTCTGCCATGCGGCGAGCCGCTACTTCGATATCGTCTTCTTCCTTCACCTTGCTGGTTTTCAGCAGGATTGCGGAAATCACGAAGGAAACCGCCATCGCCGCAACTATTGCTGCGATGTTCGCGAAGTAAGCGCCTTTTGGCGTCATCGCCAGCACCGCCAGGATAGAGCCAGGGGATGCCGGGGAGACCAGGCCGCCGTTCAGGATAGTCAGGGTGAACACGCCGGTCATACCGCCGAGGATAACGGCCAGGATCAGACGTGGATTCATCAGCACATACGGGAAATAGATTTCGTGGATACCGCCCAGGAAGTGGATAATCGCCGCACCGCCCGCAGACTGCTTAGCATTACCACGGCCGAAGAACATATACGCCATCAGCACGCCCATGCCCGGACCCGGGTTGGCTTCAATCAGGAAGAAGATTGATTTGCCCAGCTCGTGAGACTGCTGAATACCCAGCGGCGAGAAGATGCCGTGGTTAATCGCGTTGTTCAGGAACAGGATTTTCGCCGGTTCTACAAAGATGGAGGCCAGCGGCAGCATGTCATGGATAACCATGAAGTTAACGCCCGCCGCCAGAACCTTGGAGAGAACTTCAACGGCCGGGCCGATACCCATGAACGCCAGAATCGCCAGGATCATCCCGATGATGCCGGCGGAGAAGTTGTTCACCAGCATTTCAAAGCCGGATTTGATCTTACCGTCTACCCAGAGGTCGAAACGTTTAATCGCCCAGCCGCCCAGGGGACCCGCAATCATTGCGCCAAGGAACATCGGCATATCCGCGCCGACGATAACGCCCATGGTGGTAATCGCACCTACCACGCCGCCACGATCGCCGCCGATTAAGCGACCACCGGTATAACCGATGAGCAGCGGCAGCAGATAGGTGATCATCGGGCCTACCAGTTTCGCCAGCGTCTCATTTGGCAACCATCCGGTGGGAATAAATAACGCGGTGATAATACCCCAGGCAATAAATGCACCGATGTTAGGCATTACCATATTGCTGAGGAAACGACCAAAGCTTTGCACTCTGATCTTGATATCGGATGACATACGCACACCCCTTGTTGTGTTTACGCGCCGGGAAAGCAGCCCGAGGTTTATTGTTAACGTAGCGGCAGAGAAGCCTGCCAGATGCTTTGAGTGAGGCGAATCTGGCACGGGATCGTTAAGCTGTCCAGTCGGCGGGGAATAATGTGACACAGATCACCCCAAAGCCAGGGGTGAAGGGCATTGTGACGTGATTAACCTCACAAAAACGGCGTGTAAATAGAGTACATTGATAATTATTTAAGCGTATAACGCGATAATTTGTGATATTAATCACATTTTTACGTTGCTTGTTTGTTTTCATTTTGTGATTTGAATCACAAAATACTTTCATCAGAATTTTCCTGGCGTGATGCAGGACACGTCGCGCTGTCCTGCCGGTCGTCTGATGTAGCTTTCTTACACCCCAACCCGGCCCTGCCTTTTTATACATCCTGATCCATACTTACCTTTTGTTGGCTAAAAATGGACGACGTGATGAAACTGATCGGCAATTACACCAGCCCGTACGTGCGCAAAATTTCGGTCATCCTGCTGGAAAAAGGCATCACCTTTGAGTTTGTGAACGACAATCCGTGGACGGACGAAAGCGCCACGCCGCATTACAATCCGCTGGGCAAGGTCCCGGCTCTGGTAACCGGCGAAGAGGAATACTGGTTTGACTCGCCGGTTATTGCGGAATATCTGGAGCTTCTCGATATTGCGCCCGCGCTTATCCCACGCGAGCCAAAAGCCGCGCTGAAAATGCGCCAGATGGAAGCGCTCGCGGACGGGATTATGGACGCAGCGCTTGTTTCAGTACGTGAACAGCAGCGCCCGCCCGCTCAACGGTCAGAAACCGAGCTGCTGCGTCAGCGGGAAAAAATCAGCCGCGGACTGGACATGCTGGAGAAGTTCGCCGCGGATAAAACGCTATCCGCCGAACCGCTAACCGTTGCGAACATTGCCGTGGCCTGCGCCGTGGGCTATATCAACTTCCGCCGCGTTTCTCCCGGCTGGTGCGTCGCTCGCCCGCAGCTCATCAAACTGGTTGAAGCGCTTTTCCAGCGCGAAAGCTTTGCCCGCACCGAACCGCCAACGGCATGATCTCCCTCCATGACAGGGCGCTTGCTTCCCCGGTAAACTTACGCAAAAAGAAGGAAAAAGCGTGGTTTTTCCTTCTTTTTGTTTAGCAGATGAAAATCAATAAATTGAATTTCTGTCTGTTTCAAAGTGAACATAGCCCTGTTAACAGTATGAGCTTTGTCGTCAGTCTGATGTAAAATGAGGCAAAATTCCTCAACTCACGGTTTGCCATGACCTCCCATCGTTCTTTGTATAGCCAGTTGCCGGCGACAGACCGCCTGTTACGTGACGCATCTTTCGGCGCTCTGCTGCATGATTTCGGCCATACCCGCGTGGTTAACGTTCTGCGGGAGATGCTTGACGATGCGCGCGAGTACATCCGTTCCCGGGAAGCGCTACCCGCGTGGCACGAAGACTGGGCAGCGGAGGCGAAGAAAAAGCTCGAGGCGGGTCAGCAAAGCGCGCTACTGCCGGTTTTTAACCTGACCGGCACCGTGCTGCATACCAATCTGGGACGGGCTCTACAGGCGGAAGCAGCCGTTGAAGCGGTAACCCAGGTGATGCGCTCCCCCATTACGCTGGAATACGATCTGGATGGCGCAGCGCGCGGCCACCGCGATCGGGCGCTGGTCGATCTGCTGTGCGAACTAACCGGCGCGGAAGACGCCTGCATCGTTAACAATAACGCGGCGGCGGTACTGCTGATGCTGGCTGCCTGCGCGAACGGCGGCGAAGTCGTCGTCTCGCGCGGGGAGCTGGTGGAAATCGGCGGCGCGTTCCGCATTCCGGACGTGATGCGCCAGGCGGGTTGCCAGCTTGTGGAGGTCGGTACAACCAACCGCACGCATCTGAAAGATTATCGTCAGGCCGCCGCCGATGGGAACGCCGCGCTGCTGATGAAGGTTCATACCAGCAATTACCAGATTGAAGGCTTCACCAAAACCGTGTCCGAGGCAGAACTGGCCGAGTTGGGTAACGAGCTGAACATTCCGGTGGTCAGCGATTTGGGGAGCGGCTCCCTGGTCGACCTCAGCCAGTGGGGATTGCCGCCGGAACCGATGCCGAAACAGCTCATCACGGCGGGCGTGAGCCTGGTGAGTTTTTCGGGGGACAAATTGCTCGGCGGCCCGCAGGCGGGGATTATCGTCGGTAAAAAAGATCTTATCGCCCGCATTCAACAGCATCCTCTCAAGCGCGCCCTGCGCGCCGATAAAATGACGCTGGCGGCGCTTGAGGCCACGCTGCGCCTGTATCAACATCCCGAAACCCTGGCTGAAAGGCTGCCGACGCTGCGCCTGTTAACCCGTGATGCCACATCCATCAGCGAACAGGCCCGCCGCCTTATTCCTGCGCTACAAACGCGTTTTGGCGAACAGTTTGAGGTGCGCGTGGAACCTTGTTTATCGCAGATCGGCAGCGGTTCGCTGCCGGTCGACAGGCTGCCGAGCGCCGCCATCACCTTTACGCCAAAAGACGGAAGCGGCACAACGCTGGGTGCGTTAACCCAAACCCTGCGCGAGCGGCCAAAACCGGTCATCGGCCGCATCAGCGACGGGTGCCTGTGGCTGGATTTACGCTGCCTGGAAGACGAGGCGGGCTTTATGGAGATGCTGACCCAATGATTATCGCCACCGCCGGGCACGTGGACCATGGCAAAACGACGCTGTTACAGGCCCTGACGGGCGTGAACGCGGATCGCCTGCCGGAAGAGAAAAAGCGCGGCATGACCATCGACCTCGGCTACGCCTACTGGCCGCAGCCTGACGGACGGGTTATCGGCTTTATCGACGTGCCGGGACACGAAAAATTCCTCACTAACATGCTGGCAGGCGTAGGAGGCATCGATCACGCTCTGCTGGTCGTGGCCTGCGACGATGGCGTAATGCCGCAAACCCGCGAACACCTCGCTATCCTGCAGCTGACGGGCAAACCTGCCGTAACCGTGGCGCTGACCAAAGCCGACCGCGTCAGCGAAGCGCGCATTGAAGAAGTCCGGGAGGCGGTGCAGAAGCTGCTTGCCGATGCGGGCTGGCAGGGGGCGAAAATCTTCGTTACCGCAGCCACCGCGCAGGCGGGCATAGCGGAACTGCGCGAGCATTTACGGCAAATCCCGGAACGCAGGCATCCCCGTCAGCACCGTTTCCGGCTGGCGATCGATCGTGCTTTCACCGTAAAAGGCGCAGGGCTTGTGGTAACGGGCACGGCGCTTAGCGGCGAAGTGAAAACCGGCGACACCTTATGGCTGACCGGGGCAGATAAACCGATGCGCGTGCGCGGCCTGCATGCGCAAAACCAGCCGACAGAGAGCGCCTTTGCCGGGCAGCGTATCGCGCTCAACATCAGCGGCGACGCTGAAAAAGCGGCTATCAGCCGTGGCGACTGGCTGCTGGCGGATAAGCCGCTGCAGTCCGTTGAACGCGTCATCGTCGGGCTCCAGGTTCACGCGCCGCTGCAGCAGTGGCAGCCGCTGCACATTCATCACGCCGCAAGCCATGTTACCGGCCGGGTTTCACTGCTTGAGGGCGATCTTGCCGAGCTGGTGTTGGATGCGCCTCTTTGGCTGGCGGAAAACGATCGCCTTGTGCTGCGTGACATCGCCGCGCGCACCACGCTTGCCGGAGCGCGAGCTATTCTTCTGCACGCTCCGCGGCGCGGAAAACGTCAGGCTGCGTATCTTGCATGGCTGCATCAGCTAGAACAGGCGCAGGATGACCAGCAGACGCTGGAGGCGCTTCTGCAGCGCGGCACCGTCTCGTTAAGCGCCTTCGCCTGGGCACGTCAGCTCTCCGGCGGCGGCCTGGAAGCGCTGCTGGCGAAACCGGGCTATATGCAGGCGGGCGATAACCTGCTGAGCATTGATGTCGCCGCCCGCTGGCAGCAAAAACTGCTCGATACGCTTGCCCGCTATCACCAGCAGCATGACGATCAGCCAGGCCCTGGGCGCGAACGCCTCAGACGCATGGCACTGCCGGGTGAAGACGAATCGCTGGTGCTGGCGTTAATTGAGAAAATGCGCCGCGAAGGCGCGATTGTCAGCCGTCAGGGCTGGCTGCATCTGCCCGATCATAATCCCGGTTTTTCAGCGGAGCAGCAGGCGCTATGGGAGAAAATCGACAGCCTGTTTGGGGACGAACCCTGGTGGGTGCGCGACCTGGCCGCGGAGGTAAAGCAGGATGAACAAACGGTGCGCCAACTGCTGCGCTTTGCCGCCCGGCTTGGCCTGGTGACGGCGATCTTAAAAGATCGTTACTACCGCAACGATCGCATTCAGGCGTTTGCCGATTTGATCCGCGAACTGGATCAAATCCAGGGCGCCGCCAGCGCGGCAGATTTTCGCGACCGTCTCGGCACAGGCCGCAAGCTTGCGGTGCAAATCCTTGAATATTTCGATCGGATTGGCTTCACGCGCCGTCGCGGCAACGACCATTTACTGCGGGATAAGGCGCTTTTCCGGAAGGAGAACGGTTAAGGAAAGTGGTGGGTGGCGCTGCGCTTACCCATCCTACCAAACCCACAGCCAGAACTCCCGGACTCACGCAGGTCGGATAAGCGCCAGCGCCCTCCGACACAATCCCCATCATTCCTTCTGCTTAGCCAGCCAGACCGCGCCCAGCATGCCGGCTTTATTACCGAGCTTACAGGGACGAATCGGCACCTTCAGCACGTCCCAGAACTTAAATCCTTCAAGATGGCGTTCCAGCATCGGGTACAGCATCGGCTGCGTGCTGACGCCGCCGCCGAGCAGAATCGCCTGCGGATCGAACAGCGACACCACGCTATAAATCCCGCGCGCCAGATATTTCACCCAGTTATCAATCACGCCCTGAATATGTAAATCCGTCTCGGCGCGGGCAAAAATATCCTGGCCGTGAATTTTCTCATCCGCCGGGATATTCATCTCCCTGCGGCAGGCGTCCATCAGCCCTTTGGCGGAGGCCAGCTGGTGCATATCTTCGCCGTATTGCCCCACGGGCAGCACGCCGAACTCCCCGGCGCGGAAGTGCGAGCCGCGCATGAGTTCACGATTAACGATAATGCCGCCGCCGATACCCGTACCTATGGTCACACACACCAGCGAATCATAATCGTGGCCTGCGCCCAGCCACATCTCACCGAGCGCGGCACAGTTGGCATCGTTTTCGACGGTGAGCGGCAAATCGGTCAGCTCGCCAAACATCTCCAGCAGGTTGCAGCCGTCCAGAAACGTCAGCGATCCCGCCTTGGGTACCTGCCCGGTATGCGGATTGATATATCCCGGGAAACTGATGGCGATACCGGCGATCTCATTATGCTGCCGGTAGCCCGCCACCACGCTTTGCCAGGCGCTAAGAAAAAGCTGGCGGTCGTAGTGGGTATCATATTCTTCAGCGATCAGCACCTCCCCCTCTTCGGTAAAAAGACCATGTTTTACATGGGTACCGCCTACATCAAAACTAATAAACAGGCGCATGAGCAATCCTTGTGACGAAACGGGAAAAAGGTAATCTTTTAGTATGAATCAAATCAGTTAACCTGCTGGCTGAATACTCTGAATCAAAAAAATTTAATCCGTGAGCCGCGTCGTAAACCCTTCAAACACTGGCGAAGAAATCACCGCCGGCGTCTAATCTTGATAGGCAACCGCGACAAGGAGAACACCATGACAACTAACCCTCCCGATACCCGAATAATCCCCGGCGAATATGGCTTCCCGCTGAAGCTGAAACCGCGTTACGACAACTATATTGGCGGCGAGTGGGTGGCGCCAGTAGACGGCAACTATTATGCAAACCTCACCCCGGTCACCGGCCAGCCTTTGTGTGAAATTGCCAGCTCCAGCAAAGGCGATATCGACCTGGCGCTCGACGCCGCCCACGAGGCGAAAGCGGGCTGGGGCGGCATGTCCGTGCAGGAAAGAGCGAATATCCTGCTAAAAATCGCCGATCGCATGGAGCAGAACATCGACCTGCTCGCCGCGGCCGAAACTTGGGATAACGGCAAGCCTATCCGTGAAACCACCGCCGCCGACGTGCCGCTGGCCATCGACCACTTCCGCTATTTCGCCTCCTGTATACGTGCGCAAGAGGGCGGGATCAGCGAAGTTGACGGTGAAACCGTGGCGTATCACTTCCACGAGCCGCTGGGCGTTGTCGCCCAGATCATCCCGTGGAACTTCCCGCTGCTGATGGCGAGCTGGAAAATGGCGCCGGCGCTGGCCGCAGGTAACTGCATCGTGCTTAAACCGGCGCGTCTGACGCCGCTATCCGTGCTGCTGCTGATGGAGCTGGTCGGCGACCTGCTGCCGCCGGGCGTTATCAACGTGGTAAACGGTGCAGGCGGTGAAATCGGCGAATACCTGGCGACCTCAAAACGTATTGCCAAAGTTGCCTTTACCGGCTCCACCGAAGTGGGCCAGCAAATCATGCAGTATGCGACGCAGAATATTATTCCGGTCACGCTGGAGCTGGGCGGCAAATCCCCGAACATTTTCTTTGCCGACGTGATGGATGAAGAGGACGCGTTCTTTGATAAGGCGCTGGAAGGCTTTGCGCTGTTCGCCTTTAACCAGGGCGAAGTCTGCACCTGCCCGAGCCGCGCGCTGGTGCAGGAATCCATCTATGAGCGCTTTATGGAGCGCGCCATTCGCCGCGTGGAATCCATCCGCAGCGGCAACCCGCTCGACGCCAGCACGCAAATGGGCGCCCAGGTTTCCCAGGGCCAGATGGAAACCATTCTTAACTATATCGATATCGGTAAAAAAGAAGGGGCAGACGTGCTGACCGGCGGGCGTCGTAAAGCGTTTGAAGGCGATCTACAAGCCGGTTATTACCTGGAGCCTACGATCCTGTTTGGTAAAAACAACATGCGCGTTTTCCAGGAAGAGATCTTTGGCCCGGTGCTGGCCGTGACCACCTTTAAAACCATGGAAGAAGCGCTGGAGCTGGCGAACGATACGGAATACGGCCTGGGCGCGGGCGTCTGGAGCCGCAACGGTAACCTGGCGTACAAAATGGGCCGCGGCATTCAGGCGGGACGCGTCTGGACCAACTGCTATCACGCCTACCCGGCCCACGCGGCCTTTGGCGGTTACAAACAGTCCGGCATCGGGCGTGAAA
Organism: Dryocola sharpae; assembly: GCF_051307055.1. Taxonomy (GTDB): domain Bacteria; phylum Pseudomonadota; class Gammaproteobacteria; order Enterobacterales; family Enterobacteriaceae; genus Dryocola. The sequence continues at coordinate 119,724 of NZ_CP149994.1, read as the reverse complement.
CCCATAAGATGATGCTGGAGCACTACCAACAGACCAAGTGCCTGCTGGTGAGCTATTCCGATAAACCGTTGGGGCTGTTCTGAAATAGATCCCATTCTGGCTATCGCCAGAATGGGATCTCTGCCGCGCTACGCTACTGCGCATCCACCCAGATTCGCATTTCCCCTTCCCCACGATTCGCCCAGCTAAACCACGGGATGAAGGTGAGCTTCTGCGGTGCGGCGGTAACCGGCGATTGATCATAGTGATAGAGCGCCTGCTGTTCAGCCTGCGGGCTTTGCATGCGAACCCCGTCGGCCTGAATCAAAACCTTATGCGCGAAGATCCCTTTGCCCTGAATCAGGCTGAAGGTGCTCTCTTTCGGCAAAGAAAGATTATGCAGCTCCGCGCCGTTATCCGCCTCTTCCAGACAATAGACCAGCGGCCCGCGCTGCAGGGCGACTTTACCCGCGACGTGGCGCAGCAGCGGGTTGCCATATACCCGACGCACCGGCATCGGAAGCGTCAGCGCAATGCGGTCGCCCTCCTGCCAGATGCGATGCAGATGCAGATACCCTTTGCGAATTTCCCCCTCGCAGGTTTCACCGTTGAGCGCCACGTGGGGATTATCGCACCAGTCCGGCAGGCGTAGCGCAATGGTGTGCTGCACCGGCTCAGGCGAAGCCACGCTAATTTCTACCTGCTCCTGCCACGGATAGTTGCCGCTGATGTTAAGGCGCAGCGCTTTATCGCCCACCGCCACTTCCATTTCATTGCCCACATACAGGTGGACATAGAGCGCATCCGGCTGCGGAGTGTAAATATAGTGGCCGAGCGAGGTCAGCACGCGGGCAATATTCGGCGGGCAGCAGGCGCAGCCGAACCAGCGCTGGCGGACCGGCTTGACGTGATCGTAAATATGATTAAACGCCAACGATTTAGGATGCACTTCCAGCGGATTAACATAGAAGAAATGCTTGCCGTCCAGCGCCATACCACCGAGCACCGTGTTATACAAAGCGCGCTCCATGACGTCGGCAAAACGGCTGTCCGCCTCCATCTGCAGCATGCGACGAGCGAACATCATCAGCCCGATAGAGGCGCAGCTTTCCGCGTACACCGTATCGTTCGGCAGATCGTAGTCCGAGCTGAACGCCTCGCCGCTGCTCTGCGAACCAATCCCGCCGGTGATGTACATCTGGCGCTGCACCATGTTGTCCCACAGGCGCAGGCAGGTCTGGCGTTTTTCCTCATCCTTATGTAAACGCGCCAGATGCGCCACGCCCGCCAGCAGATAAACAAAGCGCACCGCGTGTCCGATGGCCGTTGGCTGTAACGCCAGCGGCTCGTGCGCCTGACTGTAGGCTTTATCTTTCACCATCCATGCCGGACCATAATTATTCCAGTGCGAGGTGCGACCGCGTTTTTCATATTCGCTATCGTAAAAATGCGGCTGGGCGCCACGCTCCTCAACAAAGTAGTTCACCAGATTCAGGTAGCGCGGATTGTCCGTTACTTCATACAGGCGCATCAGCGCCAGCTCGATTTCCGGGTGGCCGGGATAGCCATGCAGCTGATTTTCACCGGGGCCAAACACGCTGTCGATGTGATCGGCAAAGCGGCATACCACCTCCAGCAGGCGACGTTTTCCGGTCGCCTGGAAGAAAGCCACCCCCGCCTCAATCATATGCCCGGCGCAGTAAAGCTCGTGGCATTCAGCAAGGTTCGTCCAGCGCTGTCCCGGCTCCTTGACGGTGAAATAAGTGTTGAGATAGCCGTCTTCACACTGCGCCGCTTCCACCAGCTCAATCACCTCATCGGCGGTTTTCTCAAGCTCTGCATCAGGCTTCTGGCACAGCGACCAGGCGACCGCCTCCAGCCATTTCGCCACGTCGCTGTCCTGGAACACCATGCCGTAAAACTCGCCGTCCTTGCGGCCTGCCGCAATTTCAAAGTTTTCGATGGCGTGGCTTGGGTCGGCCTCTGCAATGCGATCGTTGAGCGCATCCCACTGATAGGGAATCACCACGTCGCGCACCAGGCGCTGGTACTGCCCTAAAAAGGCATCGGTCACTTTCAGTTTATGCAGGTCAACTTCCTGTAAAACATCTGGCTGATTCATTTCAACTCCTCAAGCTTTCTGGACATGACGCTGGCGCAGGTCGGTAGCAATACGCGCCATCATCGGGTTATTCAGGCGGCACCAGCGGATAGCCAGAGCCAGTAACAGGTGGAAAACAGCGGGTATCAGGCTTTCCAGCGCGGTAATACCGGAGAGCGATGCCGGGGTCTGGTTTTCAAGGCCTGGCTGATAGGCCACGAAGATAAATACCAGGCTGAGAATGCCTGCGCTGGCGGCCCATGCCAGTTTGATAAAGAACAGGTTAAACGCGAAGTTCATGCCCGATGAGCGCACCCCGCTTTTCCACTCGCCGTAGTCATCGGCAAAGGCCATGATGGAGAAGTGCAGCGGCAGCGTGAAGCCCAGGATAATGCCGTTGCCGAGGATCGCCGCAAGCCACAGCGTCTGATAGGCAGGCCCGGCGGGCAGCATCCACATTCCCACCGCCAGCACTGCCAGCACCAGGTTGGTATAATAATAGAGTTTGACCGTATCAAAGCGGCGGGAGAGCGGATTGACGATAACCGCACCCAGGATGGCGGCGAACGTCACCATGGTGAAGAACAGCGAGGCGAAGGCCGCGCTCCCCTGCAGCACATAGGTGATGAAATACATATAGCCGCCGCCGCGCAGGTTGAATACGTTTATCAGCAGGAAGGACATCACCAGGCTCAGCAATAACTGGTCATTTTTACGCAGGCCGGCAAGGTGTTCACGCAGGGTGAATTTGCCCATCAGTGCCAGCGGCACGCGTTCGCGAACCCAGAAGAAACAGCACAAAAACATCACTACGGCGACGGCGCACAGGATACCCACGCCCATCTGGTAACCTTTTGCCGCGTTGCCCTGACCGATAATATCAACCAGCCACGGCAGGCCCACGGAAACCAAAAAACCGGCCACGCCGCACAGCACGAAGCGCCAGGACTGGCAGGAAATCACTTCATCGTGGCGGGTGGTCATGGTGTTAATAAGCGCGCAGTAAGGCACGTTGATGGCGGTATACCCTACGGAAAGCAAAAGATAGGTCCCGAACGCCCAGAGAATTTTCATGTTGGCGCTGAGATCGGGCACGGTGAAGGTTAATACGCCGATAATGCCAATCGGCACCGCCACCCAAAGCTGCCAGGGGCGAAAACGTCCATAGCGGCTTTGCGTGCGATCGGCAATAACGCCCATCAGCGGATCGGAAATAGCGTCGAAAACTCGCAGGGCGATAAATAATGTCCCGACGATCGCCGGGGTTAAACCAAAGACGTCGGTATAAAAAAAAGTAAGGAAATTCATAATCAGGCAGGTAATTACCGTACCGCCCGCATCACCCAGTCCGTAACCTATTTTCTCACGGACCGAGAGTTTGTCATTTACAGCCGATGTTGCAATATCAGTATTATTTATAGGGGTAGAGGTCATGATTAAAGCCTCGCGTCATCGGGTTTATGAATCTGGATTTGTTATTTTTGTCTTTGCAAAGTACCCGAGTAATTCTGCACGCAATTGAGACATCAACAAGGCGATGAAAAAGTATAAAAAGGTGACGATTCCGACCTGATGAGAAAACTGTGAAGAAGATCGACAATCGGGGCTCATCCTGTTCCTGCACCGTATATTGTATCTACAATGCTGGAAGAAGAGCGAAAAGAGAACCTTTTAAATGCTTGATTTAACTATTTCTTTACCGGTCAGCGTGCAGAACGGCGGGCTGTTTATTTCACGCGGTGTGGGCAGTCACCCACAGCGCGAGCTGGATTCCTGGGAGTTGATTTTTATCGAAAAAGGGACGCTTACGATCAAAGAGAGCGACACCCTGTTTTGCGTCAACGCCGGGGAAAGTTTATTGCTTTGGCCCCATCGCAGGCACGTGGGCGTAGGAACTTTCCCGGAGGATTTAAAATTCTACTGGCTTCACTTTGAACTGCATCCGCAAGCTAAAAAGCAAAGTGGTTTTCCCGCTTCGTTATTATCTCTGCCCCAGCATGGAAAAGTCCGCGATCCTCAGTACGTTATTTCTTTATTCCGCCAGTTTTTAAGCGAGCAGGAGTCGCTCACCCGCAGCGCGGCGCTGGAATTAATTTTGCTGCTGATTATGCAGCAGCTTTCCGTCGCCGCAGGCGATCTTCCGCAAACGGAAAATAGCGGGATTGCCTTAGCCTACAAAGCGCAGCAGCTTATTCGCACCCAGTATCATTTAGCTATTTCCACCTCAACGCTTGCCGGACAGCTCCACTGCAATGCAGATTATCTGGGCCGCGTTTATCGACGCGCGTTCCATCTTACCGTGACGGAAGCGATACATCGGCAGCGCGTGCTGAGTGCGGAAAAACTGCTGCTGACGGATTCATGTTCGCTAAGCGAAGTGGCAGAGCGCTGCGGTTTTCAGGATGTGGGCTATTTTCGGCAGATATTTCGCAAATCGGTAGGTCTGACGCCCGCGGCCTGGAAGCGGCGGTACTGTAAGGAACACATTAATTCGGACTGAGAGCGACGTTTAATAACGGGTTTTATTGTGCGCCGTCCAGTTCTCAACGCGCAGGCCAGGAACGCGCCCGCAGGCGTGGTAATGCGCGCTCTCCCGGCGGCCATAATATCTGCCTGCTTCACATCTTCAGGTAAAGCAACGGCTTTTGGCAGGTGTATTGCCTGGCTGCGATTACTTTTAAAGTCGGTGTTTTTTCCATCATGGTCTCCTGATGCATTCATTTTTCATGCAGAAAGCACCGTGAATATATGGGCTATATCCAGGGGATATATAAATTTCAGGATCGCTTATTTTGCAGATAAAAGGACAAGACCAGATGCGCATTCGCTCCTCCTCACGCTTATTGCTGGTAAACAGAGACAGGGCCGTGCTTTTGTTTCGCTTTTCACACCAAAACGATGCGCTGGCCGGTAGAGCGTACTGGGCAACGCCGGGTGGCGGCGTGGAAGAAGGCGAAACTTTTGCGCAGGCCGCTGTTCGCGAGCTTTATGAAGAAACCGGGCTGGTCAGGCACGACTGCGGCCTCTGTGTCGCAAAGCGCGAATTTACGATGCAGTTACCCGACGGTGAGTGGGTCATCGCCGATGAGCGTTTTTATCTCATAGCCGTTTCTGAAGAGGAGATTTCTCATGCCGGCTGGAGTGAAAATGAAAGGCGGGTTATCAGCCAGCAAAAATGGTGGAACAGGGCTGAGCTTGAAAACACTGACGAAGTGGTTTATCCGGAACATCTGTCAGCGCTTCTGGCGGCGCTATTCAGGCGGGATGAGTCTGGTCCAGCGCCGATAAACCGTTAGGGCTGTTCGGACGTACATCCCACTCTGGCTATTGCCGGAATAGGTTTTAGCTTCAAGAGAATGAAAGCATTATCAAGCCAGCAACAAAGCTCCCGTCGGCAGAAATTTATAACCGTAAAACGTTATCACCTTATCGGTGATTGCCACCAAATATTCATTTCTCTTATGTGTGCAATCATTCGCGTCAGCATATTAAAGCCTTTTAAATCTGTTAAATAAAAGTAACTTCTTCGCGTCGGTATTTTCAGCAGGAAATCACGTTGCCGAAATATCAACAATGCGAGTACAGGTAAGCTTTGGCTAATGCTGATGATCTTCACATTAAAAAGTAAGCAACATCAATAAGTTGTGATAAATAAAAAAGAGAAATCATATTTATAAGGTTAAAAAAAAGCTATTCACAACGCTACGCTTCAGCATAGTTCACATAAGTTCACTCGTTTTTTAAAAGCAAAAATATACGCTATGAGCTCAATTGATGGATGGCAGAACCATTCTTCAATTCATTATTTAACGCGCAAAAAACACTTCTTTCTAAATAAGGAAATGCGGCTTCCGACCCGCACAAATCGACACTAAATTTAACCTGAACATAACAAGAAATACATATGCATTTCCCACAACGTGACGCTAATTGATAGCCTTGCGCCTACACTGGATAATAAAATGAACCTACTTAATTATTTCTCCAATTTAAAAATCAGCCGCAAACTCGGCGTTGGTTTTGGCTTAATCCTTCTGGCAACCTTAATCATTGTGGCATCAGGATTAATGAGCCTCAGTAACATCCAGGATAAAGTGGCAAAAAGCGGGTTGAGCGTCGATATGGTTAACAACCTCACCACCGCCCGCCTTGCCAGGATTAATTATCAGTTCACCGATGATAAGCACTATCTGGAACAAATTCAGAGCGCCCTTGCTGAGATAGGTAAATCTATTGATCGGCTTGAGTTATTGGACTGGGCGCCGGACGGCCGTAAAAGCCTGACGGATACGGAAACCGTGCTCAAAAATTTTGCAGCCGCGATGTCCCCTTTTCTGGCTGCGCTGGAAAAGCGCCAGTATCATGAAAATCTGCTGAATTCGAAAACGTTATATCAAACCTCAATGCAGGCGGACAGGTTAAGCCGAAGCGAACAAACAGCGCAGGCGCAGCGGGTTGAAGCTTCACAGGTCGCTTTTGTCCTCAACGATATCGATACGATGTTAACGGACTACAAAAAGCGCCCCACCGAGGAGTTGCAAACCGCTTTAGCCAGTCGCTTAACAAACGGCATAGCCGATGCTCAACAGCTGCTCGCTCTGTTACCTGCAGACCACGAGGCCTGGCTAACCTCGGCGCTGCAGGAAATGAACGCCTTCAATGCCGAGCTGGGATCGTACCGCAGTTCATGGCTGGAGCAGGAACGCTTATCGGAACAGTTAACGATTAAAGCCCGGGAATTAACCAGCGCGGTTAATGCGCTTTTCCTTCTTGAACAACAGACCGTTAAGAGCACGGTTGCCAGTTCTGCCCGGCAAATGGGTTACGTTGCGCTGATTGGGACGATACTGGCCATGCTCTTTGCCTGGCAGATTACCCGCTCCATTACCCATCCGCTGAACGAAACGTTAAAAATGGCCGGGCGGATTGCAAGAGGCGACCTCACCAGTACGCTTGACAGCGATCGCCAGGATGAGCCAGGACTGCTGATGCAGGCCGTATCCTCCATGAACGGTAGCCTGAAAGGCATTATTCAGAACGTTCGGCAGGGCGTGGAGAGCGTGTCCCGCTCTTCCGCCGAAATTGCCGCCGGTAACATGGACCTGGCATCACGTACCGAACAACAGTCGGCCGCAGTTATCGAGACCGCCTCAAGCATAGAAGAGCTGACCTCCACCGTCGCGCTGAATGCCCAAAACGCAAAGCATGCCCGCCAGCTTGCTGAAACAGCCGCGCAAAAAGCCACTGAAGGCAACCAGATTTCACAGAACGTCATTGAGACGATGAAAAATGTGCGCAGCAGCTCGCAGCGGATCTCTGAGATTACCACCGTCATTAACAGCATCGCTTTCCAGACCAATATTCTGGCGCTGAACGCAGCGGTGGAAGCGGCAAGAGCCGGGGATCAGGGTAAAGGTTTTGCGGTTGTGGCCGGGGAAGTCCGTAATCTTGCGCAACGTAGCGCGCAGTCAGCGAAAGAAATTGAAAGCTTAATCCACGAATCCGCGACCTGGGTCGATAACGGCTTCTGCCTGGTGGAAGGAGCGGGCGTAACCATGGCGGACATTGAATCTTCGGTAACCGAGCTGCGCAATATTATGGGCGAGATTGCGGTAGCAACGGAGGAGCAAAGCCGCGGCATCTCGCAAATCGCCCAGGCCATGGCTGAAATGGATGCGACGACCCAGCAAAACGCGGCCCTGGTAGAAGAGTCGTCCGCAGCCGCGGGTTCCCTTGAAAATCAGGCCCTGCAGCTCGAGAAAGCTGTGTCGGTATTCCGGGTTTCGGAAGAGGTCGGGCAAAGGCAAGCACGCCGCCCCGTGGCGTCGAACGGCTAAAAAATTATCGAGGGCGAGCTGGGCTACTTCTTATTCAGCATCGCCTTCAAATCCGCAAAAGGATTGTACGTCGCTTCGCCGACATCTTTCTGCGCATCTTCACCGGCTACTACCGTTGAGCCGTACTGAGCCGCTTCGGTGTATTTTGAATGCTCATGGTCATGGCAGTACAGGCACAGCAGCTCCCAGTTACTGCCGTCTTCCGGATTGTTGGTATGGTCGTGATCCATATGATGGACGGTAAGCTCGCGCAGGTTTGAATAGACGAACTCGCGGGAGCAGCGCCCGCAAACCCACGGAAAGAGTTTCAGCGCTTTCTCGCGGTAGCCGCTTTCCAGCCGCGTATAGTTTTTCGGGATAATAGCCATGGTTGGTACCTGATAGAAAATGTAAGGTTAAATCTGTTAGCCTTCCCCCGGCGGGAGAAGGCTTCGCTGTCGCTGCTACGCCTGGGCCCAGGCTCGTTCAATCTCTTCGGCCAGAATTTTCACGCCCGCCTCGATTTTTTCCGGCTCCGGCACGTAGTTCATGCGCATGCACTGATGCGTATGCGGCCAGGGTTTATCCAGCCCCGGGAAGAAGTAGTCGCCCGGCACCATCAGCACGCCGCGCTTTTTCAGGCGCTGATAAAGCAGTTCAGTCGTTATCGGCAAATCCTTAAACCACAGCCAGAGGAAAATCGCCCCTTCCGGCTTATGGATCAGGCAGCGCTCCGGCGACAAATAGCGGCGAATCACCGCGATAGTTTCCTGCACGCGCTGGTAATAGAAGGGTTTGATGACGGTTTCAGACAGGCGCAGCAGATCGTTGCGTTTGATCATCTCCGCCGCCATCGCAGGCCCAATACCGCCCGGCGCCAGGCTGATAATGCCGTTCATATTGCTGATAGCGGAGATGATTTTTTCACTGGCGATAATAATGCCGCAGCGGCTGCCCGGCAGGCCGAGCTTCGACAGGCTCATGCACAGCACGATGTTCGGGTTCCACAGCGGACGCGCTTCGCTGAAAATAATGCCCGGGAACGGCACGCCGTAAGCGTTATCAATCACCAGCGGGATGCCGTGCTGGTGCGCCAGCGCATCAAGTTTAATCAGCTCTTCATCGGTGATGACGTTGCCCGTCGGGTTAGTCGGACGCGAGACGCAAATCATCCCCGTGTCTTCACCGATGTGCAGATGTTCGAAATCGACGTGGTATTTGAACTGGCCTTCCGGCAGCAGTTCGATGTTCGGCCGTGCCGAGACGAACAGATCTTCTTCGAGCCCGGAATCACCGTAGCCGATATATTCAGGCGCCAACGGGAAAAGCACTTTTTTAGTGCTGCCGTCCGCATGGCGACCGGCAAACAGGTTAAACAAGTAGAAAAATGCGCTCTGACTGCCGTTTGTCAGCGCAATATTCTGCGGTTCAATATCCCAGCCTAATTCGGTGCGGAGCATAGCGGCAAGCGCGTCGAGTAACTCACTTTTCCCCTGCGGACCGTCGTAATTGCACAGCGCGTCAGCTATTTTCCCGCTCGCCAGCATATCTGCCAGCAGGTTCTGAAAATATTCGTTCATCGCGGGTATCTGTGCCGGGTTACCGCCGCCGAGCATAATGGCACCCGGCGTGCGTAAACCGTCGTTGAGGTCCTCCATCAGGCGCGTAATGCCTGCATGGCGGGTAAATTTGTCGCCGAAAAGTGAAAACGTCATAACGTAGATCTGTCGCTTACTATCAAAAAGAGGCTAACCATAGCGCCGTAGATGACGCGGTGCAAACGCATTATGGCCAGCCTGTAATCGACAATATGCTGACCATAGCAAAATAAATAGCATTAAATTCCAGGCCGTGGCTGAGAAAACGGCGGGCGCTTGTCCACCCTACGAACGTCATATTCAGGGAGAAGCAGCGCGCCATCCGCAGCGTTAAGGGTTTCCCGCCCAGACTACCATCACTTTGTCATCACCGCTCTGGCGGCTAAAGCCATAGCCCTCTTTCATGCTCAGCGTAATTTGCGTTCCCGCGCCAACGGCCGGGTGACGGGCGCGGAACTGGCTGATTTTTTCCCAGTGCGCGAGCGTCGCGGGGTTCTGACCCCAGTTCATATCGGAACGGGTACCCTGCAGCGGATCGGAACCTGTCGGGCCAAACGGGCGCTCCGTTTCATCGCCGTAGTAAATCTGCACCGCACCGGGAGCCAGCAACAGAAGTTCCGCCGCCCGCTGTCCGCCTTCACGGAACAGGCGCGTGTCATGCGAGGAAAGGTAGCTAAGCACGTTGAAGCTCTGCAATTTTTCGGCCATCTGCTGCCAGGTGAGATCGATGTTCGACAGGCAGTCGACGGCTTTTGCGGCCTCCTCCTGGTAATCAAAGTTGATCATCGCGTCAAAACCGCTGCTGTAATAATCGCTTTTCATCACGCCGTGGCCCCAGGACTCGCCCGTCATCCAGAACGGCGCATCATCCAGTTTTTTATCCGGATTAGCTTTTTTCCAGGCGGCCAGCGCCTCTACCGACTGCGCTTTTAGCTGCTTCCAGGCGTCTTTTTCAACGTGTTTAGCCGTATCGACACGGAAGCCGTCAATGCCGTAATCGCGCACCCACTGGCTAAGCCAGTGCGTCATGTAGTCGCGCACCGTATAGCCGGCGATTTCTTTGGCGTTGGTGTCCGGCTTGTGGCGATAGAACACCGGCAGGCCGGCGGCCTGAGTGGACTCGGTTTTCAAATCCGGCAGGAAGGCAAGCGACATGGTGAGATCGTCAAAACCTGGATTGTCATAATCGCCGATATCCGTACGGATCCAGTTCTTGCCCCACCAGCTTTGCCAGGCCGTTTTATCGCTGAAGTTGATGTAGTCATTAAAGGTGTGCCAGCTCTGGCCGGGACCGGGTTTCCAGTCGGTCCAGTTTTTACCGAGCGTCTTGCTCAGCTCGTCGCCTTTGAGGTACAGCGCGCCAAACTGGTATTCCTGCATATCCGCAAGCGTCGCGTAGCCGGCGTGGTTCATGACGATATCAAACAGGATGCGGATTCCGCGCCTGTGGGCTTCGTCCACCAGCCTGCGCAGATCCTCTTCGGTACCCATGTTGGCGTCGAGCCTCGTCCAGTCCATGGTGTAGTAGCCGTGATAGGCGTAGTGCGGGAAATCCCCTTTCGTGCCGCCGCCGACCCAGCCGTGAATTTGTTCCAGCGGGGAGCTAATCCACAACGCGTTGACGCCGAGATTTTGCAGATAGTCGAGTTTGCCGGTTAAGCCTGCCAGATCGCCGCCGTGGAAGGTGGCTATCTCTTGCATGCCGTCTTTGTGGCGTCCGTAGCTGCCGTCGTTGGCGGGATTGCCGTTCTCAAAGCGGTCGGTCAAGACAAAATAAACCGTCGCGTTATGCCAGCTAAACGGCGCGGCTTTTTCTGTGGCCGCGCTTTCAAGCAGCAGTAAACCGTTGCTGTTTGCCGCAGGCATCATGGTTATCCGCCCCTGCTTAACCGTCGCCGTTTGTCCGCTGTAAAAATCGCGCACTTCACTGCCTTCCGGGAAGGTTTTGCTTACCTCTACGGTCAGCGGCTTGCCATCCCATTTCGGACACTGACGAGTCACATCGACAGGCGCGGCCGCCGCGGTGCTTTGCACGCTCAGCATAAGCGTCGGCGTGCCGCTGCGCATATCGATTTGCGCCTGATACTTCCCTTCGCGGAAAAGCTTCCACTGCGGGGCTTCGCCTTCACAGTGCTTAAGCGAGAGCATCTGATTGAGCCTGATGGTTTCAGCGGGCTGCCAGCAGGTCTGGTCCTGCTTAAAACTTAGCGGCAGAGTTCCTTTCGCAAGCTCAGACTCGCTCACAAACAGGCCAGGTCTTTGTTCTTTAAAAGCGTTCAGACCCGTTGCCGACCAGTTTGCCAGCGCGAGTCCCGGGAAGAGTAAAAACAGCAGAGGAATTTTTTTCATTTTTTTTATCCTTGGGCATCTTTTAACCAGTGTGACATTGTTTTCACTGGCGTTATTCATCCCCGGGAGGGTGCTGAGAGGGATGAGAAAGGAGGGTGAGTGATCGAAGTATCATTTTGCCAAAATATGCGATAACTCTCGCATATCACGATACTTTTCGCCGGCATAAGAAAATCGTACGTGACATCGTTTCAGAATCGGATTATTTCTTTAGGTGCCCTGGAAGCATATTTTTGGTAGCATTCGCGTTTACTTTAATCGATTCCTTTGACAATTAAGGCACACGAGACGCATCGATCCGCCCAGGAGATCCAATGATATCAACCCCAATCCGACGATTTGGGGCTGCGATAATTATGTTACTGACCTTCAGTTTTTCAGCTGGGGTAATAGCAAGTACACATGAGCCAAAATCGCATAAAGCCCACGCCGTTAATGCTAAAACGGTTAAAACAAAAAGCACGACGTTACACAGCAAAAAGACAGCAAGTAAGAAACTGGCAAGTAGTAAAAAAGAGTATTCTCGCAATAGTGAACTGGCATCTCTCCCTGATTTGCGAAAATACCCTTCCGGAACACCAAGGAAAAAAGCGTTTCTCCGGACGGTCATGCCATATATTACCAGTCAAAATGCTGCGATTGCCGCCGATCGTAACTGGCTTGTTGCCCGGCAGTACGAACAGCGCTGGTCGCCGTCTGAGCGCACGCGTCTGAAAAGTATTACTCAGCGTTATAAAATTGCGTGGAACGGCAACACTAAACGTATTCCCTGGAACCAGCTGATGGAAAAAGTCGACATCATCCCAACCAATATGGTGGCGACGATGGCGGCGGCTGAAAGCGGCTGGGGCACCTCTAAGCTCGCCCGCAGCAATAACAACCTGTTCGGCATGAAGTGCAGCAAACGTCACTGCAACAGCGGCTCCGGTAAGGTGAAAGGCTATCAGCACTACGATTCTGTGAAGGAAGGGGTTAACGCTTACGTCTTCAACCTGAACACGCACCCGGCTTATAAATCTTTCCGTAAATCGCGCGCGCAGCTGCGTAAAGCCGATCAGGAAGTTACGGCCAGCAACATGATTCATAAGCTGAAAGGGTATTCGACGAAAGGTAAGAGCTATAACAATTATCTGTTTGCGATGTATCAGAGCAATCAGCGCTTTATGCTGGCGAATTAAATAATTAAAACAGCGTCATTAAAACAAAGTTAAATAAAAACATTGCACGCCTTCAATCTGAAGGCGTTTTTTTTCATTAAACCAGGATCTCGCTGTAGCGTTCACGGTGCTCTTTTGGCGTAGCATCGTACTCTTTTTTAAATACCGAATAGAAATACTGCAGCGAAGGGTAACCGCACATCTGCGAGATTTCGTTTATCGACAATGAGGTAGAGACCAGCAGGCTGCGCGCCTTCTCCAGCTTTTCCGCGTGGATAACCGCATGGATGGTTTCCCCCACCTCTTCCTTAAAGCGCTTTTCAAGATTGGAGCGTGAAATGCCTACCGCATCCAGCACCTGCTCCACCTTAATGCCCTTGCAGGCATGGTTGCGGATGTAGTGCATCGCCTGGATTACCGCCGGATCGTGCAGGGAACGGTAATCCGTTGAGCGCCTTTCCACCACGCGCACCGGCGGCACCAGAACACGTTGCAGCAGTAGCGCTTCGTTATCCAGCAGACGGTGCAGCAGCTTGGCCGCCTGATAGCCCATTTGCCGCGTGCCCTGCGCCACGGATGACAGCGCAACGCGGGACAGGTAGCGCGTCAGCTCTTCGTTATCGATACCGATTACGCACAGCTTTTCCGGCACCGGAATATGCAGATGCTCGCAGACCTGCAGAAGATGGCGGGCCCTCGCGTCGGTTACGGCAATAATTCCCGTCTGCGGCGGCAAAGTTTGCACCCAGTCGGCCAGCCTGTTTTGCGCATGCTGCCAGTTTTCCGGAGCGGTCTCGATCCCCTGATACACCACGCCACGGTATTTCTCTTCCGCCACCAGCTCGCGGAAGGCGTGCTCGCGCTCCACCGCCCAGCGTTTATTGCTGGAGCCGGGCAGGCCGTAAAAAGCAAAACGCTGCACGCCCTTTTCCTTCAGATGTAAAAACGCGCTCTGCACAAGAGCATAGTTATCCGTGGCGATATAGTGCACCGGCGGATAATGCTCCGGCCGATGGTACGACCCGCCCACGCCGACGATCGGCACATCGGCTCCCTTAAGCAGCCTTTCGATTTCCGTATCGTCGAAATCCGCAATCACCCCGTCCCCCAGCCACTCCTTGATGTTGTCGATACGGGCGCGAAAATCCTCTTCGATAAAGATGTCCCACTCTGATTGAGACGCCTGCAAATATTCGCCCACGCCCTCAACGACCTGGCGGTCGTAGGCTTTATTGGCATTGAATAACAACGTAATGCGGTGACGTTTCTCAAACATGCGAAAGATTCCCAAAATCACTTTGTATTTGAATACCATAGCCACGGCAAAGCCGGGGAACCTTGCCCCGGCAATGTGATCGCTTGCACATTCTTACGCCCGGCGTTTTGTTGCCGAGTCCATCCATACCGCTAACAGCAAAATGGCCCCTTTAACGATGTACTGCCAGAACGTCGGCACGTCCATCATGCTCATGCCGTTATCGAGCGAAGCCATAATAAAGGCGCCCATCACCGCTCCAGCCACGCTGCCGATGCCGCCCGCAAGGCTGGTGCCGCCAATAACGCACGCGGCGATGGCGTCCAGCTCGGCAATATTCCCGGCGGAAGGAGAACCGGCTCCCAGGCGCGAACTAAGAATCAACCCGGCAATGGCGACCATCAGTCCGTTAATGGCAAATACGGCAAGTTTGGTGCGCTCCACGTTAATACCAGAAAGGCGCGCCGCTTCGATATTGCCGCCAATAGCATAAATGCGTCGACCAAACGCGGTGCGGGTCGCCATAAACATCCCGGCGAGCAACAGCAGCGTCAGGATCAGCACCGGCGTAGGGACGCCGCGGTAATCATTCAGCAGCCAGATTGCTCCCAGCACGATGATAGCGGTTATCCCTTGCCGCCCGACAACGCCCGTTGAAGCAGGCGTTGCCAGGCCAAGCGCCTGCCGACGCACGCGCAGCCGCCATTGCCAGGCCACAAACGCCATCAGCCCTAGCGCGCCGACGCCAAAACCGATGCCATCCGGCAGATAGCTTTGGCCAATTTGCGACATGGCCGCGCTTGTGGGTGAAACCGTTGTGCCATTGGTGATACCGATCAGCACGCCGCGAAACGCGAGCATGCCCGCAAGCGTCACGATAAACGACGGCACTTTGCGATAGGCTACCCACCAGCCGTTCCAGGCGCCAAGCACCAGGCCGAGCGCGAGCGTAACGACAATGGTCAGCGGCAGCGGCCAGCCCAGCCAGACATCGAAAATCGCCGCCACGCCGCCCAGCAGCCCCATCATGGAGCCGACGGAGAGGTCAATTTCCGCAGAGATAATCACAAACACCATGCCCACCGCCAGGATCCCGGTGATGGCCGTCTGGCGCAGCAGGTTGGAAACGTTTCGCGCGCTCATATATGCGCCGTCCGTCATCCAGGTAAAAAACAATACGATCGCTACAATAGCGGCAATCATGACAAAAACCTGCAGATTCAGCGCCTTCAGGCTCCAGACGGGAGAGGCAAGCGGCGGGGCAAGTTTTATTTCAGACGGGTTGCTTTTCGACATGATGTTCACTCCTCAGTGCTGCTTCCATGACCTGCTCCTGCGTCAGGTTGTGGTTAATCAGGTTGGCTTTGATACGCCCCTCGTGCATCACCAGTATCCGGTCGCTCAGACCCAGCACTTCAGACAGTTCAGAGGAGATAACCATCACGGCAATCCCTTGTTGTACCAGTTGATTAATAAGCTTGTAGATTTCGTATTTGGCGCCGATATCAATGCCGCGCGTCGGCTCATCAAGAATGAGGATGCGCGGATTAAGCAGCAGGCAGCGGGCGAGAATCGCCTTTTGCTGGTTGCCTCCGCTCAGACGGCCAATCGCCAGCCCCGGCGACGACGTTTTGACCTTCAGCCGCTGAATAGACCGTAAAATACAGTGCTGCTCCGCGGCATCGTCCAGGCTGGTTAACGCCCCGGAGAACTGACCGAGCGACGCCAGCGTGATGTTCTGCCCCACCGCCATCACCGGCACGATACCGTCTCTTTTACGATCTTCCGGCACCATGGCGATACCCTGGGCGATAGCCTGCTGGCAGCTGGTAATTTTTACCGGTTTGTTGTCGATAAAAATCTCACCTTCCGATTTGCCGGGCCAGACGCCGAACAGACACTGCACGGCTTCGGTACGACCGGCGCCCACCAGCCCGGCGATGCCGAGAATTTCCCCTTTGCGCAGGGAAAACGAAATATCGTTGACGCGTTTAATATGCCGGTTAACCGGATGCCAGGCGGTGAGATGCTCGACGCGCAGGATCTCCTCGCCCGTCTGATGCGGCTCACTCGGATAGAGCGCCGTAAGCTCGCGGCCCACCATCATGGTGATGATGTCATCTTCGCTCATCTGTTCGGCATCGCGCGTGCCGACGGGCTGTCCGTCGCGGATAACGCAGATGGAATCGGAGATGGCTTTTACTTCATTAAGCTTGTGAGAGATATAGATGCAGGCGATGCCGTGATCCTGCAGATCGCGAATGATCCCCAGCAGCACCGCCGTCTCTTGCTCGGTGAGAGAGGCCGTTGGCTCATCCAGAACCAGCAGCCGCACCTGTTTGTTCAGCGCTTTTGCTATCTCAACCAGCTGCTGTTGCCCAAGCCCCAGATCGCCCACCCGCGTATCCGGCGAGATATTCAGGCTCACCTGCGCCAGCAGTTTCTGGCAGCGAATCGTCATGCTGTCGTAGTCCAGCACGCCGCGGCGCGATATCTCAGCACCGAGGAAAATATTCTCCAGAATGGTGAGGTGCTTCACCAGCGCCAGCTCCTGGTGAATAATAGCGATGCCTTTACGTTCGGTGTCGCGAATGTGGCCTGCCTGCAGTTTTTCACCCGCAAACCAGATTTCACCCTCATAGCTGCCCCAGGGATAGATGCCGCACAGCACTTTCATCAGCGTCGATTTTCCGGAGCCGTTTTCGCCACATAGCGACATGACCTCCCCGGCGTTGACCGACAGGCTGACGTTGTCCACCGCTTTCACCGCGCCAAAAGACTTGGTGATGTTTTTCATTTCCAGCAAGTAAGGCATAACCCCTCCCCCGTCTGGTCTAAGGTTGCCGCCCGCAGCAGGCTACGGGCGATATGGGTCAGAGTTCGCTCTTTTTGTGGAAGCCGTCAGCCACTACGGTGCTGTCGATATTGGTTTTATCCACTCCGATTGGCGTAAGCAGGCGGGATGGAACCTCTTTCAGGCCGTTATTAAGCGAGGCATCGGAGGCTGGCTGTTTGCCTTCGCCTAATTCCACCGCGATTTCAGCGGCGGTATTCGCCAGTTTGGTGATCGGCTTGTAGACCGTCATGGTTTGCGTACCGGCCATGATGCGTTTCACGCCCGCAAGATCCGCATCCTGGCCGGAGATGGCCACTTTTCCTGCCAGCCCCTGCGCGCTTAACGCCTGGATTGCGCCGCCCGCGGTGGCGTCGTTGGAAGCAACGACCGCATCAATTTTGTTATTGTTCGCCGTCAGGGCATTTTCCATAATTTTCAGCGCGTTTTCCGGCAGCCAGCCGTCCGCCCACTGATCGCCCACCACTTTTATTTTTCCGCTATCGATATAGGGTTTTAAAACTTTCATCTGCCCGGCACGGAATAATTTTGCATTATTATCAACGGGCGAACCGCCCATTAAGAAATAATTTCCCGCGGGGACCTTATCGACGATGCTCTGCGCCTGTAATTCGCCGACTTTTTCATTATCAAAAGAGATATAAAAATCAATATCTGCGTTATTAATCATACGGTCATAGGCTAATACTTTAATGCCTTCGCGTTTCGCCTCAGCGACCACGTTACTTAATACCTGACCGTTGTAAGGAATAATAACCAGCACATCCACGCCGCGGTTAATCATGTTTTCGATTTGCGACATCTGCGTTTCTTCATTGCCGTTGGCGGACTGGACAAATACCTTCGCGCCAAGCGATTCGGCTTTCTTAACAAAAATATCGCGGTCTTTCTGCCAGCGCTCAAGGCGCAGGTCGTCGATGGCCATACCGATTTTTACTTCTTTAGCGATGCCGCTCACGCTGGTGAGGACGAGCGAGGCACAAACTGTCAGTAAAAGGTTCTTAATCTTCATATTATTGTTACCTGTAGGGTGGCGATTATTCGGATTAAAGAATGGATTACATTTGCAGACCGGGGAATTGTTAACGCAGTTTGCTGAGGCGGCAATTACAGATTTTTATCTTCTCGTTATGATTTTTGGTTTAATTGTCAATTTATGACGGAGATCTGCTTTTAAATTAGTCCGCTTATTAATTTGCCTAATTTATGGAATAGACCGCGAATGTTTCTCTTGTATATTTTTCAGCAATTTTTGCGAGGCGGCGCACGTTTGAGTATTCTCTGAAGCGCAGTGTGAAATAACGTAATTGAGCATCCGTCCGGGAAAATCCAGGATAAGAACATATTCGCCTGGCCGCTCGTTTTCCTGATTACGGAGTCCATTATGCAAGCTTATTTCGACCAGTTAGATCGCGTACGTTTCGAAGGCCCTGAAACTGCCAATCCCCTCGCGTTCCGCCACTACAATCCAGATGAACTGGTGCTTGGCAAACGTATGGAGGAGCATCTGCGCTTCGCCGCCTGTTACTGGCACACCTTCTGCTGGACCGGCGCGGATATGTTCGGCACCGGCGCCTTTGAGCGGCCGTGGCAGCAGGCGGGAGACGCTCTTGCGCTGGCAAAACGTAAAGCCGATGTCGCCTTTGAATTTTTCCATAAGCTGAACGTGCCTTACTACTGCTTCCACGATGTGGATGTCTCCCCGGAAGGCGCCTCGCTTAAAGAATACAAAAATAATTTTGCGCAAATGACCGAACTGCTGGCGCAAAAACAGCAGGAAACCGGCGTGAAGCTTCTGTGGGGCACGGCGAACTGCTTTACCCACCCTCGCTACGGCGCGGGCGCCGCCACCAACCCGGATCCGGAAGTGTTCTCCTGGGCGGCCTCGCAGGTTGTTTCAGCGATGGATGCCACCCACCAACTGGGCGGTGAAAACTATGTGCTGTGGGGCGGGCGCGAGGGTTATGAATCCCTGCTAAACACCGATCTGCGCCAGGAGCGCGAGCAGATTGGCCGCTTTATGCACATGGTGGTGGAGCATAAACACAAAATTGGCTTCCGCGGCACGCTGCTGATCGAGCCAAAACCACAGGAGCCAACCAAGCATCAGTACGACTACGACGTGGCGACGGTATACGGCTTCCTGAAACAGTTTGGCCTGGAAAAAGAGATCAAAGTGAATATCGAAGCGAACCACGCCACGCTTGCCGGCCATTCGTTCCATCACGAAATCGCCAGCGCCATTGCGCTGGGCATCTTCGGTTCGGTGGACGCGAACCGCGGCGATCCGCAGCTGGGCTGGGATACCGATCAGTTCCCGAACAGCGTGGAAGAAAACGCGCTGGTGATGTACGAAATCCTCAAGGCGGGCGGCTTCTCCACCGGCGGGCTAAACTTTGACGCCAAAGTCCGTCGTCAGAGCACCGATAAATATGACCTGTTCTACGGCCACATCGGCGCGATGGACGTCATGGCGCTGTCGCTGAAGATCGCCGCACGCATGATTGAAGACGGCGAGCTGGATAAGCGCGTGGCGAAACGCTACGCCGGCTGGAATGGTGAACTGGGCCAGCAAATTCTGAAAGGGCAGATGTCCCTTGCTCAGATTGCGCAGTACGCTGAACAACACAATCTGGCGCCGCAGCATCAGAGTGGCCATCAGGAGCTGCTGGAAAACCTGGTGAACCACTACCTGTTCGACAGATAAGCGCGTTGTTCCACCATCATCATCTTCCCTGCGCCACGTTCTTCGTGGCGCAGCTATAAGGAGTGGTCATTATGTACATCGGAATCGATCTCGGGACGTCGGGTGTAAAAGCGATTTTGCTCGGGGAAGAGGGTGAAGTGCTGGCGACACGCACCGAACCGCTGAGCGTCTCTCGCCCTCATCCGCTGTGGTCGGAACAGGATCCAGAGCACTGGTGGCAGGCAACGGACCGGGCGATGAAGGCGCTGGGTGAACAACATTCTCTCACCGGCGTTAAGGCGCTGGGAATTGCCGGGCAAATGCACGGCGCAACGCTCTTAGACAGCAAGCAGCGCGTGCTCCGTCCGGCTATTTTATGGAACGACGGCCGCAGCGGCGAAGAGTGCGCCCTGCTGGAAGCCAACGTTGAAAATTCCCGCGATATTACCGGCAACCTGATGATGCCGGGCTTTACCGCGCCAAAACTGCTGTGGGTAGAACGCCACGAGCCGGATATTTTTACCCAGATCAATAAGGTGCTGCTGCCGAAAGATTATCTGCGCCTGCGCATGACGGGCGAATTCGCAAGCGATATGTCCGATGCGGCAGGCACGATGTGGCTCGATGTCGCCAAACGCGACTGGAGCGATTCGATGCTCGACGCCTGCCGCCTTAGCCGCCGGCATATGCCTGAACTGTTTGAAGGCAGTGAAATTACCGGCGCGCTGAAAGCCGATGTCGCGCAGGCATGGAAAATGCCT
Source organism: Dryocola sharpae (assembly GCF_051307055.1). Taxonomy (GTDB): domain Bacteria; phylum Pseudomonadota; class Gammaproteobacteria; order Enterobacterales; family Enterobacteriaceae; genus Dryocola. Next base: position 99,168 of record NZ_CP149994.1, on the reverse strand, counting down.
GCCGTTCCGGTAGTGGCGGGCGGCGGCGATAACGCCGCAGGCGCTATCGGCGTGGGAATGGTGGATGCCGGACAGGCCATGTTATCCCTTGGGACGTCAGGCGTTTATTTCGCCGTCAGCGACGGGTTCCGCAGCAGGCCGGAAAGCGCGGTACACAGCTTTTGCCACGCGCTGCCGAACCGCTGGCATTTAATGTCGGTGATGCTCAGCGCCGCCTCCTGCCTGGACTGGGCGGCAAAACTGACCGGATTAGGCTCCGTTCCGGCGCTGCTGACCGCGGCCGAACAAGCGAACCAGGAGGCGGGCGTGGTCTGGTTTCTGCCCTATCTTTCCGGCGAGCGCACGCCGCACAATAATCCGCAGGCGAAAGGCGTTTTCTTTGGCCTGACGCATCAGCATGGCCCGGCGGAACTGGCTCGCGCCGTGCTGGAAGGCGTGGGTTATGCGCTGGCGGACGGCATGGATGCGGTGCATGCGTGCGGCATCACACCAGAAAGCGTCACCCTTATCGGCGGCGGCGCGCGTAGCTCTTACTGGCGCCAGATGCTGGCGGATATCAGCGGGCAAACGCTGGATTACCGCACCGGCGGCGATGTCGGCCCGGCGCTGGGCGCGGCGCGGCTGGCGCAAATTGCCATCTCCCCCGGGCAGTCGCTGCAATCGCTGCTTCCACAGCTTAAGCTGGAGCAGCAGCACCGGCCGGATATGGCGCGTCACCAGCGTTATGCCGGGCGCCGGCAGACGTTTAACCAGATTTATCAGCAGCTTTTGCCGCTGATGTCGTAGATATTTCTTGTGGCGGTGGAGGGCGCCTGCGCTTATCCACCCAACAGGATGCCGCCCGGCGCAGCGCCGTTTGACCGCAGGTTTTATAACAGGTCCCGATTCGCCCTCATCCTGTCCGTTTCTGGTATCCGCAACCCGTCAAACCCTTGTCACAATGGTTTCACACCCACCGACGAGGAGTCCGAAAATGTCACGTTCAGCGCTCATTAATATCGACACGCAGCAATCCTTTTTCCATCGCGATTACTGGAACGAAGAAGAAGTCCCGGCGTTTCAGCAGGCGATCACCCGGCTGGTTTCCGGCTGCCAGGATTTGAACGTTCCCGTCGTGGATATTTTTCACGAGGACGGCGACGGCCCGTTTGCGCGAGCTTCTGGCTTTGTGAAGCCGATGCCCTTTCTGACCCACAAGGCAGAGGCCACCTTTGAGAAACATGTCCATAACGCCTTTACCGACACAGGCCTGGACCACTGGCTGCGCACGCGTGATATTAACCACCTGATTATCTGCGGAATTCGCACCGAACAATGTTGCGAAACCACCGCGCGCGTGGCGTCGGATTTGGGCTATCGCGTTTCTTTTGTCAGCGAGGCCATGCTCACCTTCCCGATGCAGTGGAAAGGCGTTACGCTGGATGCCGCAGCCCTGCGCCACCGCACAGAAACGGTGCTGGCGGGGCGTTTTGCGGATATTCAAACCGTCGCTGAGTGCCTGGAGTCGTTATCGTGAGTATTGGGGTCTGGTTCGTTGTTTTGCCCGGTGTGCTGTCGCTCGATCTGACGGGGCCTGCGGAAACGCTGGCGCTCGCCGGGGAGGCGTTTCACCTGCGTTTCATCGGCCCGGACCCACAGGTTACCACCTCAATCGGGCTCAGTTTTGGCGACATTGAACCGCTGCCGGAGCGCTTTCCAACCGGCAGCCTTCTGGTGCTGCCGGGCGTGTGCGATTCAAACCGTTACTTCGATACTCCGCAGGCCGAGGCGGTGCGCCGCTGGCTCACCCGGCTGCAGCCGCAGATCCACAGCCAGCAGCTCAATCTGGTATGCGTTTGTTCCGGCTCGCTGCTGGCCGCAAAAGCCGGATTGATGAACGGCGTGCAGTGCACCACGCATCACGATGTGCTGGCAAGGTTACGCGCCGCCGCGCCCACCGCGCAGGTAAAAGATAACCGTATTTTTGTCGAAGACCGGGGCATCTGGACGAGTGCCGGGATCACCTCAGGGATCGACCTGTCGCTGCATCTGATTAATCGCTACTGCGGGCCGAAGGCCGCGCTGGACGTGGCTCGCGAAATGGTCGTGTGGTTCCGCCGTTCGGGGGACGATCCGCAGCTTTCGCCCTGGCTACGCTATCGCAACCATCTTCATCCGGCCGTACATCGCGCTCAGGATTTGCTTTCGGCGGCTCCTGAATCCGACTGGAGCGTGCAGTCTATTGCCGATAAAGTGCACGTCAGCCTGCGCCATTTATCGCGGCTCTTTCAGCAGCATCTTGGGATATCGGTGCGGGATTATCTGGAACAGCTGCGGCTTGCGGTTGCCGAGCAGCGTTTATTGCAGGGCAGCCGCATGGAGCAGGCCGCCGTGGCGGCGGGTTTTTCCTCGCCACGTCAGCTCCACCGGGCGCGGGCGCGTAACGCCTAGCTCACAAGCTTACGGGTATCAATGCGCTGCAATCCCATCGACAGCAATAAGCTGCAGGCCAGCGTCGCGCCGAAAATCCACAGAATATCCAGCACGGCCGAGCTGGTTATCTGATAGCCATGCGTGCGCAGGAAATGAATTATCAGCGCGTGAAAACCATAAATTCCAAGCGAATGACGCGAGATAAACGCCAGCCCCGGCAGCGGCCTTGAGTTGAGACAGTTCTTCACCAGAACCAGCAGGCTGATAGCGGCGATAAACACCAGCGGCCCGCAGTAAACGTAGAAGGTGTCAGCAAAATTACCGTTTACTTCCAGTTGATTATGCGTGCCCAGAGAGATCGACATCACACAAAGCGCGAACAGCCCTCCCGCCAGCGCGCTGATCCATCCCTTTTCCGTTGCCAGCATGCCGATCGCCCTGCCTAACAGGCCATAGAGCACGTAATAGAACGTATCGCCACGAATGTAGAGATTAACCGGCAGCCATTTTACGTGCTCCAGCGTTTGCGGCACGGTATTGGGATTGGCGACGACACCCAGCAAAACCATCAGCCCGAGAATGGTCATCGCATTGACTTTTTTAACCTCAATCAGCGGTGAAAGCAGATAGATGACGATTATCGCGAAGAAAAACCACAGGTGATAAAAGACCGGCTTTTGCAGGATATAGCGCAGCGAAAGGCCGGTGCTTATCGGCGTGAAGAAGTGAATGTAGAAAAGCGCAATCACGCTGTAAAAGAGTAAGCACAGCCCAATACGCAGGAAATGGCGCTGTTGTGCGCTACGTTCGCCAAAAAACAGATAGCCGGAGATCATAAAAAATAACGGGACGCTGACGCGTGAGGCCGAATTCAGCACGTTCGACAAATCCCAACTAAATGGAGTGACCAGGCTCGCATTAGTAATGTACCAGGTTGTGGTATGGATCATCACCACCATCAGGCATGCGATGCCGCGCAGGTTATCAATCCAGTTAATTTTTTGCTGCATTCGTTCCCCTGTAAAAATCTTAAAATATCAACCAGCGGCTTTTGTGCGTTTGCAGAAAGCCTGCTGCTCGTAAATAGTGAATAACAACAATAATTTTAATGTACCGCTAACTCATGATGATGCCAGAAAAGAAAATTAGCTGCCGGGCGCTGGCCCTCAGCGCTTTACTGTTAAACGCCTGCAGCGCCGAACCGCATCCCCAGTTCGCGCAGCAGGCGCACCCACCGGTAGTGCAAAACGCCAAAATGGTGGAAACCTGTAAACAGGAAGCGGCGCATCGCTACAATACCCGCGCTCAGCGAATCAGCGTTATCGATCTTAAGCAGTATCAGGGTAGTTTTGAGATAAAAGGCGCTACCCCGCGTCAGGAAGGTTTTACCTGCTCCTTTGACGAAAGCGGACAATTTTTACACCTTTCGACGCTATAAAGCCGCAACCGTCGGCAAACAGCCTGTTAATGCGCACGGATTCGGGCTGTATATCTTGCGGTCAACGGGTATACTGGCCGCTTCACTTTAAACCCACTCGAACGCGTGCGAAATCAACATGCAAAAGTTTGACACCAGGACCTTTCAAGGCCTGATCCTGACGTTACAGGATTACTGGGCCCGCCAGGGCTGCACCATTGTTCAACCTCTGGACATGGAAGTCGGCGCCGGCACCTCTCACCCGATGACCTGCCTGCGGGCTTTAGGGCCGGAACCGATGGCCACCGCGTATGTGCAGCCGTCCCGCCGTCCAACCGATGGCCGCTACGGCGAGAACCCGAACCGCTTACAGCACTATTATCAGTTCCAGGTGGTGATTAAACCGTCGCCGGACAACATTCAGGAGCTGTATCTCGGGTCGCTTAAAGAGCTGGGTATGGACCCAACCATCCATGATATTCGCTTCGTAGAAGACAACTGGGAAAACCCGACGCTGGGCGCCTGGGGACTGGGTTGGGAAGTGTGGCTCAACGGCATGGAAGTGACGCAGTTCACCTACTTCCAGCAGGTCGGCGGCCTGGAATGTAAGCCTGTGACCGGGGAGATCACCTACGGTTTAGAGCGTCTGGCGATGTATATCCAGGGCGTGGACAGCGTTTACGACCTGGTCTGGAGCGACGGTCCGCTGGGTAAAACCACCTACGGCGACGTCTTCCATCAGAACGAAGTTGAGCAATCCACCTATAACTTCGAGCACGCCGATGTGGATTTCCTGTTCTCCTGCTTCGAGCAGTATGAGAAAGAGGCGCAGCACCTGCTGGCGCTGGAAAACCCGCTGCCGCTGCCGGCTTACGAACGCATTCTGAAAGCGGCGCACAGCTTTAACCTGCTGGATGCGCGCAAGGCCATCTCGGTGACCGAGCGTCAGCGCTATATTCTGCGTATTCGTACCCTGACCAAAGCCGTGGCCGAAGCCTATTACGCTTCCCGTGAAGCGCTTGGCTTCCCGATGTGCAATAAGAATAAATAAAGAGGCTGGCATGTCTGAAAAAACTTTTCTGGTGGAGATCGGCACTGAAGAGCTGCCACCAAAAGCCCTGCGCAGCCTGGCGGAATCCTTTGCTGCGAACGTAACGGCGGAGCTGGATGCGGCGAACGTCGCCCACGGCGAAGTGAAGTGGTTCGCGGCTCCGCGCCGTCTGGCCCTGAAAATCGCTAACCTTGCCGAGGCGCAGCCCGATCGCGAAGTTGAAAAACGCGGCCCGGCCATCTCCGCCGCGTTCGATGCCGAAGGCAAACCGAGCAAGGCCGCTGAAGGCTGGGCACGCGGCTGCGGCATCACCGTCGATCAAGCCGAACGTCTGACGACCGACAAAGGCGAATGGCTGATGTACCGCGCGCACGTGAAAGGCGAAAGCGTTCAGGCGCTGCTGCCGGCGACGATCGCAACGGCGCTGAGCAAACTGCCGATCCCAAAACTGATGCGCTGGGGCGCCAACGACACCCATTTCGTGCGTCCTGTTCATACTGTTACCCTGCTGCTGGGCGACGAAGTCATTCCGGCCACTATTCTGGGCATTCAGTCCGACCGCGTGATCCGCGGCCATCGCTTTATGGGCGAACCGGAATTCACCATCGATAACGCCGACCAGTATCCGCAGATCCTGCTGGAGCGCGGCAAAGTTATCGCCGACTACGAACAGCGTAAAGCCGTCATCAAACAGGGCGCGGAAGAAGCGGCGCGCAAAATCGGCGGCAATGCCGACCTGAGCGAAAGCCTGCTTGAAGAAGTGACCTCTCTGGTTGAATGGCCGGTGGTGCTGACGGCAAAATTCGAAGAGAAATTCCTCGCGGTTCCTGCGGAAGCGCTGGTTCACACCATGAAGGGCGACCAGAAATACTTCCCGGTTTACGCGAACGACGGCAAATTGCTGCCAAACTTCATCTTCGTGGCGAATATCGAATCAAAAGATCCGCAGCAGATTATCTCCGGTAACGAAAAAGTCGTGCGTCCGCGTCTGGCAGATGCGGAATTCTTCTTCAATACCGACCGCAAAAAGCGTCTTGAAGATAACCTGCCGCGCCTGGAAACCGTATTGTTCCAGAAAGAGCTCGGCACGCTGCGCGATAAAACCAACCGCATCGAAGCGCTTTCCGGCTGGATTGCTGGGCAAATTGGCGCCGACGTGAATCACGCGACCCGCGCGGGCCTGCTGTCCAAATGCGACCTGATGACCAACATGGTGTTCGAATTCACCGACACCCAGGGCGTGATGGGCATGCACTATGCGCGTCACGACGGCGAAGCCGAAGACGTGGCGGTTGCGCTGAACGAACAGTATCAGCCGCGCTTCGCGGGCGATGAGCTGCCGTCTAACCTCGTGGCCTGCGCCGTAGCGATTGCCGATAAGATGGACACCCTCGCGGGCATCTTCGGCATCGGCCAGCATCCAAAAGGCGATAAAGACCCGTTCGCTCTGCGTCGTGCCGCCCTTGGCGTGCTGCGCATCATCGTTGAGAAAAACCTGCCGCTGGATCTGCAAACCCTGACCGAAGAGGCCGTGCGCCTTTACGGCAGCAAGCTGACCAACCAGAAGGTTGTGGATGACGTGATCGACTTTATGCTGGGCCGTTTCCGCGCCTGGTATCAGGAAGAAGGCCACAGCGTGGACACCATCCAGGCCGTGCTGGCGCGTCGTCCGACCAAGCCGGCAGATTTCGATGCGCGCATGAAGGCCGTCTCCCACTTCCGCACGCTGGAAGCGGCGGCGGCGCTTGCTGCGGCAAACAAACGCGTTTCCAACATTCTGGCGAAATCCGACGAGCAGCTAAACGATCGTGTGAATGCATCCGCCCTGAGAGAGCCTGAGGAAATCAATCTCGCCCTGCAGGTGGTTGTCCTGCGCGATAAGCTTGCGCCGTACTTCAGCGAAGGCCGCTATCAGGAAGCGCTGGAAGAGCTGGCTAACCTGCGTGAGCCGGTGGATGCCTTCTTCGATAAGGTGATGGTAAACGCGGAAGATAAAGAGCTGCGTATCAACCGCCTCACTATGCTGGAGAAGTTACGCGAGCTGTTCCTGCAGGTAGCGGATATTTCGCTGCTGCAGTAAGCCCGGCCAGTTCGTCAGCAACAAACCCCGCATGAATGCGGGGTTTTTTTATGCCTTAACGTACAACCAGTACCGAGCATTTTGCATGACGAACCACCGCCGCTGCGTTTGAACCAAGCAGATAGGTGGACATGCTCGGCCTGTGCGAAGCCAGGATAATCACGTCAGCCCCTATATCATCGGCCAGCTGGAGAATATGATCTTTTGGCGTACCGCTCAGCACGTGCTTTTCAATCCGACAGCCCGGCAGGCTGAATTTAGCGACGATGTCGCCCAGCGTTTCCATGGCGACCGTCTCCCGGCCCTTAAGTTCCGGCACGGCTGAAGAGTAACCCAGACCGTAAGAGACAAAATAGGTATAGTCGGGGATGACCGCGAGGAAGTGGATCGTCGCATCCGCCTGCCTGGCGTACGCTTCGACATGAGGGATAACCTGCTGCGTCAGTTCCATTTCCGAAATATCGACAGGAACCAGGATGTTCTTAGCCATACAGCCTCCTTCTACTTGCCTGTTATAACCTTCTTTTAATTATGGTTAATGCTGGCAGGTTTAGTAGCGACACAGGTCAGGTTTCGGGACATTGCGGATTCGTTTTCCGGCAGGTAACTATTAGCCAGCCTCCAGAAACAACAAACCCCGCGTCATGGAGCGGGGTTTTGGTTAAGGCAGGCAAGGGCACAAAGTACAACATTATTCCATCAGCTGTTTACTGAGCATAGGATTCGCCTGGATCAGGCGCATCAGCTTCAGTTCGGTACTGGAGGGTCTGATTCGTTTTGATTCCCACTCCTGCACCATTGAGACACTGACACCCATCGCGCGAGCAAAATCATCAATTTTTAGTCCTGTACTCTTACGGAGTTGCTCGAATTCAGAAAACGCGCTGGGTTTTTGTTTCAGAGTTACCGTCTGTGGTTCGCTTTTAAAAACTATCTGCTCAAGACTGCTAAGCAGTTCAATCATTGGATCTTTATATTGCATTGAGGACTCCTCATAAATCACACATTGACCTCGTGAAGGTTAAGAAGCCTCTTAAGCGTAGTCTGAAAAAAGCGTGCTGATGATTCCCCGGGTAACTATTTTTATAAACCGCGTTTTTTATGCGTTTCAGATGGGAATTTAAGCGTCGTAATGGATTGAAAATCACCGCATAAAGGGAGCTAAGCATAAATTTGAAAATGGTTATGCATTTCTTGCGCCAGCGGTGGGCTTGCCCCAGCGCTGGTTAAGGTCACCTCAGCCGACTTTTCGCATCGTTTTAACCCGCCGCAAATAAACCGGCCCATTATTGTGAAAGGGTATCTTGCGCGGACGGCCTGGACTATCATTAGCTACATTATCGCGTACGCGTATGCGCATTTGTATTGTCTGGTGAAAGGAGTAGAAAAGATGGCGACAGGTAAGTCCTGCTCTCGCTGGTTTGCGCCGCTTGCGGCGTTATTGATGGTGGTGAGTCTGAGCGGTTGCTTTGATAAAGAAGGCGATCAACGTAAGGCGTTTATCGATTTCCTGCAAAATACGGCCATGCGTAGCGGCGAACATCTGCCCGCGCTGACTGCCGATCAGAAGAAACAGTTCGGTCCGCTGGTGTCTGACTATGCCGTGCTCTACGGCTTTTCCCAGCAGGTAAGCCAGGCGATGGACGACGGCATGAAGCCGGTGGTCGACAGCGTAAACAGCATTCGTGTTCCACAGGATTATATGAATCAGCGTGACGCGCTGCGTCAGGCGAACGGTTCTCTGAACGTGCTGGGCCAGCAGGTGCAGAACGCCAAAATGCAGGCGGACAGCGCTCGCTCCACGCTGAAACAGCCGGACGACCTGAAGGCCGTTTACGATCGGGTCTATCAGAAAGTGGTGACCGCGCCGGCAGATGCTATGGCTCCGCTGATCCCTGCCGCACAGACCTTTACCCAACAGCTGGTTCAGGTGGGTGATTTTATCCAGCAGCAGGGCACGCAGGTCGGCTTTACCGCAGGCGGCATCCAGTTCCCGACCTCCCAGCAGGCCAGCCAGTACAACGCGCTTATTGGCCCGCTGGCGTCGCAACATCAGGCATTTATGCAGGCTTATTCAAGCGCGCAAAGCGCAATGCAATGATGCGCTACCCCGCCGCAGGGCGGGGAGTTACCGCTGTAGCCCTTTAGACGGCTGAAATAGTTCTTGTCATCACCTGGTTAAATATGCGTTAATGCTTCTATCGGTTTGACGCACAGACCTTTCAAGCAAAGCAGTCCTCCAGAAGTTATCGTAGATACCTTTCAAAGTGAGTTTCTCCTTTATCGCTTCAAAAATCTGTAAAGCATACCAATGCGCCGCAAGGCAAACTCTATATAAAAGGTAATATCAATGTCTGCTAAAATGACTGGTCTGGTTAAGTGGTTCAACTCTGACAAAGGCTTCGGCTTCATCACTCCTGACGATGGCTCTAAAGATGTGTTCGTACACTTCTCTGCTATCCAGAACGATGGCTACAAGTCCCTGGACGAAGGCCAGAAAGTGTCTTTCACCATCGAAAGTGGTGCTAAAGGCCCAGCAGCTGGTAACGTAACCAGCCTGTAAGCATTAGCTTATAAAGCAAAAATTCTAAAACCCGCCTTCGGCGGGTTTTTTCGTTTCCGGGATTTGATCACTCCATTACTTTCCAAACAAGCGCCGCGAATTGTTCTCCATCTTTCCTGAAAGACGGCGTTTTTGCATGGTTCGCGTCCAGCTAACCGAAAGCCCGGCCGCCGACAGCAGGCGATGGTATTGCTCATCATCAAACGGCATGTGCCAGGCGATGGCTATCGCTTCTGCGACGCTCACCTCGCTCACGCGGGAAACCAGCTCCAGCGGTGATTCTGTAGAAACCTTTCCCGCCAGAACGACCCTGTACAGCCAGCCGCAGTAGCCCGATTTTTGCATCAGGGACGCCATGTCGCTGATACCGAAATGGTAGTTGAGCTTAAAACAAGGCGAACGCGGCTGCGTGACCTGAATCAGCGCCTCGCCCCAGCGGAAGATATCGCCGATGCAGACGTTTTTTTCCGTCAGGCCAGTAGTTGAAAGGTTTTCACCAAAAGCCGGGGCGGCAAACTGCTCTGCCTGTTCAGGAAACTCCCGCGCCCAGTGGAGATAATGCTCGCGGGGATAATGGCACAACGCACGGTCCGGTCCGCCATGGATAACTTTTTCAGCCTGCTGGTCGCCCTCCAGCCCATGTTCGTTCAGCCTCAGCTCGCCATCCACCAGATATTTGCCGATAGCGCTTGGCCGGCTGCCTTCATACGGACGAATTTTGCCGATATAAACCTGTAGCGGATAGTGCATCTGCTCCTCCCTGTGGTGCAACAGACATAAAAAAAGCGAGCCATCAGGCTCGCTTCAGAGTGATGACAAACCTCATCCGTTTGCAGGACGAGCCTATATCACCAGGTAAAAAACAAGGAAAATCAATTTATTGATTTTCGCCTGCTCACTACAAAGAAGGAAAAATCACGCTTTTTCCTTCTTTGTCAGCCAACTAAAGCGAGCCATCAGGCTCGCTTCTCATCAGCTGCAATGCAACTTATTTTTTAGCAGCAAAACGCGCGGCCGCTTCGTCCCAGTTCACAACTTCCCAGAACGCTTTGATGTAATCAGGGCGTTTGTTCTGATATTTCAGATAGTAAGCGTGCTCCCAAACGTCCAGACCGATAATCGGGAAGCCGGAAGCGCCGGAGATCGCTTCACCCATCAGCGGGCTATCCTGGTTTGCGGTAGAAACCACGGCCAGCTTGTCGCCTTTAAGCACCAGCCACGCCCAGCCGGAGCCGAAACGAGTTGCAGCCGCTTTTTCAAATTCTTCTTTGAATTTGTCAACGCTGCCGAAATCGCGCTCGATGGCGGCTTTCAGCTCACCCTGCAGGGTGGTGCCGGTTTTCAGGCCTTTCCAGAAGAAGCTGTGGTTAGCGTGGCCGCCCGCGTTGTTACGCAGCACGGTTTTCTTGTCCGCTGGCAGCTGATCCAGTTTGGCGATCAGCTCTTCAACCGGCAGGCTTGCAAACTCTGGCAGAGATTCCAGCGCCGCGTTAGCGTTGTTGACGTAGGTCTGGTGGTGTTTGGTGTGATGGATTTCCATCGTTTGCTTGTCGAAGTGTGGTTCCAGGGCGTCGTAAGCGTAAGGCAGGGATGGCAGTGTATAACTCATAGTCTTCATCTCCATTATTGTCGGGCGGCGCGAAAGCCGTTAACGCCGCGTAATCAGTTGGTTCATTATAGTTAATTAAATGATATTGAAAATGTTTATCAATGCCGTAGTCTTTATAAGGTTATAACTTTTTGGCATGTAGAGGAAAAAACCAGGCCTGTCAGGGCGATAAAGCGTGGGTTGCCTTACAGCGGGCGTGGTGAATATGGCAAATCGATCAATCTCCTACGGTATAGCGCTGGCGCCACATGCGTGGCGTCAAACCTGTCTCCTTCGTAAAAACCACAGAGAAATAGTTACTGTCCTCAAAGCCGCAGCGGGTGGCGATATCCCCAATCAGCATCTCGCTGTGGCGCAGCAAATCCTGCGCCTGGCAGATGCGTAGCTGCCGCAGATACTGGCTAATCGACATCCCGGTTTGCTGGCGGAAAAGCTGCCGCAAATGGCGCTCCGCCACCTGATGCAGCCCGCAGAACTGCGGCAAATCAAAAGGCGCATCAAGGCTCTTACCCAGCGCTGCCAGCAGCAAATCGAGCGTTTCCCCGCCCTCCGGCCCTGCCGCATCCTGCGGCTGATAGCGATGGCGACGCAGCAAAATACAAAGCTGCAGGAACAGGCTTTCCGTCAGGCAAAGCGAGAGCGCGTCCTGCTTCGGGCTCTCATGCTCCAGTTGACCAATGATCTGCCGCGCCTGCGCCATACCGTAACTGCTAAGCCGCCAGCGCGGATCGTTGCCCGCGATCGATTGCCGGTGCAGCAAATCGTCCCAGTCAACGTTGAGCTTTAACCTTTCCGGACAGTAGATGATGTTATGCAGGACGAGATCGTTAACCGACTCATAGCGGTGGCGGTCTTCAGCGCGGATATAAAACAGATCGCCGCAGGTGATGCGGTAGGGCCGGTCGTTAAGCACGTGCAGCCCGTTGCCGCGCCAGACCAGCACCAGCTCGCAGAAATCATGGCTATGTTCAGCGAAGACGTTTTGCGGATAGCGGTCCGCCACCGCCACGGGCTGGGAGGCGGAGACAAAGAAATCTGTTTTTTTCAGCACTAAGCGACCGGCCACCGCAATACCTCTACGCTTATCCACCCTGCCATTCACCAACGCAGGCCGGGCAAGCCTGCGCTACCCGACAGAAAAATAGCTGAGAATTATGGGCTTTTTCGCTGAAAAAAACGGTGATTGCGTTCGCGATTACTGAAGTTGGGTATCCCGCCCCTGGCGAATCTCACGCGGGGACCAGGAAAACTCGCGCCTGAACAGCGTGGAGAAGTGGTTGCTGTCGCCAAAGCCGCACTGGAAGGCGATATCCGTGACGCTCTCCTCGCCGTGGCGCAGCATATGACGGGCCTTCATCAGACGTAAGCGATTGAGATAGCGCTGCGGCGTGAGCCCGGTTTGCTGCTTGAGCTGGCGATGCAGCGTGCGCAGCGAAAGCGTGAACTGCCCGGCGAGCTGTTCCCAACAAACCTCCTCGGCGAAATGATCTTCAAGCCAGGCCATAAGCTGATTCAGCCGCCCCTGGGCATTTGTAGCGCCTTCCGCCATGCTGCCCTTACGCAGCAGCACCAGCAGCTGCATAAACAGCATTTCCCGGCTGGCGACGGTATGGGTATCCATACTCTCGCCGAGGGTTTCGAACTGTTCTATAAGCCCGCGCACCTGCTGCAATACCGGCTGGTTCACCCGCCAGTGCGACGGATAGTTGCCGTCCTGCTCCTGCGGCAGCAGCTTATCCAGCCCCGAAAGGAAGCAAAACGCGTCCGGCGCGCGATACAGAATATTGGTCAGGCAGAGGTTTTCGGTGTGCTCATACAGATGGCGATCGTGGTCGCGCACGAAGCACACCGAACCGCCGCTCAGCGTGTAAGGCTGGCCGTTGAAAACGTGGGTGCCGGTGCCGTGCTCCACAATCACTATTTCACAGAAATCATGGTGATGTTCCGGAAACGCCGCCTGCGGCAGGCGAGGCTCAATCGCCACCGACGCTTTTCCTGACGGGAAGAAATCAAAGCCATGCAGTATTGTCATTCTCGCACCCACCCCCCCTGTGAACCGTTGCCTGATAGTAGATAACGATTCTCATCTGCACCTTAAATTTTCGACGTGAAATCCATTAAAAAGCGTTCGTTTTTTAAGAAAGCGCGGGAATTATCCGGAAATGCGGGGAGCGTCACAGGCCACCGGTGAGGTTGGCAAAGGCGAATTTGTGATGTCGCTCACCTTCATCTTTGCTTCTTTGCCAGTGCGGCATTCCCTCTGTCAGTAATAAGAAGGTGGATACCGACATTCCTTCTTAAAGTGGGAGCAATTAACTCGCAAGGACCCTGATAATGACTCTTCGCCATAGTGTTGCGGTTGACCTGGGCGCTTCAAGTGGCCGCGTCATGCTGGCGCGCTTCGATCGCGACGCCCGCAGCGTTTGCCTGCGTGAAATTCACCGTTTCACCAACTGCCTGCAGCAGACAGACGGCTCCGCCACCTGGGATCTGGATGCGCTGGAGCACGACATCCGCACCGGCCTGCAAAAAGCCTGCGATGAAGGCGTCGCCATCGACAGCATCGGTATCGATACCTGGGGCGTGGATTTTGTGCTGATTGACCGCGACGGCAACCGCGTCGGCCTGCCTGTTTCCTATCGCGACAGCCGCACCGACGGCGTAATGGAAACCGCGCTGGCGGAAGTGGGGCGCGAAGAAATTTATCGCCGCACCGGCATTCAGTTTCTGCCGTTTAATACGCTTTATCAGCTGCGCGCTCTTGCCCAACGCCAGCCAGAACTTCTGCAAGAAGTCGAGCACGCGCTGCTGATCCCCGACTACTTCTGCTACCGCTTAACCGGCGCGCTGAACTGGGAATATACCAACGCCACCACCACGCAGCTTATCAACATCAACAGCGACAGCTGGGATGAAAGCCTGCTCGACTGGGCCGGCGTACCGGCAAAATGGTTTGGCAAGCCGACGCATCCCGGCTGCGTGATTGGCCGATGGACCTGCCGCGGAGGCAACCAAATCCCCGTGGTGTCCGTCGCCACGCACGACACCGCCAGCGCGGTCATCGGCGCGCCGTTAAAAGATAAAGACGCGGCTTACCTTTCGTCCGGCACCTGGTCGCTGATGGGCATTGAAAGCAAAACGCCCTATGCGACAGACAGAGCGCTCGCCGCCAATATCACCAACGAAGGCGGAGCGGAAGGCCGCTACCGGGTGCTGAAAAATATCATGGGGCTGTGGCTGCTGCAGCGCGTGAGCAAAGAGCTGGGAATTACCGACCTGCCGGCGCTAATCGCCCGCACGCGGCAGCTTCCCGCCTGCAAATTCGTGATAAATCCCAACGACGACCGCTTTATCAACCCGGAAAACATGAGCCGCGAGATCCAGGCCGCCTGCCGGGAAAGCCGCCAGCCCGTGCCGCTTACCGACGCCGAGCTGGCGCGCTGTATTTTCGACAGCCTGGCGTTGCTGTATGCCGCAACGCTGCGTGAACTGGCGGAGCTGCGCGGCCGCCCGGTTAGCTGCTTACATATCGTCGGCGGCGGCAGCCAGAACGAGCTGCTCAACCAGCTTTGCGCGGACGCCTGCGGCGTGCCGGTGCTGGCCGGGCCGGTCGAAGCCTCCACGCTTGGCAATATCGGCTGCCAGCTGATGGCGCTGGACGAAATCACCGACGTCGACGACTTCCGCAAAATCGTCGCCGCCAGCTACCAACTCATCTCTTTTATTCCGCATTCAGACAGTGAAATTGCCCGTTTTATGGCGCAGTTTCCGCACAATCGTCAAACCTGTAAGGAGTTTTGCGCATGACCACCTCTATCGATCAGGCCTGGGAACTGGCTAAACAGCGCTTTGCCGCCGTCGGCGTAGATGCAGAAGAAGCGCTGCGTCAGCTGGACCGTTTGCCGGTTTCAATGCACTGCTGGCAGGGCGACGACGTTGCCGGCTTTGAAAACCCGGAGGGCGAGCTTAGCGGCGGCATCCAGGCGACCGGTAATTATCCGGGCAAAGCGCGCAACGCCGCCGAACTCCGCGCCGATCTGGAGCAGGCGTTAAGCCTGATCCCAGGACCAAAGCGGCTGAATCTGCACGCTATTTATCTGGAGTCGGATACGCCGGTATCCCGCGATAAAATCAAACCGGAACACTTCAAAAACTGGGTCGAATGGGCAAAAGCCAACCGGCTGGGCCTGGATTTCAACCCGTCCTGCTTCTCGCATCCGCTGAGCGCGGACGGCTTTACCCTCTCCCACGCCGACGATAAAACTCGCCAGTTCTGGATTGACCACGTTAAAGCCAGCCGCAAGGTCTCCGCCTGGTTTGGCGAGCAGCTCGGCACGCCGTCGGTCATGAATATCTGGGTCCCGGATGGCATGAAAGACATCACCGTTGACCGTCTGGCCCCGCGCCAGCGCCTGCTGAACGCGCTCGACGAGATAATGAGCGAGAAGCTAAACCCGGCGCACCACATCGACGCGGTGGAAAGTAAGCTGTTCGGCATCGGGGCCGAAAGCTACACCGTGGGCTCCAACGAGTTCTGCTTTGGTTACGCCGCCAGCCGCCAGACCGCGCTGTGCCTTGACGCAGGTCATTTCCACCCCACCGAAGTTATCTCCGATAAGATTTCCAGCGCCATGCTTTATGTGCCGCGTCTGCTGCTGCACGTCAGCCGCCCGGTGCGCTGGGACAGCGATCACGTGGTGCTGCTGGATGATGAAACCCAGGCGATCGCCAGCGAAATCATCCGCCACGACCTGTTCGATCGCGTACACATCGGCCTCGACTTCTTTGATGCGTCCATTAACCGCATCGCAGCGTGGGTGATCGGCACGCGCAACATGAAAAAAGCTCTGCTGCGCGCCCTGCTGGAGCCAACCGAAACCCTGCGCCAGCTTGAAAACGAAGGCGATTACACCGGCCGCCTGGCGCTGCTTGAGGAGCAGAAGTGTCTGCCGTGGCAGGCCGTGTGGGAAATGTACTGCCAGCGCAACGATGTCCCGGCTGATGCGCAGTGGCTGGACAACGTGCGCGGCTATGAGAAAGACGTTTTAAGCCAGCGCGGGTAATGAATTTATCGGTGGATGGCGCCGCGCTTATCCACCCTACCGGTATCGGATCGTAGGGCGGGTAAGCTTCGCGCCACCCGCCTGAACACTTAAGGAAGCAAAAAACTATGCAGAACATCCTGAACGCCTGGTTTGTCGAAGGCATGATCAAAGCGACCAGCGACGCCTGGCTGAAAGGCTGGGACGAGCGCAACGGCGGCAATATTACGCTGCGCCTGAGCGAAGCGGACATTACGCCTTTCCAGGCCGACTTCCACGCCGAGCCGCGTTATATCGCCTTAAGCCAGCCGATGCCCGAGCTCGCCAGTACGCCGTTTATCGTCACCGGCTCCGGCAAATTCTTCCGCAACGTGCAGCTCGACCCGGCGGCAAATATCGGCGTGGTAAAAGTGGACAGCCGCGGTGCGGGATACCACATTTTGTGGGGGCTGGAAAACGAAGCGGTGCCGACGTCTGAACTCGCGTCACACTTCCAGTCGCACTGCGTGCGCATGAAGGTGACTGACGGCCGCGATCGCGTGATTATGCACTGCCACGCCACCAACCTGATTGCCCTGACCTACGTGCTGGAGAACGACTCCGACATTATCACCCGCAAACTGTGGGAAGGCAGCACCGAGTGTCTGGTGGTGTTCCCGGACGGCGTCGGCATTCTGCCGTGGATGGTGCCGGGTACCGATGAAATTGGGACCGCGACCGCAGACAAGATGCAAAAACACTCGCTCGTGCTGTGGCCGTTCCACGGCGTATTCGGCAGCGGCCCGACGCTCGATGAAGCCTTTGGCCTTATCGATACCGCCGAGAAATCTGCCGAGGTGCTGGTTAAAGTCATCTCGATGGGCGGCATGAAACAGACCATTACCCGCGACGAGCTTATCGCGCTCGGCAAGCGTTTTGGCGTTACCCCATTAGCCAGCGCGTTAGAGCTGTAAATCTGTAACGGTGGAGGGCGTTTCGCTTATCCACCCTACAAATAATAAAAAACACCTGCAAACTGACCCTACATGTGGAGTACAAGCAATGAAAATTAAAGCAATATTAGGTTGTACGCTCACCGTTGCCGCACTGGCGCTGTCCGGTTCCGCCATGGCCGAGGTAAAAATCGCTCTCGTGGCGAAATCCCTCGGCAATGGTTTCTTTGAAGCAGCAAACGTGGGGGCTCAGGAGGCCGCCAAAGAGCTGGGCGATGTCAAAGTTATCTACACCGGCCCAACCACCACCACCGCCGAAGCGCAGATTGAAGTGCTGAACGGACTGATCGCTCAGGGCGTGGACGCCATCGCTATTTCCGCCAACGATCCGGACGCCGTGGTGCCGGTGCTGAAAAAAGCTATGCAGCGCGGTATTAAAGTCGTTTCCTGGGATTCCGGCGTCGCCAAAGATGGTCGTCAGATCCACCTCAACCCGTCCAATAACGCGCTGATTGGCGAAACCAACGTTAAGCTCGCCGCCGACGCGCTCAAAGCAATGAACGTTGAGAAAGGCGACGTGGCTATTCTTAGCGCAACGCCGACCTCCACCAACCAGAACATCTGGATTGCGGAGATGAAAAAGGTGCTGCCGAAGTACCCTTCCGTCAACCTGGTCACCGTGGCCTACGGCGACGATCTCTCCGATAAAAGCTACCGCGAAACCGTGGGCCTGCTGAAGTCGTACCCCGATCTGAAAGTCATCGTTTCCCCGTCTTCCGTCGGCATCGTTGCCGCCGCGCAGGCGGTAAAAGACCAGGGCAAAATCGGCAAGGTTTACGTCACCGGCCTGGGCCTGCCGTCTGAAATGGCGGGCGCCATTAAATCCGGCGCGTCGAAAAGCTTCGCCATCTGGAACCCTATCGACCTGGGCTACGCGGCCACTTACCTGGCGGATGACTTAGTCAAAGGCAGCGCCAGCAAAACCGAAGCCAGCATGGGTAAATTAGGCAAAGTGAAGCTGGATGCGGACGGCAGCGGCGCCATGGCCGAGCCGTTTGTGTATGACGCCAGCAACATCGATAAATTCTCCAGAATCTTCTGAGCAATGTCCGGCGGGTGACGCTCTGCTTACCCGCCAGGCGTACCAAATTGTAGGGTGGATAAGCCTTAGCGCCCTCCACCACTTTTTGCATTTTGGATGGGGTATTTACGATGACAGCCGCCACACCACTGCTCTCCCTTAAGGGGATCACCAAAGTATTCCCGGGCGTGCGCGCCCTTGAAAACGTTCACCTCGACCTCTGGCCGGGCAAAGTCACGGCGCTGATTGGCGAAAATGGGGCGGGCAAATCCACGCTGGTTAAAGTGATGACCGGCATTTATCAGCCGGAAGAAGGCGAACTGCTTTATAAGGCGATCCCGATAACGCTGCCCAATCCGGAAGCGGCGCATAAAGTCGGCATCACGGCCATTCATCAGGAAACCGTGCTTTTCGACGAGCTGACGGTCACCGAAAACATTTTTGTCGGCCACTATCTGTATCGCGGCCTGTTCAAAAAGCTCGACTGGCCCGCCATGCATCAGCAGGCGCGGGAAATCCTGACTCGCCTTGAGGTGCAAATCGACCCGCGCGCCACGCTTAAAACGCTGAGCATCGCCCAGCGCCATATGGTTGCGATTGCCCGCGCGTTATCTTTTGCAGCCCAGGTAGTGATTCTGGATGAGCCCACCGCAGCGTTGTCGCAGCACGAAATCGTCGAGTTTTACCAAATCGTTGAGCGCCTGAAACGCGAAGGCAAAGCCATTCTGTTTATCTCCCATAAGTTCGATGAAATCTTTGCGATCGCCGACCATTACACCGTCCTGCGCGACGGCGTGTATATCGGTTCCGGGCAAATCGACGACATTACCGAAGAGCGCATGGTGACCATGATGGTCGGGCGTGAAATCAGCCACGCTTATCCAAAAACCGCCTGCGAGCCGGGTGAAACAGTACTGGAAGTGAAAGATCTCTGCCATCCAACGGAGTTCGCGCACATTAATTTCACCCTGCGCAAAGGGGAAATCCTCGGCTTCTATGGCCTGGTTGGCGCCGGGCGAACCGAACTGATGCAGGCGCTGTCCGGCGTCTCGCGGCCGGGCCAGGGCGAAATTCGCTTAAATGGTAAAACCGTAGCGTTCAGCCAGCCCGCCGACGCCATCAAAGCCGGGATTGTGTGCGTGCCGGAAGAGCGGCAGAAGCAGGGGGCGATTATCGAGCTGCCCATCAGCCAGAACATCAGCCTGCCGCAGCTTGGCCGCCTTAATCCGAACGGCGTGCTTAACGAAGCCCGCGAATGGGCGCTTGCGGACGAATACGCTAAGCGTCTACAGGTGAAGGCCTTTAGCTGGCGGCAGAAAGTTGAAACGCTTTCCGGCGGCAACCAGCAGAAGGTGGTGATCGGCAAATGGCTGGCGACCCAGCCCGAGGTCATCATTCTCGATGAGCCGACCAAGGGCATTGATATCGGCTCCAAAGCGGCGGTGCATCAGTTTATGTCCGAGCTGGTAGGCCAGGGGCTGGCGGTGATTATGGTGTCGTCGGAGCTGCCGGAAGTGATGGGCATGGCCGACAGAATTATCGTCATGCACGAAGGGCTGATGGTGGCGGAATACCGGGCCGGCGAGGCCAGCGCGGAGAGGATTGTCAGCGCGGCCAGCGGCGCGGGCGAGGAGGCGGCATAATGTGGCAAAAACTGCTTAAACACCGTGAAGCTCTGCTCGCCGGGGTGATTTTGCTGATGGTGCTGGCTATCGGCAGCCGCGTGCCGTCGTTCCTGGCGCCGGGCAACCTGGTGGAGATTTTTAACGACACTTCCATTCTGATTATTCTGGCGCTCGGCCAGATGATGGTGCTGCTGACTAAAGGCATCGACCTGTCGATGGCGGCTAACCTTGCGCTCACCGGGATGATTGTCGCCCTGCTTAACTTCCATCATCCGGACATTCCCGTCGGCGTTTTGCTGGTGATAGCTACGCTGCTCGGCCTGCTGATGGGCATGATTAACGGACTGCTGGTGTGGAAGCTCGGCATTCCGGCGATTGTGGTGACGCTTGGCACCATGAGCATCTACCGCGGCATTATTTTCCTGCTTTCAAACGGCGGCTGGATCAATGCCCACCAGATGAGCGGCGACTTCCTGGCGCTGCCGCGCACTTCCCTGCTGGGCATGCCGCTATTGAGCTGGTGCGCCGTTGCGGCCCTGCTGCTCGTCGGCTATTTCCTGCTTTACAGCCGCACCGGGCGCGCCATGTACACCGCGGGCGGCAACGCGACGGCCGCCTGGTATACGGGTATCAACGCCGGAAAAATGCAGTTCATCAGCTTCAGCCTGAGCGGCGCGCTGGCGGGCTTCTGCGGCTATCTGTGGATTTCGCGCTTCGCCGTTGCCTACGTGGACGTGGCAAACGGTTTTGAGCTGCAAATCGTCGCGGCCTGCGTAATCGGCGGAATAAGCACCATGGGCGGCATCGGCCGCGTGCTGGGCTGCCTGCTGGGCGCGCTGTTCCTCGGCGTGATTAACAACGCGCTGCCGGTAATCGGCGTCTCGCCGTTCTGGCAGATGGCTATTTCCGGCGCCGTGATTGTCATCGCCGTGCTGCTGAACGAACGCGGCAATAAACGTAAAGGACGGCTCATTCTGCGCGATGCCGCGCTTCCAAAACAACGGGAGGCGGTGAAATCATGAATAAGACGCTGATCTCTGAACAAAGGGCTCCTGCGGCCCAACCGGAGCCGCTGTTTAAGCGCCTGCTGTGCTGGGAAAGCTTCCTGCTTGCGGTGACGCTTGCGGTATTTGTCGCCAACGCGCTGGCTTCGCCCTATTTCCTCAATATCTGGAACCTGTCGGACGCCACGTTCAACTTCACCGAAAAAGCGATTATCGTGCTGCCGATGGCGATGCTGATTATCGCCCGGGAAATCGATCTCTCCGTCGCCTCGACCATTGCGCTCAGCTCAACGGTAATGGGCTTCTGTGCCCAGGCGGGCATGGATACGCCGCTGCTGGTATGCATCGGGCTTGGCACAGGGATGTTGTGCGGGCTATTCAACGGCTGGCTGGTGACGCGCTTTAACCTCTCCTCCATCGTCATCACCATCGGCACCATGAGCCTCTATCGCGGCATAACCTACATCCTGCTGGGCGACCAGGCGCTCAATACCTGGCCGGAGAGCTTTGCCTGGTTCGGCCAGGGCTACGTGTGGGGCGCGCTGTCGTTTGAGTTTGCGCTGTTTATCGTGCTGGCGGGCGTGTTCGCCTTCCTGCTGCATAAAACCAACTTTGGCCGCCGCACCTACGCCATCGGCAACAACCCGACCGGCGCGTGGTATTCCGGCATCAACGTGAAGCGCCATAACATGACGTTGTTCGTGCTGGTCGGCGTTATGGCCGGGCTTGCGGCGGTGCTGCTGACGTCGCGACTGGGCAGCACGCGCCCGACGATTGCGATGGGCTGGGAGCTGAGCGTGGTCACCATGGCGGTGCTGGGCGGCGTAAACATCCTTGGCGGCTCCGGCAGCATGACCGGCGTGATTATCGCCGCCTTCCTGATGGGGCTGGTGACCTTCGGCCTGAGCCTGCTCAACGTGCCGGGCATCGTGATGTCGATTATCGTTGGCGCGATGCTGATTACCGTTATCTCGCTGCCGATTATTACGCGTCGGGTTTTGCAACGCCGACGGCGCTGATCCGCCCTCATCCTGAAAGGATGAGGATGAGGGGAAAGGAATTTGAAACAGCAATATTAAGGAGAATAGCAATGAGCTTTATGTTGGCCTTACCAAAAATCAGCCTTCACGGCGCGGGGGCAATCGGCGATATGGTTAAGCTGATCGCCGGAAAAAACTGGGGCAAGGCGCTGGTCGTCACCGACGGCCAGCTGGTAAAAATGGGCCTGCTGGAGAGCCTGTTTACCGCCCTGGACGCGCATCTTCTGTCGTATGAACTGTTTGATGAAGTCTTTCCGAACCCGACCGAGGAGCTGGTGCAAAAAGGTTTTGCCGCTTATCAGGCGGCAGAGTGCGACTACATCATCGCCTTTGGCGGCGGCAGCCCGATTGACACCGCCAAAGCGGTCAAAATCCTGACGGCAAACCCGGGCCCGTCAACCGCCTATTCCGGCGTCGGCAAAGTCGTCAACGCGGGCGTTCCGCTGGTGGCGATTAACACCACGGCGGGCACCGCGGCGGAAATGACCAGCAACGCGGTGATTATTGACTCACAGCGCCAGGTCAAAGAAGTCATTATTGATGCAAACATCATCCCTGATATCGCCGTGGACGACGCCAGCGTTATGCTGGACATTCCGGCAAGCGTGACGGCGGCAACCGGCATGGATGCGCTGACTCACGCCATTGAAGCCTACGTTTCCGTGGGCGCGCATCCGCTGACCGACGCCAACGCGCTGGAAGCGATCCGCCTGATTAGCCAGTGGCTGCCGGAAGCCGTGGATAACGGGCAAAACCTGGAAGCCCGCGAGCAAATGGCCTCTGGTCAGTATCTGGCAGGCATGGCGTTTAACAGCGCCGGGCTGGGCCTGGTTCATGCCCTGGCGCACCAGCCGGGCGCGACGCACAATCTGCCGCACGGCGTGTGTAACGCCATCCTGCTGCCGGTTATCGAAGCCTTTAACCGCCCGCAGGTCGTGAAGCGATTTGCCAAAGTGGCAGAGGCGATGGGCGTGGATATTCAGGGCATGAGCGAAGATCGGGCAAGCCTGAAGGCGATCGAAGCGATCCGCGCGCTATCTTCCCGCGTCGGCATTCCGTCCGGCTTCAGCCAGCTCGGCGTGAAAACGTCGGATATCGAAGGCTGGCTGGATAAAGCCCTCGCCGACCCCTGCGCGCCCTGTAATCCGCGCCCCGCAACCCGCGAAGAAATACGCGAGCTTTATCTGGAGGCGTTATGATCCGCAAAGCTTTTGTGATGCAGGTAAATCCCGATGCCCATGAAGAATATCAGCGCCGCCATACGCCGATTTGGCCGGAGCTGGAGGAAGTGCTTAAGCAGCACGGCGCTCATCACTATGCTATTTACCTTGATGCAAAACGCCATCTGCTTTTCGCCACGGTAGAGATTGAGTCCGAGGCCCGCTGGGAAGCCGTTGCCCAGACGGAAATCTGCCAGAAATGGTGGCAGCATATGCGCGACATCATGCCGAGCAACCCGGATAACAGCCCGGTGAGCTCGGAGCTAAAAGAGGTGTTTTATTTAGCGTAATAACAAAAGGCGCTACGCGTGATTTGTAGGGTGGGAACGCGTAGCGTCTCCCACCGCTTAGCAACCCTTACAGCGCGGCATCCTCCAGCGCCTTATGAATCACCATTGAAAGCTCTTTGACGTCAAACTTCGCTACGTAGCCGTTCGCGCCTACTTTGCGCACGTGATCTTCGTTCGCGCTGCCCGACAACGAGGAGTGAATCACCACCGGGATCTGTTTTAACGTCGCGTCGGTTTTAATATTACGCGTCAGGGTAAAGCCATCCATTTCCGGCATTTCAATATCGGTTAACACCATACCAATGCGGTCGGTGATGGGCTCGTTTGCATCTTTGGCTTCTGCGGCGATGAGTTTGATTTTCTCCCAGGCCTCAAGCCCCGTCGAATGCATGATAGCCGGGATACCCATGCCCTTCAGGCCTTGTTCCAGCATCAGGCGGGCGACCTTTGAATCTTCCGCGACAATCGCCACCGCGCCCGGTTTCAGGGTGTAGGCTTTCTCTTCAATGGCTGAGACATCCACGTCGCGTCCGGCAGGGATGATGTCATAGAGGATCTGTTCAACGTCGAGCACCAGCGCCAGCTCGCCTTTATATTCGTCGCTGTCCAGCGAGGCAATGCTGGTGATGTTACGGCTGTTGACTCCCGCTTCAGCAGCGTGAACCTGGCTCCAGTCCAGACGGATAATGTTTTCTACCGACTCAACCGCAAAAGCCTGGGTGCTGCGGGCATATTCGGTTATCAGTAAAAGATTCAGGCCCGTTTCAGGCGTGCAGCCGGTAACGGCTGGCAGGTCGATGACCGGGATAATCTGATCGCGAATATTCGCCATGCCCAGCAGCGGTGACTCCATGCCGGCCGCGCGATTGATTTTCGGCATCGGCACGATTTCGCGCAGCTTAAAGACGTTAATGCCGTACAGCTCAGACTTTTCGGCATGCTGCCCTTTCCCTAAGCGGAATAACAGCAGTTCAAATTTGTTGGACAACGCGAGGTTAGACCTCTCATCAATATCTTTCTGAAAACTATCCATTTTAACCTCGAGTGATAACCCAACGGGTCATGTCGCCCCGTTTTAAGGGTGCCCTGTATAAGTTATCGGCAGAAAGAGCAAAAAATAGAGTCGGATTAGTTAAATGATGTGGATTAAGAGAAATTATTTTTCCTCAGAGGACGGGACGATGCGCTGCCGTTTTTATTTCTGGTTCCGAATCTGGGAATATCTCTTTAAAGCCAAAAAGGGATTTATAAGCCAATACGCGAAGAAAAAATTAATAAAGCTGAACCGCCATTACGCGACAGATATCTCCCCACAGGCAAGCACTGGCGAGGGGCTGGAAATCAGGCATTTCCCCGGGCTGGTTATTCGCCCGGACTGTATTATCGGGAAAAACGCTGTCCTGCGTCAGAACATTACCATCGGTCAGCGAACCCGTGGAGAGGGTGGAAAAACCGTGACTGGAGACAACGTAAACGTGGGAGCGGGCAGCTGTCTTATCGGTGATATCACTATCGGTTCAAACGTCACTATCGGGGCGATGTCGTTTGTTAATAAAGATATCCCCGATAACCACATTGTTTACACTCGCAAAGAGATGGCGCTGGTTTTACGGGAAGGCTGATTCATTTACCCAAGCAGCCGTCCCGGATGTGTATATACCGTCGCGCGCCCAGGGCGGCTGAAGCCCACCAGCGTTAAATTGCAACGGTGCGCCACTTCAACCGCCAGCGAAGTTGCCGCCGATACGGCGAACAAAATCTCAATGCCGCACTGGGCGGATTTTTGCACCATTTCATAGCTGGCGCGGCTTGAAACCAGCGCGGCGCCTTGATGCCAGCCCTGCCGCGCACGCGCGCCCAGCATTTTGTCCAGCGCCACGTGGCGGCCAATGTCTTCTTTACCCGCCATAATCTCGCCCTGCTCGTTTAACCAGAGCGCCGCGTGCGTGCAGCCGGTAAGTTCGCCAATGGGTTGATACTGGCGCATCTGCCCCAGCGCCGCATCCAGAAAGCTCAGATCGAAGGTCTGGGTAAAGGGTAACGGTGAAACCGGACGACCCACGTCGTTGAGCTGTTCAACGCCGCAAACGCCGCAGCCGGTGCGTCCTGCAAGTGAACGGCGTCGCTCCTTTAGTCCCGCAAATCGGCGGCTGGAGAGCTCAATTTGCACTTCCATGCCGTTGCAGACCGGCACCACATCAATGCCGAAAATGTCCGCGGGCGAGTTAATAATCCCTTCGGATATGGAGAAGCCGATGGCGAAAAGCTCCAGATTGTCAGGCGTCGCCATCATCACGACGTGAGAAATGCCGTTATAAACCAGCGCGACCGGCACCTCTTCAGCAATCCAGTCCGCTCTGGCCGCCGTCAGATCGCCACGCTGCCACAGATTGACAGAACGCGATCCCGTGCAGCTCGTAACAATTTTTTCGTTAATTTGGTCAGATTTATTCACTTTGCATTAACCGGGTAAGAACAACCTTAATCCCAATGTGGTATCCTTGCCGCATTATCCCTCCGGGAAGGAAGGCGATAACCAGTTTCAGGGTTCGATTGTGAACCTTTGCGGCGAGTACCGCAAAAAATAAACCTATAAGTCATGTGAAAAATGTCGAAACAGGAGCAATCCATGCAGGTCAGCAGAAGGCAGTTCTTTAAGATCTGTGCTGGCGGTATGGCAGGAACCACGGCAGCGGCACTGGGTTTTGCCCCCGGCGTTGCGCTTGCGGAAACACGGCAATATAAATTGCTGCGCACCCGCGAAACCCGTAATACCTGTACATACTGTTCCGTTGGTTGCGGGCTATTGATGTATAGCCTTGGCGACGGCGCGAAAAATGCCAAAGCATCAATCTTCCATATCGAAGGCGACCCGGACCACCCGGTAAACCGTGGCGCGCTTTGCCCTAAAGGCGCAGGCCTTGTGGACTTCATCCACAGCGAAAGCCGCCTTAAATTCCCTTCTTACCGCGCCCCCGGCTCAGATAAGTGGGAACAGATCAGCTGGGAAACGGCGTTTGACCGCATCGCTAAGCTGATGAAAGAAGACCGCGACGCCAACTTCATTGCCCGAAACGACCAGGGAACCACGGTGAACCGCTGGCTCTCCACCGGCATGCTGTGCGCATCCGCATCCAGTAACGAAACCGGCTATTTAACCCAGAAATTTTCCCGCGCCCTCGGCATGCTTGCCGTGGATAACCAGGCGCGTGTCTGACACGGACCAACGGTAGCAAGTCTTGCTCCAACATTTGGTCGCGGTGCGATGACCAACCACTGGGTTGATATTAAAAACGCCAATCTCGTCGTGGTGATGGGTGGAAACGCGGCAGAAGCGCATCCGGTGGGATTCCGCTGGGCGATGGAAGCCAAAATCCATAACGGCGCGAAGCTGATTGTTATCGATCCCCGCTTTACGCGAACCGCGTCGGTGGCGGATTTCTATACCCCGATTCGATCCGGTACCGACATCGCCTTCCTGTCGGGCGTGCTGCTGTATCTGATCAACAACAATAAATTCAACCGCGAGTACGTCGAAGCCTACACAAACTCCAGCCTGATTGTGCGTGAGGATTACAGTTTCGACGAAGGCCTGTTCTCCGGCTACGATGCGGCGACCCGTAAATACGATAAAACCACCTGGCACTATGAGCTGGATGAAAAAGGCTTCGCCAAACGCGACCTGACGCTCAGCCACCCGCGCTGCGTGTGGAATCTGCTCAAAGAGCACGTTTCCCGCTACACGCCTGATGTGGTTTCCAATATTTGCGGCACCCCGAAAGACGATTTCCTGCAAGTTTGCGAATACATCGCCGAAACCAGCGTAAAAGACAAAACCGCGTCGTTCCTCTACGCGCTGGGTTGGACGCAGCACTCCGTGGGCGCGCAGAACATTCGCACCATGGCGATGATTCAGCTGCTGCTCGGCAATATGGGCATGGCGGGCGGCGGCGTGAACGCGCTGCGCGGCCACTCCAATATCCAGGGGCTAACCGATCTGGGCCTGCTGTCGCAGAGCCTGACGGGCTATATGACCTTGCCGAACGATAGCCAGGCCGACATCCAGACTTACCTTGAAGCCAACACGCCGAAACCGCTGCTGGAAGGCCAGGTCAACTACTGGGGCAACTACCCGAAATTCTTCGTCTCGATGATGAAAGCCTTCTACGGCGACAAAGCGACGGCGGAGAACAGCTGGGGCTACGACTGGCTGCCGAAGTGGGATAAGGGCTACGACGTTCTGCAGTATTTCGAAATGATGAGCCAGGGTAAGGTGAACGGCTATATCTGCCAGGGCTTTAACCCGGTGGCGTCGTTCCCGAACAAAAATAAGGTGATAGCTTCCCTGTCGAAGCTGAAGTTCCTCGTCACCATCGATCCGCTGAACACCGAAACCTCGAACTTCTGGCAGAACCACGGCGAGATGAACGATGTCACGCCGTCGCAAATCCAGACCGAGGTGTTCCGCCTGCCTTCCACCTGCTTTGCGGAAGAGAACGGCTCCATCGTCAACTCCGGCCGCTGGCTGCAGTGGCACTGGAAGGGCGCGGATGCGCCGGGAGAGGCGCTGAACGACGGCGAGATCCTCGCCGGTATCTTCACCCGTCTGCGCCATATGTACCTGCGCGAAGGTGGCACGGCGCCGGAGCCGGTGCTGAATATGACCTGGAACTACCTGACGCCAGACAACCCGGCGCCGGAAGAGGTGGCCATGGAAAGCAACGGCAAGGCGCTGGCAGATGTGCTTGATCCGGCCACCGGCGCGGTGCTGGTGAAAAAAGGCCAGCAGCTCAGCTCCTTCGCTCAGCTACGCGACGACGGCACCACCGCAAGCGGCTGCTGGATCTTCGCCGGGAGTTGGACGCCGGACGGCAACCAGATGGCGCGCCGTGATAACGCCGATCCGTCAGGTCTTGGCAATACGCTGGGCTGGGCCTGGTCATGGCCGCTCAACCGCCGCATTCTGTATAACCGCGCTTCCGCCGACCCGCAGGGTAAACCCTGGGATGAAAAACGCCGCCTGATCTCCTGGGATGGCGCGAAATGGGGCGGCGCGGATATCGCGGACTACAGCACAGCAGCACCGGGCAGCGACGTCGGGCCGTTTATCATGCAGCCGGAGGGCTTAGGCCGCCTGTTCGCCATCGATAAGATGGCGGAAGGGCCGTTCCCGGAACACTACGAGCCGTTTGAAACGCCGCTGGGCACTAACCCGCTGCACCCGAACGTGGTCTCCAACCCGGCCGCCCGCGTCTTTAAGGACGACCTGGAAGCGATGGGCAAAGCTGACAAATTCCCGTATGTCGGCACCACCTACCGTCTGACGGAGCACTTCCACTACTGGACCAAGCACGCGCTGTTAAACGCCATCGCGCAGCCGGAGCAGTTTGTGGAGATCGGCGAGAAACTCGCCAACTCGCTCGGCATTGTTCAGGGCGATACGGTGAAGGTCTCTTCCAACCGTGGCTTTATCAAGGCCAAAGCGGTAGTGACCAAGCGTATCCGACAGCTTGATGTCGACGGCAAAAAAGTGGACACCATCGGGATACCGATCCACTGGGGCTACGAGGGCGTGGCGAAGAAGGGCTTTATCGCCAACACCCTGACGCCGTTTGTCGGCGATGCCAACACGCAAACGCCGGAGTTCAAGGCGTTCCTGGTCAATGTGGAAAAGGTGTAACGGAGACGAATTATGGCTTATCAATCGCAAGACATTATCCGTCGTTCCGCGACTAACGGTTTCACACCCGCGCCGCAGGCGCGGGAGCATCAGGAAGAGGTCGCCAAGCTTATCGACGTCACCACCTGCATCGGCTGCAAGGCCTGTCAGGTGGCATGTTCGGAGTGGAACGATATTCGTGATGAAGTGGGGCATAACGTCGGGGTTTACGATAACCCGGCGGACCTGACCGCCAAATCATGGACGGTGATGCGCTTCTCTGAAGTTGAGCAGAACGACAAGCTGGAATGGCTGATCCGCAAAGACGGCTGCATGCACTGCGCGGATCCAGGCTGCCTGAAGGCGTGTCCGGCAGAAGGCGCGATTATTCAGTACGCCAACGGCATTGTCGACTTCCAGTCCGAGCAGTGCATCGGCTGCGGCTACTGCATTGCAGGCTGCCCGTTCGACGTGCCGCGCCTGAACCCGGAGGACAACCGCGTCTACAAATGCACCCTGTGCGTGGACCGCGTCGTTGTCGGCCAGGAACCGGCCTGCGTGAAAACCTGTCCGACAGGAGCGATTCATTTCGGTTCGAAAGACGATATGAAAACCCTGGCAGGCGAACGCGTGGCGGAGCTGAAAACCCGCGGCTACGACAACGCCGGGCTGTACGATCCATCAGGCGTTGGCGGCACGCACGTAATGTACGTGCTGCATCACGCCGACAAGCCGACGCTGTATCACGGCCTGCCGGAGAACCCGTCCATCAGCCCAACGGTGAAATTCTGGAAAGGCGTGTGGAAGCCGCTGGCCGCTATCGGCTTTGCTGCCACCTTCGCGGCCAGCGTATTCCACTACGTGGGGGTCGGCCCTAACCGTGCCGAAGAAGATGACGATAACCTGCACCATGACGATGACGAGGTGCGCAAGCCATGAAAAAACAAGTGACCATTCAGCGCTACAGCGCGCCTGAAC
The DNA here is from genome assembly GCF_051307055.1 of Dryocola sharpae. Classification (GTDB taxonomy): domain Bacteria; phylum Pseudomonadota; class Gammaproteobacteria; order Enterobacterales; family Enterobacteriaceae; genus Dryocola. Next base: position 69,165 of record NZ_CP149994.1, on the reverse strand, counting down.
GCATCAACCACTGGATCACCGCCTTCTGCTTCGTGCTGGCGGCGGTGAGCGGGCTGGGCTTTTTCTTCCCGTCCTTCAACTGGCTGATGAACGTTCTGGGCACGCCGCAGCTGGCGCGCATCCTCCACCCGTTCGTCGGCGTGGTGATGTTTGCTTCGTTTATCATTATGTTCTTCCGCTACTGGCACCATAACCTCATCAACCGCGACGATATCCTCTGGGCGAAGAACATTCGCAAGGTCGTGGTAAATGAGGAGGTGGGCGATACCGGGCGATATAACTTCGGCCAGAAAGGGGTGTTCTGGGCGGCGATTATTCTGCTGGTGCTGCTGCTGGTAAGCGGCGTGGTTATCTGGCGTCCTTACTTCGCGCCTGTTTTCTCCATCCCGGTAATCCGCGTGGCGCTGATGGTGCATTCCTTTGCTGCGGTGGCGCTGATTGTGGTGATCATGGTCCACATCTACGCCGCGCTGTGGGTCAAAGGCTCGATCACCGCAATGGTGGAAGGCTGGGTCACGACCACGTGGGCAAGGAAACATCATCCGAAATGGTATCGTGAAGTGCGCCAGAAAGAATCGAATAAGCTCGATTGACGCGCTTTTTACAGGAGAAACGACACCCTGTCGTTTCTCCTGATTTTCCTCTACAGCTTCGCTTTCCCCTGTTCTACGTAGCTCATATCGCCCACGGATTCTACGATCAGCTTCCCTGCATCGGTGTAACGAATTTTGGTTACGCTGGCATTTTCAAGCGGCTTGTTCAGCCCGGTATAGCCGAGTTTCTCCAGCAGGGCGCCTATCGCCATTCCATGAGAAACGATAAGAACATTGCGTTTCTCTTCGCTGTGCACCGCGCGTGCGATAGTTAAAATGCTTCGCTCCATGCGGTCTGCAACGGTACGGTAGCGTTCTGCCATGCCGCTTGAGTCCGCTCCGGCGATGGCATCTATCATTTCGGCAAGCGTCGTTTTGCCCGCGACGAAACTCTGCACCAGAGCGGCTTCGGACTTAAAGCCGGCCTGTTTCGCGGCGGCTCCCCACATATTTGGATCGAGATCGCCTTCAAAGATGCCAAAGCCAACCTCCCTGAGTCCGGGGCTTTCATTCAGGGTAAAGGGCGTCGCTTTGGCAGCCATAATCAGCCGTGCTGTTTCCCTTGCCCGCCCGGCATCGCTGGAATAAACCGAGTAAAAGGTGACGTCCTGCAGCCCTTTTCCCAGATAGCGGGCAACCTCAACGCCGGGCGCCGTCAGGGGCGTATCGGCCCAGCCCTGCGCCCGATGCACCGTATTGAACATTGTTTTACCGTGCCTGGTCACATACAGGGTAACGTCGGCGGCAAATGCCTGACTCAGGCTGGATAGCAGTAAAACTGTGAGCGCTAAAAAGCGTATATTCTTCATGTTGTATTATCCTTTACCGTAATTAATTTTTAAAATAAGCCAAACTTGTAATCAATAACGATCTCAGATGAGAGACTGCTTGATCGCATAGCCTGCCCGGACGCGTTAAGCTTTGGCGTTTGAGCAATTTGTTCATAGCCCCAGCCGTAGCCTAAAAGAACAAATACGGATAAATTTTTAAAAGGCGCAATGCCCGGCACCCATTGATTTACCAGCGATATTTCACCGGAACGCACTTTGTTATTTTTATATTTAAACTGTCCATAGTTCCATTGCAGGCCGGTAGCATATTGCGGGGTAAGCTGATACTGAGCTGACATCGCCAGCGCAGCCTCTCCGTCCCTCGTATAATCGTTGCCGGCGGAGGTGAGAGAATAAAAACGCCCGCGCATATTTTTTGCAATATGACGATCGTAATATCCTACCGCATTTTTTTTGTTAGCCTGCGTATAAGCTGCCGCCAGCTTTAATAACCAGTCTTCATTTTTCCAGCTGGCTTCCGTAACGTAATGCCATGCGGAATTATCGAAAGCCTTTTTCCCTTCTGGCATAGCCTTATAATTATCTAATGCCTGAGTGCCGTAGGCGGTTGTATTTACCGTCCACCGGGCAGAGGGGCGCCAGACGATGTCATAGATGTGCCGGCGTAAATAATCCTTTGCCTCACCGTAGGCCAGAGAAACCGTGGCGATGTCGCTTTTCCAGCTTCCTTCGCCGGTAAGGATAGCGCCGATGTTTTTTCTGTCCGCCGTCTGGAAATGAACTTTGTCCGGCGCGTCCCTGTTGATAGACCGGGTCAGCCAGCCCAGATCCACGCCGAGGTTTTCATACCACAACGATGCGCTATAGCCAAAATAGCTGTTTTTTGTCAACCGGTTAGAGGCGGTCACCACACCAAAGTTTTTCAGCTCCTGCCAGCCAGCTTTCCCCTTAAAGCCCAGCTTATTATCGCCGAATTTTACCTTGATATAGCGCTGACCAAATTTATTGAAGCCTTTGGCATTATCCTTATCCATTCCTGCGCCATCGTTATACAGCAGGCCACGAGTGGAGAAATAATCGCTCGCGCCAAGTTTCATTACCCCGGAATAACTCACGTCGAAACCAACGGTGTCCCACAGATAACCTGAGCGGAAATTCAGCGTTGCGCTTTGGCCCCACGCGTTATGAACCGTTGTAGCCTGTACGTCGTCTGCTTTAAGATATTTCCAGTGATTTCTTAACGAGAGATCCAGGTGTGAATCTTTAAGTAAATCACCCTGAGCAATTTCCTGTGCTGGCGAGCAGCCTGAAAAGAAAATACATAAAGAAAACAACATTCTGACTTTATAATTATCCTTTTTGATCTGTGCAACAGGCAAAGTAATGCTTTCCATAATCGTTCCCCTGTTTTAAAACAAAAAAAAACCCAAACCATAACGGCAGGCTTTGACAGCCGCCGCTACGATTTAGGTTTTGCCCCTGAGAGGTTACAATCCTTCTTACATGCCGAACTATATCTTATATAAAAGCGCGAAAAAATTTAAAAAATCATCTTTGCGATCTTTATCTCAAATAAATGAAACGCGTTGGATAATATTATTTACAGTAACAGAAATCATTAATAACCCGCGAAATATATAAAAATTAAACACCCATTTTAAATATTTCACCACAAACATGCCTGGCCGTGTAAAATACGATTCCACACAGCATAAGCCGGCAATATTGGTTACGCGCGTAAACAGAGCGTACAGAGGGGAGCTGAAGTTGTACGCCCTCCGCTCCGCAAGCATACCTAAAGTCCGGCCATTTTTTACCGCCCATGGGTAATTGCGGTTATCATACTCATCATTCAGACTGGCGGTTTAGTCAGTGGCCGCGCCTGACTGCTGCATTCAGGCTGTAAATACTATGACCAGACGGTTTCCCTGAATCCGTCCTAACAGGAAAACGATCGGAATGAGTATTCGCATAATTCCACAGGATCAGCTTGTTAAGAGCGATAAGCGTACGGCGGAGATGATTCCCCCGTTATTGTTCCCAAGGCTGAAGAACCTCTACAACCGCCGCGCCGAGCGTCTGCGCGAGCTGGCGACCAACAATCCGCTCGGCGATTACCTGCGCTTTGCCGCACTTATCGCCCACGCGCAGGAAGTGGTGCTTTACGATCATCCGCTGCAGATGGATTTAACCGCGCTGATTCAACAATCGGCCGAAACCGGCAAGCCGCCGCTGGATATCCACGTGCTGCCGCGCGATCCGCACTGGCAGCGTCTGCTGAACTCGCTGATTGCCGAACTGAAGCCGGAAATGAGCGGCCAGGCGCTGGCGGTTATCGAGAATCTGGAAAAAGCGTCAACGCAGGAGCTCGAAGAGATGGCCGCCGCGCTGTTCAACGCGGATTTTGCGCTGGTCTCCAGCGATAAAGCGCCCTTTATCTGGGCCGCGCTGTCGCTTTACTGGGCGCAGATGGCAAGCCTCATTCCCGGCAAAGCGAAAGCGGAATATGGCGAACAGCGCCAGTTCTGCCCGGTTTGCGGCTCGATGCCGGTTTCCAGCATCGTGCAGATTGGCGGTACCAGCGGCCTGCGTTACCTGCACTGCAACCTGTGCGAGACCGAGTGGCACGTGGTGCGCGTGAAATGCAGCAACTGCGAGCAGACACGCGATCTGAACTACTGGTCGCTGGACAGCGAACAGTCGGCGATTAAAGCGGAAAGCTGCGGCGACTGCGGCACCTACCTGAAGATCCTCTATCAGGAAAAAGACGCCAAAGTGGAAGCGGTGGCGGACGATCTTGCCTCGCTGGTGCTGGATGCGCGCATGGAGCAGGAAGGCTTTGCCCGCAGCTCGATCAACCCGTTTTTATTCCCGGGTGAAGGGGAGTAATTTTCGGGGCCTGTTAGCGGTGGATGGCGCGTGCGCTTATCCACCCTGCTTCCCTCTCGCTCAGCCTTCCGTCAGCTCATCATAAAGATTGCGAAGGCGGGTTCGCAGGTAAAGCACGGCCTTGTGCTTGCGGGACAGCAGCGCCTGCACGCTGACGCCGGTTTCTTCCGCCAGCTCTTTAAAGCTGTAGCCCTGTAGTTCGGTTTTTCCGAACGCTTCGCGCTGCGCCGCAGGAAGCTCCGATAGCGCGTCCTCCAGTTCTCCCCACAGCAGCTCGCTCAGGTATGCCTCTTCCGCAGACTGCGGCACGCCGAATAAGGTTTCCGCCAGTTCGTCTTCCGCCAGAAAGCCTTCTTCGTCGGCAGAATAGTAATCAGAGAGCGGAAGCTCGCGCTTTTTACGCGCCCGATCGGTCATCTCATTGCGCGCGGCGCGAAACAGCCAGGCGGCGACGTTCTCCACCGGCTGCTCCACCTTCATCAGCTGCCAGGTCACCTCCTGCAGGATATCGTCCGCGTCATCTTTTACCGCCGTGCGGCCCTGGATAAAGGCTTTCAGCCGGGACCGGCAGGCGTTGAGCGCTGACATCACGAGGGAATTTCCCGCCGTCCCGGCTTTCATCGCCGTCACTCGACTTTCGTCGGTTTCGGGGCGTTATCTTCCGGCTTCTGGCGGCTGCGCTCGTTTTCACCGTAGCGCTCGCGGCGATCGCCATGATGCTCGTCGTGATGGCGGCAATGCCCGAAGCCGTGACGCCAGAATCCTTCCCGGCGCTGCTGCACGAACTGCTCGCGCTCTTCCGGCGTCATCCGCATCCAGCGTTCATGCATGCGGCGACGCTCCCGACCCATGCCGAACATGCCCGGGCGGAAACCCAGCCCGCCGAACAGAATACGGCACAGCGCGAGCAGGCCCAGCGCCTGCCAGAAGCCAATGCTTTTCACGCCGATAACCGCAGGCAGCAGCGCGTTCCACAGGGACATCACCAGCAGACCCAGCACCGCAATCAGCACCACGCCAGTCACCAGCGGCTTAGCCATTGAATAACCGCCAAACCGGCGCCCGTGTCCCCGCCCGTGTCCACGCATATCAAAATCTCTCATCGTTTTGCTCCTCAGCAGATTAGTTGATTATTACTTCTGATGAGGTAGACGAATGAGGAACGGAAATATTGTCAGGAAAATAAAATTTTTTTTAGCAGAGCGGCGGAAAACTAACGCCAATTCATTTTTTTGCGGCGCGCAAGGCATAGCTTATGTCAGCGAGTAAGGCACATTGACGCTTCACCTCTCCCCGGAAGAGAGAGGTGAGGCAAGAGAAGGAAAAATTAAAGCTCGATAATCAATCCGGACCCGGCTGAACCCGGCGTTATAACCACGCCCTGCTCGCTCGCCGCGTGCCTGCCCTGCTGCGCGCCTTTAATGCTGCTGATGTTGCGCAGGCACAGCGTCCACTCTTTTGCCTGGCCTTCACCCTGAACGGCCAGCATGTTGCCTTCGCGCTTAACCTTCAGCGTAAAGATGACCGAACCATCTGCCGCCGGGACTTCGCACACCGCTTCATGCCCTTCCTGCAGATTAAATAGCTGGAACTGCGTGCCTTCGTGCCACGCGTAGTCCGGCTTCTGGTCGTTATTGCCGAGCGCCAGCAGCGTGTTCTCCCGCACGTAAACCGGCAGGCTCAGGAAGTCATGCTGTTGTTTATGCCAGCGGCTGCCCTGCGCCTCATGGTTGGTGAACAGGTGCGTCCAGCGGCCTTCCGGCAGGTAGAACTGCACGTCGCCCGACTCTGAGAACACCGGCGCCACCAGCACGGCATCCCCCAGCATGTACTGGCGGTCCAGGTAGTCGCAGCCCGGATCGTCCGGGAACTCCAGCATCATGGCGCGCATCATCGGCGTGCCGAACTCCGCGGCCAGCGCCGCCTGGCGGTAGAGATAAGGCATCATACGCGATTTCAACCGCGTGAAATGGCGCACTACGTCGCAGGCTTCGTCATCATAGGCCCACGGCACGCGGTAGGATTTGCTGCCGTGCAGGCGGCTGTGGCTGGAGAGCAGGCCGAACGCGCACCAGCGCTTGTAGACATGTGCGGGCGCGGTATTTTCGAAGCCGCCGATGTCGTGACTCCAGAATCCAAAGCCGGACATGCCCAGCGACAGGCCGCCGCGCAGGCTTTCCGCCATCGATTCATAGTTGGCGTAACAGTCGCCGCCCCAGTGAACCGGGAACCGCTGCGCGCCCACGGAGGCGGAACGGGCAAACAGCACCGCCTCTTCTTCACCCAGCTCCTGTCTGAGCACGTTCCACACCAGCTCGTTGTAGAGGAACGCATAATGGTTGTGCATTTTCTGCGGATCGCTGCCGTCATGCCAGACCACGTCCGTTGGAATGCGCTCGCCGAAGTCGGTTTTAAAGCAGTCAACGCCCATGCGTACCAGGCGTTTCAGGTGCCCGGCGTACCATTCGCAAGCCTGTGGGTTAGTAAAGTCGACAATCGCCTGCCCCGGCTGCCACTTATCCCACTGCCACACCGCGCCGTTCGGGCGCTTAAGCAGATAGCCATGCTTCATGCCTTCGCGGAACAGCGGCGACTTCTGGCCGATGTAAGGATTAATCCACACGCAGATTTTCAGGCCGCGCGCTTTCAGGCGCTTGAGCATGCCTTCCGGATCGGGAAAGGTTACCGGGTCCCACTCAAAATCGCACCACTGGAAGGCCTTCATCCAGAAGCAGTCGAAGTGGAAGACGTGCAGCGGCAGGTCGCGCTCGGCCATGCCGTCGATAAAGCTGTTCACCGTCGCTTCGTCGTAACTGGTGGTGAATGAAGTGGTCAGCCACAGGCCGAACGACCACGCGGGCGGCAACGCCGGGCGGCCCGTAAAACGGGTGTAGCGATCGAGCACCGCCTTCGGCGTCGGACCATCGATCACGAAGTATTCGAGGTATTCACCTTCCACGCTGAACTGTACTTTGGAGACTTTCTCAGAGCCCACTTCAAAGGAGACGCGTTCCGGGTGATTCACCAGCACGCCGTAACCGCGATTGGTGAGGTAGAACGGAATGTTTTTATAGGACTGTTCGGTGCTGGTGCCGCCGTCGCGGTTCCAGGTTTCCACCGTCTGGCCGTTCTTCACCAGCGCGGTAAAGCGTTCGCCCAGACCGTAAACCGCTTCGCCCACGCCCAAATCCAGACGCTCGAAAACATACGTGCTGCCGGTAGTGGCATCCTGTACGTAGCCGTTATTTTTAAACGCGCTGCCGGTGATGCGCACGCCGTCACGCAGGAAATCCAGCGCCCAGGCGTCGCCTTTGGTGACGCGCACGCTCAGGTTACCGCTTGCCAGCTCCGCGAACTCGTCGGTGTTCTGCATCTGTACTTTTACATCGTGCAGCACGTTGAGCGGATAATGCGGGCCGTGGTTCACCGCGCCCTGGAAGTGCTCAATGCGCACGCCGACAATGCCCTCCTGCGGGGAGAAGAAGCGCAGCGTAAACAGTGGCGTATCAAGCTGGCCTGCTCGCTCGCTGACGTCCTTCGTCCCGGCATACACCACCATTTCATTACCGCTAAGCTCTACGTCAAATACCTGAATCGGGTGAATCAACGCAAGCCCGGGCTGGATAAGCCAGTTACCGTCACTAATTTTCATTACCTAATTCTCTCCTGCTGACATTCTTTCGATAAGGGAATGTTTTTAAATCCTGCTGATTGCGACGCACGCCTGCCGCCAGCTCACTGTGAGTTTTCTTCAGGAACGGCGCAGGGTGTAGTAACGTTTGGCGGCCACGGTGTACATCAGGGGGAGCAGCGTGTAGGCACCGCCGCCCAGGCCATAGCCAAACTTTTCCTTCGCGGAAAGCACCTGCCTTGTCATCTCTATGGTCCCTGACCTTGCAGCATTAACTTTTTGATATATCCCGTTTTAGGGCATAGGACGCAGAGCGGAAATTCTGTTTTCTGGTTATCAGGTTACGATTCTTAATAACTGTGAGCCGGGTCGCTCTCCTGGCAGGCTAAGAAAGGAAAAAACGTATGGTTTATGTATGAAATAGTTATTTTGCCTAAGGGTTGGGGAAGTATTTCCTCACACTACCCCGAAATAATTCGGGCGCAGGACAAAAACGCTAACAGCGTTTTAGGACAGCTAAAAGCTGGCCCCAACGAGGCGAGGTTCCTGCCGGGTAACGTGACAAGGGAGGGCCCCCAGGGGCTTACTTTAGTAAGTGGCCGGGAGAAGGAGAGCAGCCAACACTCCTGTGGCCCGAAGAATGACGGGAAAAGGCAAAGCATTGTTTGGCGTATCTCAAAAACCCGGTATAATCCGCCCCGCCTCCATGTAGCAATGCAGGCGCGGAAAGTCGTCGTCTCCGGTGAGGCGGCTGGACTTCAACTCCAGTTGGTGCCGCCAGCGGTGCCGGGCAGGTTCGACTCCTGTGACTTTCCGCCAATTTTTTGATTATACTAATGCTAAATCACCAATTACCATCCTCTCTCAACTTATCTCTGTATTCGTTTACCTTTGTGACCAAAAAATCAAGAGATAATGTTAGTTCCTCATGGTTATTATTTTTTGAATATGTAATTACTTTAGCATTCATAGTACCTTCTATTATCTCAATATGATCTTTATGCACTTCACCTTTTGCTAATATAAAATAATGAGATTTATAACTACCATGCTTAAAGAAAGTGTCTTCTAATAAAAGTCTTATATCAGGATCATTAACCCCGCACCCAATAAATATAAAATTATGAGTAATTGCCAATGCTTGAAGTATTTCATAAAATCCATTATATTTAGATCTTGCTTCAGCATATTCTTTTCTAGTAAATATTAATTTCTCCGGCGTATCGATTGTACCATGTGCCTTAATAATCAATCTTCCACTTTCTTTTATTGCAGATTGGACATCATCATCATAATGGTTTTTTACTTGCGTCGCACCGTTAGTCTGAGTATTTACATAAGTATCGTATATTTTATCAAAATTCGGGGAAATGACAATTCTTGAATCAAGATTAAATATAGTCCTGTGAATCTCTGCCGGTTCATAGCCTGGTGTTAAATATTCATCACGTAAAAGACCAACAAAACGCTCTTTTCCTAATTTCTTTTTTATTATTTCACATGCTGTTAGATAATCATTTTCCTTCAAAAATCTTGAAATATGTCTGTTATTACCAGGGATTTGGTTGAGCATTTCTTGTAATAAACTAGCCCAAGTTTTAGGTCTTCTTCCAATGCGATTAGTGCTGTTCATAGAAGCACCTGACCCTAGATATATTACAGACTTACGTCTTGCAATATCTTTTATTAATTCGACAGGCCAGTTTATCATTATACGGACCCCATTTGCTTAATTATATTGTGTGCAATGGATTCAAAAATTTCTTTCGCATCCTTCACCATAGAAAAGTGAGCACCAACAACACCATCACTGGATTTCAGTCTAAAAATTGGGCAATTAGCTGATTGAGAAAGAGGAACTAAACTATGAAGATTTTGTATTTCTCCAAGTTTAAAATCATCAATATTATTAATTGATGCTCCAATAAGATTTTTTTCAATTAAAGAGGGGATTTTTTTGTTTATTTTTTCGTAAGCCCTTACCGGTCTCTTATTACCTGCGACGGTTTTTGCGGTATATTGTTGTACAGCATAACCTAAAAATTTCAAAGTCCATTTAATTTCAGCACCAGATAAAGTAAATTTTTCACCTTCCTCTTCATTATGAATGTCTAGGCTTCGACTAATTGATGTCTTCCATTTATTTAGCGATATAGCTATATTTTCAATGGCTGATAAACTAAATAAATCAACGGACATTGGAACTATATAGAAGTCAGAAGAGATCAATATTGAGCGGTTTAAAGCGCCTAATGAAGGGCCAACATCAAAAAATATGTAATCATAATCTTTTTCATATTTTAATAGCAGATCTTTTATGACAAAATTAGTTTGCAAACCTCTGGCATCGCCAGCAATAGCAGACTTCCAATCTGAAGCAAGTAAATCCTCACTCAAGGACAATTTAGGATCTCCTGAAATGAGATCAAATCCAAAGCGTTTAGATTTCAATGGAATAATAGGCGAATCAAGAAAGCCTTTACCCTTTTTCAAAGGTTCAAAAAACAATTCGATTGTATCACGCTTCACCTTTGAATATATTTTTTCTATCTCGTCCTCACTCATACAATATGTAGTTGTATTGCATTGAGGATCAGTATCTACTACCAAAACTCTCTTCCCATATTCAAATGCAAATATTGAAGCCACATTACATAGTAAAGTAGTTTTACCTACCCCGCCCTTGTTGTTAAAAAAAACAATGCTTTTCATAGTAATCCTTTTATAAAAAATAAAATTTCTGATGTAAAGTTCAGAGAAGTATAAGTAAAGCCAAAGAATATTAATTAAAGATACATATGCATCCAAGCCATCTAAGTGCTTTATCCCTTCGGCTCAATCCCTTTCCTCTTCAAAGCCTCGCGAGCAAGATTCTTAAACCAATTCGCGAGGCTCATTCCTTGTTCAGCCGCCTCAACATCCAACTGCTCACGCAAAGCCGGGTCAATACGCATTTTGAACTGAGGTGACTGGCCGCCACCTTTTGGTTTTTTATCGCGTGAAGTGATTGACAAGAGGCCACCTATTTAATATTTTGGATCTTATAGGAGGCCACCTTATCATATTGCCTCTGAAAAGAGCAACGCCCCGGCAGTGCTGCAACACATACCGAGGCGTCTAACCACAACGTTAAGGACATAACGCCATGGCTAACACGAATAGTACCACAATCCCCCCTTCTGAAATCCTGTGCACTCAACCAGTTATCGAGTCGGCTATTACCACGCTTTTAAAAGCCCCGTTTGGCGCGGCGATAGATTTATTCCAGGTGCTCGATTGCTGCCAGAATCTTGCCGATGCGCTTATCGAAAACGACGATCATATCGAACGCATGGCGCTGTGCGGCCGCCTGTATGCCGGGCTGGAAGTATTAAAGGTTGTATTAAAAGCGCCGCTGCCCGCACATCTGATTGAACGTCTGACGGTAGAGGTGGCGAAAGAAGAGGATTATCCCTGCCCGCTTTCAACGGACTCCGAAACCCTGCGGGAATACTGCGCGGCATTAACTATGCTGCTGTTACAACGCCAGCAATCGGCTGAGCAGGAGGAGCACATCACAGGCTTAGTATTCGAGCTGATCGGCATTCTGGTCGAGGATTTAAAAGCGCCGCGATTTGTCCGGACTGCTGCGGGGTTAGTGATGATTGGTGATGCAACGAATAAGATTCATTGAGTAGGGTTGAGGGTGGCGGTCTTATTTAAGTCTGGGTCCCCTAACTGCCCCCTTTTCTCCGGAAAAGGGGGCAGTTGTCAACGCCTCAAAATCCCATGACTAACCGGGGATTCTGCACAGGCCCGCATAGTTCAAAATAAAAAACATTGACCGGTTGTGAGTAGCCCGCTTCAAAGAGAATCTCTGGCATACTCGACAAATTGCAGCGTTGTAATCTGGTCCCAAAAGGAGGCGGCATGACACAGGAACATTTAACCCATCCCCCGGCAGGTGAATTTCTCATGTTTGCCAGCGGTGACGGGGAAGCACGCGTTGAATGTCGCTTTGAGTCAGACACAATCTGATTATTTCAGGCATCAATAGCTGACTTGTACGATAAAGATGTTCGAACCATTAACGAGCATTTAATCAATATTTTTTCTGAGGGTGAACTTGGTCAAAACTCAACTATCCGGAAATTCCGGATAGTTCGCCAGGAAGGAAAACGCCAGGTTTCCAGATAGATAGATCACTATAACCTTGAAGCAATACTCGCTGTTGGTTACCGTGTTCGCTCCCCTCGCGGCACACAGTTCCGCAAGTGGGCAACCCAAACGCTCCAGGAATATCTGATCAAAGGCTTCGTGATGGACGATGAGCGGTTAAAAAATCCGCCCGTTGGAACATCGGCTGTGCCTGACTATTTCGACGAGATGCTGGAGCGCATCCGCGATATTCGTGCCAGCGAGCGCCGGGTTTATTTACGGGTTCGGGAGATCTTTGCGTTAGCCGCCGACTACCAGCCCTCGCTCAGGGAAACGACACAGTTTTTTCAAACTATCCAAAACATACTGCATTTTGCCTGCACCGGCCGTACTCATTCATCAGCGTGCTGATTCCAGCCAACCGAATATGGGCTTAACCAGTTATAAAGGGGAAGAGATCCTTAAAAGCGACGTAACGGTAGCCAAAAATTACCTTAATCACGATGAAGTCAGCGAACTCAACCGCGTAATCAATATGTGGCTGGATTTTGCCGAGGATCAGGCCCGGCGTCGCCAGCAGGTATTTCTGCATGACTGGCAGGATAAACTGGATCAGTTTCTGCAATTTAACGACCGCGAAGTTTTGCAGGGTGCAGGCACGGTCAGTAATAAAGTGGCAGATGAAAAAGCGCAGGCAGAATATGCTCAGTTCGCTGAGCGGCGGCGCTTAAAAGAAGCCGAAGGAGAAAAAGAGATTGCCGGTTTACTACAGTGGAAAAAGAGCCAGAAAGTAGATCTTGCCTGTCCCATACTGCACGCACCGACAGGGAGGACAGATCCACGCAGGCGGCGCCGCAAGCTACTTTAATTAACAGCTTTTCGGCACCCTCCGCAACCAAACAGGGTTTTTACATCGGCGGCGTCAGCCCGTCTTTTCCCACAGAAATACCGCGCGCCACAATCTGGTCTTTATCGTTTTTCGTCGCAAACAGCACTACTTTGGTGCCGGGCTTTAACAGCGATCTGTCGCCGGGCGCGATCAGCACCACCGGCACGTCATCCGGCACGACTATCGTTTTTTCTTTGCCGTGATACTTCACCGTCATCTTGCGGCCATGGCTGTTCACCAGTTTGCCGACGGTGCCGTTAGTCATGGTGTTCACCTGGCCATTGGCGGACTCAAAGGGGTTAAATCCTTCCCCTGAACCGCGCAGGCTTGGGTCAAAAACATGGACCTCAAGCGCTTTCAGCGTGCCGTCCGCCTGTTGCTCAGCGGCGGTGCCGATAAAGCTGTCGGGCCTGATGTCGCTCATTTTCGCCTGGCTGACGCCGTTTACCTTCGTTTTATCCGTCAGCCCGAACGAGAGCTTTTCACCCTGGCGCGTGGTGATTTGTACCGAGTTGTCATTCACCGTATCAATAGTGCCGCGCACGGGTTTAATGACGTTATCCGTTGGGGCCGCAGTTGCCCCAGCGCTAAGCAGCAGCGCGCTCAGTAACAGGGCGGAAAAACGATGCTTAATCATGTCTCTCTCCGGCGTTCAGCGGCGGGCGTAGCACGAATAATTATTCGTGATACGCTACGCACTCTAAGGTAGTGATTCACCGCATCAATACGCTGATGGGCGATAATGGTGATTCTCTGGCCCGTTGTTGCGCGCCGTTTCAGGAAGAATTATGGCTTATAAATACGCTGTCGCACTGCTTTTCCCGCTCCTTATTTCCGGTTGCTCCTCGCCCGATAGTTCAGGCTATGACGGGCACCGCACCCATAGCGCTGCGGAAGTGGACGAAACCTTTATCCGCGCGCCGTATCCCGATCCCTATTACAACAAAGAATATCTGAGCCAGGATCAGCGTCGGGCGATAAGCGAACAGCTCCGCGCAGACAGGCTCGAAGCGAGAGGAAGACGGGATAACAGCACCGACAGCGGCGACGGCTTCGGGCAGCCCGTACCCCGCGGATTTTTTAACTGAGGAAAAGTATGAATACGCAATATCGCTGGCTGAATGAACCGCAGAGCTGGTCGCTGGATAAGGACGTGCTGTCCGTGGTGACGGATCAGAATACAGATTTCTGGCAAAAGACCTGGTACGGATTCGAGCGTTTTTCGGGACATATCTTTGCGCGGGAAGTGGCTGGCGATTTTACCTTTCAGGTTCGCGTAAGAGCGGATTTCACCACGCTCTACGATCAGGCCGGCATCATGTTTATGGCTGATGAAAAGCACTGGTTAAAAGCGGGGATCGAATTTAACGACGACGCGCCGGCGATCGGCAGCGTGCTGACGCTCGGCCATTCCGACTGGGCAACCGGCGTTTTTCCCGGCGAGGCAAAAGAATTCTGGATGAGGCTTACCCGCAAAAAAGACAGCCTGCGGCTGCAGTATTCAACGGACGGTCAGCAATGGCCGCTTCTGCGCTTATCCTTCTTTCCTCCTGAGCGGGAAAAATGCTTCGTTGGCGTGATGTGCTGCACGCCGGAGCGCGGCGGCCTGGCGGTTCAGTTCGATAATATGCGGCTAACGCCCGCGCTGGACAAAACTCTGCACGATCTTACGTGAACAGAACGCCGGCTTAGCCTGTTTAGCGGCCGCTGATTTCTCTCCGAAACGATGCTCAGGCGGGACAAAACGATCGCAGCTGCAGATATCTCTGTTTTGCGCTGCTGGCTGCAAATGCCGTGTCCGCTGCGCGCAGACAACAAAAAACCCCGCTGGTGAGGCGAGGTTTTTTGTTTTTGCTACGTCAGGGCTTTTACTGCTTAGCACACCACGTAATCTCAACACCCGAAATATACGACGAATCCCGCGGCGGCGCAAATCATTGCTGCTATTTTAAGCAAAAGCTAAATTTTCATTCTGCGAAGCCGTTCTCATTCGCGACAAACAACTGTTTATTTATACAGTACAATTGCTACACTGTTGAGGTTGAAGATGCTGTGCTCTGAGGTCGCACTCCGCCGCGGAATACAAGTCCTGGCTGAAACGGGTGGTGCCGTCAGCGCCTTAACCTCTGAGGGGCACACCATGTAGTCTCAACAAACTCAGCCGGTTACAGGCAGCGGAAAGGTACGCCGGCTGAAAGTGCTCCTGGCAACAGGAGAAAGCGTATGAGCTGGATGGAAATCGCGCTCGCGTTTCTGAAACTCATGGTTGCGCTGCTGCAACTGCTTGAAGTCGTCATGAAGTACGTTAGGTAGTTCATGTTCAGGCCGCACCAAAGGGAGGCGGGCAACCGCCTCCCTTTAATAAACCTTCGGCGCCTTTATATCGGCGGCGTCAAACCATCTTTACCCGCCGAAACATCACGTATTACAAGCTGGCTTTCTCGTCTTTCATCGCAAGCAGCCCTACTTTAGCGCCTGGCTTTAACAGCATCCTGTTTCCGGGCTCAATAGCACCACCGGCAAGTCTTCCGGCACTATCACCGTATTTCTGCTAGCAGGTCGTCGGACTGGTGGCACAGTCGCTTATCAGTTGCTTCTGCTGAGCCGTACTCAGTTCTTCGTACTTCTTAACAATACCGCCACAGTCACCGCCGCCAGCCTGACAGGACTTCATTTCAGCCGACCAGGCATCTATCTGTTTACTGCTCAGATAATTATTCTCAACAACATAAAACCGTTAATTATATAAATTTTTTAAAGTAACACTTTTACCTATGGCAACAACCTCTGAGTCATTTTCATCAAATAGGCCTAAGAGGAAAAAAACAACCCCATTGTTATGCAATATATTCTCAATCCATTTTGTTAGTCGCCCAGCCTGAGGTTTATCAATATCACTCAAATCTGGTGGCAGATTGGAAAAAAATAATTTCTCTTCTGAATTTATTAATTCCTGAAGGTCACTGCAAAGAGAACTAGCAATACGGCAAGTCCCTGTTAGTATCAATCCTTTCCCACCTTTGTCAATAAAGGACATTTTATCTTGGAAATCATCGATTTTTACCCCTGAATTTTCTACCAACCCCCATGTTTTTTTATAATTAACTATCGCAGTATCAGGCTGTTCTGGAACTAACTGTACCATCGTATAGATACGATCAAAACTACCATCAGTAACAGTAGAATACATTTCTTTTAATAGTCGTGCGCCAAATTCCCTCCGGGAACAATTAGGTAGTTCCCAACTTACAGCTGAAATCCCATCTACTTTAGGAATAAAACCACTAAAATCAAAAATATCATTTTTGATTTCTATATTTTCAGCATATCGCTTAATATAATTAATAGCCATAAGGGTTTCCTTTTTCATCATTAAAATGTGGACCTCTATTCTGACTTGAATCATCTGCAAAGAAAGGACCACCGGCATCATCACGAATATAAACTTTCTGGGTCCCGCCGTCTGGTTTTGGCGCTTCAAATTTATATATATCCTGGTTGAGGATTTTTTCGCTTATCGATATTTGGATATACGTTACTCGGGCTTTGACTTACAGGAATACCAGATTGCCTTTTAGCTTCATTGAAGGCCCCAGCCCTTCCAGAACCTTCAGGAGACAAGTTTGCTGGCTTATCTAAATAAGCCAAATCATCCTTATTTGGCCCATCCGGGATAGATGTTACGGTAGTATTCCCACCTGTATCAGGCTTGCCTTTCGTATTTCCGGTATTTGTCGTTCCCTGACCTGAAGCCTGATTATTGCCCGTATGGATCGGTACATTTCCAGTTGCTGTCTGATTTCCACCTGTGCTTGTCGAACCAGATTCCACGATCTGATTACCATCAGTATGTGAAGGAGCATACTTATCCTGCAATGAACTCAGATATTTACCGGTAATTTCATCATTACCCATCATTTCCAACATAACAAGATGATCCAGTTCATCAGACGTCATCTTATCGGCAACATCCTTGATGGCCGCTCCAGCAAGGCCTGCTATTCCAGCTTTTGCATCGATGTCCAGCAGTTGCTCCGCAACCTTTGCCCGGCACGGTGCCGCTATTGCGCAGCCTCTTGCTACCAGGCTCAGCGCATTATTCTCAACCGCATTCTTCCCTGCCACTGCTCCGGTCGCCGCGCCGGATGTGCTGTCTCCTGCTATCCCGCCCGCCATACCTGCCGAGATGGTGGCCAGCGAACTCACCGTCTGCTTCTCTTCTTCTGACAACTGGCTGACAGTTTTTTCCGGATAAAGGGTGGCCATAATGGCGCTGGCTGCAAGCTCGGCCGAAGCTGCCCCGGCAGCGCCTGCCGCTGTATTATTCCCCTGAAGCATGGCTACCGCACCACCCAGAATGGCATGGGCGATAGCGTTAACGGCTGCATTGTCTTCCGTAGGTTTCTTCAGCAGGTGCGCCAGTTCCGGGCAGACGCACCTGCCAGTGCGCCGGCAATATTACCACCCGCCAGCCCCTGAAGCGCTGCTGTGGCCGCCTGAATACCGCGCTGGATATTACCCCCGGTACCAAACCCGGAATCATTGAACGCCTGGTTGTAATATCCCTGATAAATCTGGTCGTTAATATCTTTTTCGTTTGGCGTTTTATCCGGATTTTCCTTCTGCCACTGCGCCCGCGCCGCATCCCGCTCTTCCGGCCTGACGCGCTGCATCTTCTTGTTTGCAGCTCTGGTCACCGTTATTCACGATTCAAAGACCCATAACAAGGCGACCTCTATTACGCTGAAGGGCGGCTGGCTGGATGAGGCGGGGTTTGAGACCGGGATGCCACTTAAGGTGCGGGTGATACCGGACTGCCTGGTGCTCACCACGCAGGAGTCGCTCCCGGCCCCGCCGCCCGAGCCGGAGATCATGCAGACGCTCAGGAAGGTCTGTAAGTTCTCCGCCCGTAAGCAAAAGCAGGTAACGGAGCTTATCGAGATGATCGGTAAGCCGCAGCGGTAAGGCGCTAACCGGCTGGCGTATAAAGTAAAATCCCGGCTTGGTGGCCGGGATTTCTTTTATTATGGGCCAACCCACGTTAATTTAGACTTCAAATCGTCAGGCACTATATTAAATAACTCTTTTATATAAATAAGATGTTGATTGTAATTTGGCGATATATCCTCATTGCATTTTTCAACGTAATATTTTGCTTGGTTATTTAAAAACCATATATCGTGTTCTGTAAAGTTCTGATCCAGGATAGTAACAGTCAAATTATGAACAAGTTCAGCTTCCAGATAGCAAGATAAATTCAGGCTTTTTTCTTTCTTTCCCAGTCGCTGTAGGTTTCGTATGTAAGGCAGTGCAAGTCCTAACATTTTTACGTATATTTCATTTTTATACATGTAGCCATCCTCATGATTAATATGCATAAAATTCATCACTTTCTTGTCGGCACAGAAGAAACTCCAGCCGGAGCATTTTTAGTCTGAGACCATGAACCATTTTGTATAAGCTTTTCAATATACGAAGCATCTCCTGTTTTTTTGTATATTTCCTGAGCTGCAACCATCCTGTGATTACCTTCAGATATATAATAATTTCCTTTACTATCAACATATCCAGCAATACGCCCTTCAGGTGCTGTAAATTTATAATTACCACTCACCATATCGTTTTTAAGCTGATCCACCTGTTGTGGATTCCGTAATCCAACTTGCATACTTTTTATTGCGAATGGAATGCCGCCTTGGGATAAGTTGGTTACGGTAGCTTTTGCTAGTTGTACTAAATCCTTTGCCAGTAACCCACCCGAAACCAACATGGCCTGATTTTCTGGATCTGAGGCAAATACCGCAAATTTCGTCCATTCCGGGCTGTTTACATCTATTTTCGCCAAGTCCTGACCGTTCCACTGCTGAACATAGGCTTTAGCCTCATCACTGGTCATCACGTCCGCGCCAATGTTGCCAAGCCAGCCCGGACGATTCACCATATCCGAACCACCCTGAGCAACTTCCTTATCAATAACTTGCGCTTCCAGCGGATTATCTTTCAGTCTCTGGTCAGTTTCCGCACTCTGCTTGTCACTAACCTGCTTCCATTTTATTGATAACAGCCTGGCAGTCACCACCTGATTTACGGCAGTCCGACAGTTCTTTATCGAAGGTAAGAGCCTGAGTACTGCTTAAATAGTTATTCTCAACAACAAAAAACTAATAATGAATAAACAAAATTATCCATACTGCATACATCAACCTTGAAAGCCAAAGGAAGATTGAGTTCAGAGAGAAGTCAAATTCAGTGAAGAATACTCGAAGGAAAACAAACTTGTCTTTTTCGTTAAAATTCTTATTGTAGAAATAACGCCCATAAACTGAAAATAACAGAAGCGATGTAACCCCTGATAAATTACCCAATAGAAGAAGGAAAATAAAATTTTGGCGATAGCTAACTACAGCTCCAAAAATATAAGCTAACAAAAGAAGCAATAATGACAAATTCGACAAGTATTCTTTCTTAAAAAACATGTAATTTAAAAAATACAATGCATCGCGACCAATCTTAGGGCCACCAAGCTTTTTATATACGAAGACAAAGAAACAGATTGCCCATAAGAACATAAGCATCAGCATGCCCAATGCCGCCAAATTAAAGATAGAATCATTTGAAATCATGATGATAAACCTCTTTCATCGAATCACCACTGAAATCCATTACCCCTTCACCTGATTCCGATGATTTTCCACTAAAACCAATATTTGGACCAACAGAAAAAGAAAATCCAATCCCATCTTTACCTGCAGAAACCCCTATAGAACCAAGGCCTAAACCTGCGGAACCTGAATAATTTCGTTCAAGATCACCAAATAGGCCTGGATTATAAGGGCCAAAATCTACACCTATCGAAGCACCTGCTTCTAGACCAAATCCAGTGTTATAGCCAGTGGATGCAGAAATATAGTGATTATTAACTAAGATCTCCCCTTTTGGACCAATACCAATTGCCCCAGACGCTCCAGCCTTTGCATTAGTACTTACTTTCCACTCTTCTCCAACTGAAGGTCCTATATGTGAATTATTGATTGCTTCACTGATCTCTTCTACGTTCTTTCCTTGCTGACTCGGATCAAACGCCAGAGAGGCATCCTGCTGTACGCGAGGCGGTACAAGGCCGGACATTGAGTTATTCTCAACCGCATTCTTCCCAGCCACTGCCCCGGTTGCCGCGCCGGATGTGCTGTCTCCTGCTATCCCGCCCGCCATGCCTGCCGAGATGGTGGCCAGCGAACTCACCGTCTGCTTCTCTTCTTCTGACAACTGGCTGACACTTTTTCCCGGATAAAGGGTGGCCATAATGGCGCTGGCGGCAAGCTCGGCCGAAGCTGCCCCGGTAGCGCCTGCCGCTGCATTATTTCCCTGAAGCATGGCTACCGCACCACCCAGAATGGCATGGGCGATAGCGTTAACTGCTGCGTTACCTTCCGTAGGCTCTTTCAGCAGATGCGCCAGTTCCGGGGCAGACGCACCTGCCAGTGCGCCGGCAATATTACCACCCGCCAGCCCCTGAAGGGCAGCGGTGGCCGCCTGAATACCGCGCTGGATATTACTCCCGGTACCAAACCCGGAATCATTGAACGCCTGGTTGTAATATCCCTGATAAATCTGGTCGTTAATATCTTTTTCGGTTGGCGTTTTATCCGGATTTTCCTTCTGCCACTGCGCCCGCGCCGCATCCCGCTCTTCCGGCCTGACGCGCTGCATCTTCTCCTTCGCGTCCTTCGTCGCGATAATCTCACCCTGCGTCCGCGCAATATCCGCCACCTGGCCGCCGATATCGCTGATCATCCCGATTTCCTTCAGGCGGTTCTGCTCTTTCTCCTTGTCGAAGATCGGGCTGATGCTGTCGTTGGCATGTTCAGTGTCGCGACTCAGGTTCGCCACGTCCTGCTTCTGATTGCCCTTGTCGCGGATGGTGATAGTGCCGTTCGCGATGGCGGCCTGAGTGGTGCCTTCCGCATGACCGCTGTTGCCCGCCACCGAAATCATTCCGCCCGGCATATTGCCTTTGAACTGGTCTCCGAAGCTGCCCGCGCCGCTGATACTGATGCCGGTGTGCTGGGTTTTGAAATCCGCTTCGTTGTGGATATCCGTGAAGCCCAGCGTCCCGGTATCCAGACTGTTTTTATCTGCCGTGGCGGTGGAAGCAATGACTGCGCCATCAAGCTGAGTGTGGTTGCCGATGGTGATATCGAAGCCGCCATCACCGGCGAACATCCCGGTCTGCTCAGCCACCGAGTCGAAGCGGCTCTTCATCTTGTCCTGGCTGGCACTGATGTAGCCGGAGCCCGTCATGCTGCCGAAGGTGAAGCTGCCTCCTGCTGCCACGCTGGTCTGCTTGCTGTCGTATTTGTTGGTGTCCTGCTGGCTGCCCATCAGCAGGTCATGACCCACATCGGCGACAATTTTATTGCCGTTGACCTGCGCCCCGTTGAGCACGGTGTCGTTCCCGCTTTTGATAGTGACAGTCTTGCCGCTGTCCAGCGTGGTTTCGGCCCAGCCGGTGCCGTTGCCTTTGTCCTTGCCTTTTGCCGCGTTGACGTTGGCGAAGACGCTGATACCGGCACCTTTACCTGCACCAATACTCACGCCGATACCACCGCCGCTGCTGCTGTTCTTGCCGCTGGATTGCTGGGTGCTGGCGGCCCCGCTGAGAATGACGTCATTCTTCGCGTCCAGCAGCATGTCGCCGCCCGCTTTCAGCTGGCTTTCGTATTTAAAAATGCAACGTTACATGAATCGATAATATTTACCGAAGCGGCCTCGCAGATATTAACTTTGTTTCTTAAGCCAATACTGTGTTTTTATTCAGCAAGATATAATAGACGCAGCAAAGCAACCGAAAGACCGTAACATGAAAAACTATAAAATAGAAAATTCTGATTATTAAAGAGTGCGACATGAAAGTGTTCAAAGCACTTCCATGCCGCTGACCACAAAAAAATTACACAGAGTTGAATATGGCTGACACCAATCTTAATCCAGGAACCACTATTGCCAAAACACAATCGAAACTTTTGGCAGTAAATACAAAAAAACACGAGGCAGCATGCAAAATAACGATCGCCGCTTGTCTGAGAAAGCAGAACCCAAAGTACTAAGGGATATAACGGTCAGCTACGTCAGCATCCGTCATTACGACCGCAAAACCAACAGAACAAAGCGCTATACCCGAAGTGCCAGCCTGCGCCTGAACGACACCTGGATGGAGGATGCCGGGTTTACCACAGGCACCAAAATTGATGTTCGCGTGATACCGGGTTGCCTGGTGATCGCTGCCCGCCGGTGGAAACATCGTTTATGAAAACACTGAACAACATCAAATGCTTGCCGGAAAAAGAATAGTAGCAAGTGATGATATTTTTACAGGGTGTAGCGGCTAAGGTGGCGCATAATTTTGTGTGATCCCGCAAAAAAACCGCCTAATGAAGGCGTAATGCCAGTCAATTAAGCATTTTAATGTATATAAATTCATAATTATGCTTGGAAGGAAAACAACCAATCAGGGTTTCACCCCCGTTTTACTTCTTTGGAGGCTCGAATTATCGAGCCTCATTTCCTTAACTGACCAGCACTACCTAATGAAGGCGGATTTTTATTAAACCAGATTATCATCATGGCCCAAGATTAACTTGCGGGTGAGCTTTATCGCCGTCATCCCAATCCAATCGCCGAATTCAAATCGCTCTATCAGAAACCACTCAAAACAACTTCACCTCGATCATATTTTTTAATGCCCGCTCCATTTATCTCAAATATGAACAGTTCAAAACCTTTGATAGTTAAATTACATCCTTCATCTAGAACCTCCGTACCCCCTGTAAAAACCAAGGTCAGTCCATCAGAAAGAAAAATCTTAAAACCACCCACGGCTTCTACTATTTTTTCAACTGTATACTGGTTGTCGAATGGCCGACCATAAGGCCCATCCGGCAGAAAGAAGTAAAATGAACTCCTCTTATCCACCCAACGTTTAACTATTTCATTAGATTTCATTTTTTTATAATCCAGTCATTTTGTGGTGTTGGTAAAAAGATCTGAGTGACACCGCCATGCAGGGTAGGGTTAGTTCCTTTAGTACCTGTTTGAGCTGCTGCTGCACCTTCATAATACGTAGTGCCTTTCGGTATTTTTATAACAGCTTGATTCTGGAATGTGTTTCCCCACTCAGGAAGCACAGCACTATCGAGCTGAGATTGTAACGGCCCTTTTGAGGGTTCTGGAGTCCAATAACGACCATCCACTTTCGCAGAACCACCATAATCTCGGTAAAGATAAATGTCCTTTTCTGCAACTTTCTCAGTATAAGTCCCACTTCTGAATGTAGAGGCTGGAGCACGAAGATCATTTGGGTTACCTAATGGTCCAGACTCGTGTGGTCCGTAAGATTTAATCGTTTGGGCAGTCTGAGTAGTTTCTGCTGATACTACCTTATTTGTCAAAGAACTAAGTTTGTTTGCTGCCGCAGCGCCTAAAATTGGGGCTACCGAAGCAGCTACAATTTTCATGCCATCATAGGTTTCGATGTACGCCGTGGCAGTGGCTTTATCAACCTTAAGTTGTGCCATAGCATAATTCACCATGGCATCTTTAACTTGTTGTTGATTCTGTGCATCGACACTAGTGGCATCCAGCAAATTCACGATCTGCCCATAAGCATCCGCATATTGCTGACTTATTTTCGAGTTGTACGGCCCAGTTTCGTATTCTCCTTTTGCTGCAATAACTTCCAGCCGCGCTGCTCCACAAGCTGCGCTGGCTGCCGCACCATTACCACAAGCCTCAATCACTTTTAGATCACTGGCGATATCTTTTTCACGCAGATCATTAATAGTGTGCTGTGCTTTTTCTCGCTCTGCCGGATCGTTGCTATGTAGTTTCAGTTTCGCTATCTCAAGTTCGGTCTTATCCGACACACTCAGATAGTTATTCTCAACAACAACTTTGTCCGTTGCGGATTGTTGAGCCGGAACCCGTTTTTCCCTGTGCTTTCCGTCAGTTACAAGCGGTTTTGTCTGTTGCGTTTCAACGCCCCGGGATTTTTCCCCCGACGCGCTTTTTTCGCCCGAACACGCTACCGACCCGGCGAGCATCACCGTGTACAACAGCCATGCCAGGGCTTTCCTTATCCGCTTCATCACGCTTCCCCTGCGTTCGAGGTGATCAGTAAGCCTCAAAGGCAGAGCGGTAACTGACTGGTGTATAAAGTAAAATCCCGGCTCAGAAGCCGGGGTTTACCTTAACTCAAAAGATCCGTTGATACATTGCCAGTATCGAAGAACTCTTTAAAGATCCTGACAACAAGATCAAAATCTCTTGTTAGCTGACGCTCAGACCAGCGATCTCCAAGTATTATTATTTCAGTGTCCGATTTAGAATGATCCCAGTATGTTCTTACCTGATATTCATCTTCAACGATTTCACCTAGTGTTATTAGGTAATAGCCATTTTCAACTCTAACCTGTAGCATTTCCACTTCTGATTCTATACTGGTAAGAATATCAAGCGTAAGAGAGCCTTCTTTTCCTTGAAGTTTCTCCAACTGGTTTAATATATCGTTCCAATTTGAGATCCGTTGATTGCCGCCATTTTCGTCTAGCGTCCAACTCATTTTGAAATTCATTTTAATCCCTAACCTTGAGAGATTTCATTCCAGGCTGCCAGTAGAGGACAGGGCCTGTAGTCTCTTCATAAATCGTTAAAGATTTCAGCCCTGCTTTATCAGCCATAGCTGCTATATCACCACGGCAATAGCCACATACAGGTTCTTTAGATACACTCATTGTCATCTCACGCCCTTGA
Organism: Dryocola sharpae; assembly: GCF_051307055.1. GTDB lineage: Bacteria > Pseudomonadota > Gammaproteobacteria > Enterobacterales > Enterobacteriaceae > Dryocola. Next base: position 44,427 of record NZ_CP149994.1, on the reverse strand, counting down.
GACATACCTTTCTCGAAAGCCTGCTGGATGACTCCCACCTCAGCATGAGCTGTAACCATATTTCCATTGGGAAGAGGCTTGTTTTGCTTATCTATTTTAGCCTGAATTCGTCCATCAATCAGCGTTGGTTTATTCACATCTGCTAACTCAGAAGGTCTTGCTCCCTGATTTGTATCAGAGAATTTAGCTCCATCAACATTCCCTTTCGCTACGACTTTAATATTAGCGTCAACGACTTTACCGAGCTGTTTAGCTGCCGCTGAACCTAACACTGGTGTTACAGAAGCAACGATAATATCCATGCCCTGCTTGGTTTCGGCATAATCTGAGCCGTCTGGCGATCAACACCCAGCACATCCATTGCGTACTGTGTTAGCGCATCCTTCACCTGCTGCTGATTCTGCGCATCAACGCTGGTGATATTCAGCAGGTTCACTATCTGGCCGTAAGCATCCGCGTACTGCTGGCTGGCTTTCGAGTTATAGTTGCCGGTGTTCTCGTACTCACCTTTGCCCGGATTCTCCTTCTGCCACTGCGCGCGGGCAGCATCCCGCTCTTCCGGGCTGACGCCCTGCATTTTCTCATTCGCGTCTTTTGTCGCAATAATCTCCCCCTGCGTCCGGGCAATATCCGCCACCTGGCCGCCGATATCGCTGATGGCCTGCACGGTCTGCAGCCGCTTCTGCTCCTTCTCCTTGTCGAAGATTGGGCTGATGCTGTCGTTGGCATGCTCCGTGTCGCGGCTCAGGTTCGCCACGTCCTGCTTCTGGTTGTCCCTGTCGCGGATGGTGAGGGTGCCGTTCGCGACAGCAGCCTGCGTGGTGCCTTCCGCATGCCCGCTGTTACCGGCCAGCGAAACCACCCCGCCCGGCATATTGCCTTTGAACTGGTCGCCGAAGCTTCCCGCGGCCCCACCGCCCGAGCCAGAGATCATGCAGACGTTCAGGAAGGTCTGTAAGTTCTCCGCCCGTAAGCAGCGCCAGGTCACGGAGCTGATCGAGGTGATCGGCAAGCCGCAGAGACAGAACGGTAACTAACTGGTATATAAAATAAAACCCCAGCCTCAAGGGCTGGGATTTCATTCAATTCCCAAGAGCATTATAAAAGGCTAAAACGCTGTTTAGATCTGTTTTCCATTCAGATATTTTTATTCCATCTTCATTATGCGTTGTACGCAACCTAGTAAAATTATTTATAGTTTCAGGAGTAAAACCCGGACATTCATCCAAAAATAAAACACTATTTTGAACAAAAACATCATCACCAAAAAAATATAGAACCCAAGTAAATATAAAATTCGCACTCTCAGGCTCATACATTGAAACAGCTAAAGTCGCATGTTTTTGATTTTCCAGCCCCTCTTTAAGAGAACATCTCCAACTATCCTGGTAGTCACTTATGTTCCAATAAGATAGAGGTATATCCATCATTTCCGAGAAATTATCAATGACTATTGATGCAGGTAAAACGCATTCACCCTCGATATTTACTGGTTTTTTTTCAGGAAAAATACCAAACATATATCAGTCCTTAATCCTGTTTAGATCGCTATCATAAGTGCCCACACGATTCCCTTTACGGTCAAACATTTTCCAACCATTGGTAACATTATGACTGTCAATATCAGGTGTAATGTAATTTTTTCCGTCATAGAAGACTGGCTGACCATGTGAGTTAAATGGTGCTTTTTGTGCTGGGATTCTTCGATCAAAGCCTAGTTGTCCAGCAGCCTCTTGGGCTTCTTTTCCTTTTAAAGCAAGGTAAGCCAAATCATCCTTATTCGGCCCCTCCGGGATCGGCGTAACCGTGGTATTGCCACCCGTATCTGGAGCACCTGTGCTGTTACCCGTATTGGTGGCACCGTTCTGATCGCGCTGATCCGGCGTAACCAGCGTAGTGCCTTTGTTTTCCTCAGGGGCCGGGTTTTCCAGCTTACCGCCGGTCGGATCTTTGTCCGCGACCGGCAGTTCAGTATGGCCCGGGCCACGTGTCCCGTCGCGCATACCATCACGCACCGCACACTGCTCACGCGTTCCTTCACAGCCGCTGCCTGCATCCCAGTCATCGCCATTAGAACCTTTACTACCGTTTGCGGCGGCACCATCCATCGCCGCCGCCGTATTCGCCGCTACTTCTGATGCTGCCAGGGCCAGATTATTATTCTCAGCAGCATTCTTCCCGGCCTGAGCGGCTGCAGCTGTACCCGCCGGGTTACCGCTAGCCAGATTCCCCGCCAGCCCTGATGCCAGCGTTGCCAGGTTGCTAATCAGCTGCTTGTCGCTTTCGCTCAGCTCACTGTTGCTCTTGCCTGGGAACATTTGCTCTTTAATAGCTCTGGCAGCCAGTTCACCGCTCAACGCGCCAGCTGCGCCGGCTGCCGCGCGGTTCCCCTGCAGCGAAGCCACCACGCCACCCAGTACGGCATGAGCTATCAGTGCTTCATTATCGCTGAGGCCGGATCGGTGTCCGATAATATTCGCCAGTTCCGGGGCCGATGCTCCGGCCAGTACACCAGCCAGGTTGCCACCGCCAGCCAGGGCGGTCAGTGCTCCGGTCACCGCCTGAAGTCCACGCTGAACCACCCCCCCCGTGCCGTACAATGACGAGGCATTGTTGTAAGCACGTTCTGCAACGGCGGTATCTGTAACTGATTTTCCTTCCTTCATCAGCTGCTGACGCGCTTCTTCCAGCGAGGCCGGATCTTTTGCCGCTTTACGTCCTTCCAGATCGCCCTGGGTTCTGGCCACATCGGCGGCCTGAGAACCTACTTCGCCGATCAGCTGAATTTCCTGCAGCCGCTTCTGCTCCTTCTCCTTGTCGAAAATCGGGCTGATGCTGTCGTTGGCATGTTCGGTGTCGCGGCTAAGATCAGCGACATCCTGCTTCTGGTTGTCCTTGTCGCGGATGGTGATGGTGCCATCAGCCACAGCTGCCTGAGTTGTGCCTTCGGCATGGCCTTTATTACCGCCGCCTGCCAGCAGGGCATTCGCCGCATTACTGGCAAACTGCCCGGCGATGCTGCCGCCGGTATTGAAAGAGCCGCCCGTGTGCTGAGTTTTGAAATCCGCTTCATTATGGATATCGCTGAAGCCCAAAGTCCCGGTATCGAGATTGTTTTTGTCTGCCGTGGCGGTGGAAGCGATAACAGCACCATCCAGCTGGGTATGATTGCCAACGGTGATATCGAAACCGCCATCCCCGGCGTAAAGCCCGGTTTGCTCCGCCACCGAGTCGAAGCGGCTCTTCATCCTGTCCTGGCTGACGCTCATATAAGCCGAGCCCGACATGGAGCCGAAGGTGAAGCTGCCGCCTCCGGCAACGCTGGTCTGCTTGCTGTCGTAGTCGTTATTGTCCTGCTGGCTGCGCATCAGCAGGTCGTGGCCCACGTCGGCCACGATTTTATTGCCGTTGACCAGCGCGCCATCGAGTACGGTGTCATTCCCGCTTTTGATGGTGACGGTTTTACCGCTGTCGATGGTAGTTTCGGTCCAGTCGGTGCCGTTGCCCTTGTCCTTGCCGTGAGCAGAGTTACCGTTGGCGAAGACGCTGATCCCCCAGCCACCGCTGCCGACGCCAATACCGACCCCGACACCACCACCGCTGCTGCTGTTCTTACCCGTGGTCTGCTGTGTATTGGCTGCACCCGCCAGCAGGATGTCGTTTTTTGCATCCAGCACGGTGTCGCCGCCAGCCTTTAACTGGCTTCCGGCAATCACAATATCCCCGCTGTTCGGGCCTTGGCTTTTACCGGTTGCAGTGATGGAGAGATGGTTGCCCGCATTCAGCGTACTGTCAGTGACTTCATCACTCCGCACATGTTGCTCAGATTTTGACTTTTGCGTGGTGAGAGAAACGCTGACACCGATAGCGTTAGTGCTCGGGTTTTCAGTATTCCCGCTGTCAGCAGCATCCAGAGCAACGGCCTGCCCGGCCTGCATACCTGAAAGAACTGATTTTGTTGCCTGAAGTGCAGCTAAACGGCCATCACTTTCATTTTTCGCATCCTGCGCTGAGTTTACGACATTGTTTATGGCTCCACCCACCGCGCCCGAAAGCGCCAGCGTCAACCCGCTTTTCTTCTGCTCGAAGGTTTCATCGCGGGTACGTTTGTCGTGGCCCGGGTCGATAATGACGCTGCTGCCGCTGAGACTCATGTCCTTCCCGGCGATCAGATCTGCGCCGCCAATATGTGCCTGGTTCCCGGCAGCGATAACCACGTTGCCGCCCGTAGAGCCGACGGTGCTGAAGCTCTGGCTTTGTGTGGTGTCCGCCTCGCGCAGGTCATGGGTGGATTTGCTGTTGCCGACGGTGATGCCGATACCGCCGGTGCTCATCAGGCCGCTCTTCTTCTCTTCCTTAAAGCGCCAGGAGGAATCGGTGTTGGTCGCCGCCACGATATCGACGTTGTTGCCCGCGCCCAGCGCCACGGTGTTATCACCCACCACGGAGGAGCCTTTCACCAGCAGGTTGTTGCCCGCCTGAACGGTCACGTTATCGCCGGAAAGCAGGGTGCCTGCTTCACGGGTCGCACTGTCTTCCTCAATGGTGTGGGTCGTTTTCTTGCTGAGGAACCCCTTTTTGGTTTTCGTCTCTTCCTTGTAGTGGTAATCGCTTCCGGTGGCGGTAGTGAGGTTGATGTTCCGGTCCGCACCGACGCCGATATCGCCGCTGGCGGTGACCTGGGCGGCTTCGGCGTTAACATCCCGGCCTGCGATAATTTTTGTATTTCCGCCGCTGGCGATTTCCGTGCCCTGCTGACGAACGGATTCGTTGATTTCGACCTTTTTCTTCGCCTGATAGCTGCTGCCCGCGGTGGTTTCCTGCGCCAGCAGGTTCACGTCGCGTCCGGCCTGCATCACCACATCATTTTCTGCGGCAATGCCCGCCGCCTGGCTGGTGATGTCCCGGCCTGCGGCAAGCTGAAGGTCACCGCCGCTGCTGACGGTGGTGCGGGCCACGTCCGTGCTGTGGGATTCGCTTTTGCCGTGGCTCGCGTTTTCGCCGGCCTGCGCAGCATTAAGGTTCAGGTCGTTGCCCGCCATCAGCGTCGCATTGCCACCCGCGTTGACTGCACTGGCGGCAAGCGTCAGGTCGTTGCCTGCCTGCATGCCCAGGCTGCCGCCTGCGGTGAGAGTGCTGCCCTGGTGGGTAATGGACTCATTGCTGGTGGCCTCTTTACCCTGGAAGCCCGACTGGCTGTAGCTGCTGGTGACCTGGTTTGCGGTGACCGCAATATCACCCCAGGCATTCATTAGCAGATTACCGCCCGCCGACACGTCTGCGCCGGTGATATTGATGTCCTTGCCGGCCAACAGGCTTAAGCTGTCCAGGGCGGTGATGGAAGCAGTATTGCCTACCTGCGTAGTGCTGAGGCTTACCAGCTGGCTGCTCTTACCGGACGTCGCCAGGCTCCAGTTATCCGCGAGCGTAATGTTATTAACGCTGCCGTTTATACTTTCGAGCGCCACGGTTTTCCCGGCAATGGTCGAGCCGATGTTGTTGATATCGCCCAGCGCGTTCAGCTGCAGCCCGCTGCCAGCGCTCATCAGCCCGGCGTTCAGGTTACTGATGCTGTTCTGACTGTCGAGGCTCAGGTTGTTGTTCGCGGTCAGGGTGCTGCCGCTGTTGGTAATGCTGCCGCCATTAAGCGTGACGTTATTACCGGCAATCACGCTGCCGTTATTCACCGTCACATCTTTCGGCGACAGATAGAGTTTCGGCACCAGCACCGTTTCACCGTTGATGGTGGTCGCTTCCCACCACAGAATGCTGTGATCAAGCGATGCAATCTGATCGGCGGTAAGCGCTATGCCAAAGTTCAGGCCAAGGGACTGCTGCGCGCGCGCCGCGTTATCCATCAGGTACTGCATTTGATCAAGATCGGAACCTACGCCATTGAGATATCGGTTGCCGGTCTGGTTAAGCATGACGTTGCTGACATAACGTGTATCAAAGGCCGCATCGCCCAGGAAGCGGTAGTCGTACTCAGGCTTCAGGTTGAGCCTGTCCATAAAGTAAGACGAACCGAGGAACTTGTTCTGATCGGTCCAGGTGCTGTTAGTTTCCCGCGGCGCTTCGCCCGGTTTATTCCCCGTCATGGTGTAGAGATCGCTGAACAGCGACGGGTCAAGCTGGCCGAGGCCATCCAGCTTAAGGTTAGTGGCAATAAGATAAGGACTTTTCGGATCGCTGACGGCCACAAAGTAGCCGCTGTTGCTGGTCGGTAGCGGGTAAGCGCTTAAATCCACCGCACTAGTGCTTACCGTCTCAGCATTACCGGCAGAAGCTTTATAGCCATTCAGGCTGGCCGCATTGCCTGACAGAGAGGTGGTATTACCCCCGGCGCCGGTATAGTTATTCAGGCTGACCGCAACGCGGATCACATTTAGGTAAATTCCTATTTACTTAATTAAAATTAAGTAAATAAAGATTTTTTTTAGCCCGCTAAATCCTGCGGTCAACGCTACAGAGCGGCAGAACGCAGTGCAGGTTATGCCCATCCCGGTACGGTTTTTAACCCAGAAGCTAAGCGGCTGCGTATTCTCTGGTACAGAGAACGGATATAAAAAATATCAGATAATAATGACCATCCCGGGCCCGCTATTCAGTACGCCTTCAGGAAAAATCATGGCTTATAAGTGCGCTGTCACGCTGCATGACCGGCCGCACTTCTTCTGATATTTCCGGTTACGACGGCCATCGCACCCATAGCCCGGCGGGCATGGACGATACTTATCCGCCCGGCCTGTTCCGATCCCTATTACAACAAAGAGAATATGAGCAAGGATCAGCGTCGGGCGCAGGGATGACAGTACAGACAGGGCGAAGGTTTCGGCCAGACGGGGCCAGGTTTTAATTTACAAAGGCTTATTCATACATCAGGCGAGGCTGTCGGTTCATGTTTACGCCAGTCCAAAAGAGGTGGGAAGCTGCCTCTTTTAATCTTTGCCGCAAAGGCATTCGCCTACACATCCTTCCATTTTGGCAGCCTGTAGTACCGACGCCCGAAGGCATAATATCCAGCCATAAAGAAGCCAAACAGCACGCCTGCGCTTAACATCTGCAGAAGCGCCATCATTAAATCAGTGCTTCCTGTATGCCATTGAAGCAACCACATTATCGCGCCCCAGGCTAAACCAAAGTAGAAAGCGTAGTCCAGGAATACGACGTAATAAGGAAGAAAATGAGGCGGTGGACAGTTAAACCTGAAACGCCATAACAGGCGGACAAAGGGTGGAGCATAATTACTTTTCCATATGCCTGTTTGCGCAAGTAAAAAGAGGGCCCGTTGTTTTTTAGCTTCGAAATCCATATCGGCTCGCAAGAGAAATTTTATTTAAAGAGAAATGACGATAAATCTCTGCGCAAGCTCACGCTGGGACAAACCGCGCATATCTGGCAATAAAAATTGCCGCTACGGCTTTACAGAATGCCATTTTCCCACGCGATCAAAAGCCGGACGCCATCTGGCCTTTCCTTATTTATATGGTAGATTCCTCTCTAATTTCACACCGTGACAGCACCATTCGCTATCACGAAGCGCCAAAATCTCTATAACAAACCTGAGAAAATGAAAAAGCTAGCCAATATCCACCTGCTGATGATGTTAATCCTGTTGGTTGCCGTCGGGCAGATGACGCAGACCATTTATATTCCGTCGATCCCTGATATGGCGCATACGTTTGGCGTGCGCGATGGCGCAATCCAGCGCGTAATGGCGGCTTATCTGCTGACCTACGGCGTATCGCAGCTTTTCTACGGGCCTGTTTCGGATCGTATTGGCCGCCGTCCGGTAATCCTTGCCGGCATGACAATATTTATCCTCGCCACGCTCTGGGCGCTATTCACCACCAGCCTGCCTGCGCTGGTGATTGCCAGCGCCCTGCAGGGGATGGGAACGGGCGTGGCAGGCGTTATGGCGCGAACCATGCCGCGCGATCTCTATGAAGGTCGCGATTTGCGTCATGCCAACAGCCTGTTAAACATGGGGATTCTGGTCAGCCCGCTGCTGGCCCCGGTTATTGGCGGCATGCTCGACTCGGTGTGGGGCTGGCGAGCCTGTTATGGCTTCCTGCTTGTACTTTGCACGCTTGTCGCATTCTGCATGCTGCGCTGGCTGCCGGAAACGCGCCCGGTTCAGGCCACGCCCCAGCGTTTGAGCGCCAGCTATAAAACGCTGCTCGGCAGCGGTTCGTTTAACTGCTATCTGCTGATGCTGGGAGGCGGGCTGGCGGGTGTGGCGGTATTCGAAGCCTGCTCCGGGGTGCTGATGGGCGGCGTGCTCGGCCTCAACGGCGTAGTAGTGAGCATCCTGTTTATTCTGCCGATCCCGGCGGCATTTTTCGGCTCCTGGTACGCCGGTCGCCAGAACGCGCGTTTCTCAACGCTTATGTGGCAGGCGGTGCTGAGCTGCCTGTTTGCGGGAATTTTGATGTGGCTGCCGGGCTGGTTTGGCATGATGAATATCTGGACGCTGATCGTGCCCGCCGCTCTGTTTTTCTTCGGGGCCGGGATGCTGTTTCCGCTGGCCACCAGCGGCGCGATGGAACCTTTTCCGTTCCTGGCGGGCACGGCCGGGGCGCTGGTTGGCGGCCTGCAAAATATGGGCTCCGGTGCGATGGCATGGTTTTCCGCCCTGCTGCCGCAAAGCGGACAGTTCAGCCTCGGGATGCTGATGACGGCAATGGGCGTGCTGATTCTGTTCTGCTGGCTGCCGCTTGCGCATAAGTTTCAGCGGCATGGTGAGGCGGTTTAGTTTTTGCCCGGCAAGTACGGCCGATAACCGTCTTTATCATAAGGGATGATGCCTGGCAGCTTCCCTTTTTTATTCGGTAGCGTGAATCCTCCTGGTTATGCCCATAGCCCTGGCAAAAAACATATAAAAGCAAACCAGGAAATTGCCATCGCCTTCCGACCACCCAAGAAATAAATAATCTAAAATCAATATATTACTTGAATATTATTAAATTTCTTTAATCGGATAACGGTTTACCGTCAGCCGGGGCTTTTGCATTTTAGAGTGATTTTCATCCCAGATTTAAATACTCAAGTTGATCAATCTACGCGCGTAGATAAACTCAGAAGCTAAAGAGAAAGGTGTGGTATCTACCCTGTAAGAGCCAAAGCTATTTCTGAATTTATCGGGGGAATATCACTGTAGCGACAGTCCTGACCTCCGGGAGTACCCTTATGACAATTGACGCAATTACCCCTCCGTTAACAGATGAGCAGCATGCGGCAGAAGAGCGCCTGGCTACGCCGGAAGGCAAGCGTGATTTTATGCGCGCTACATTTTCCTGCTGGCTGGGCACCACAATGGAATATGCCGACTTTGCTTTATATGGCCTTGCTGCTGGTATCATTTTTGGCGATGTCTTCTTTCCTGACGCCACTCCGGTTATGGCTCTGCTATCCAGCTTTGCTGCCTATTCGGTTGGGTTTATTGCACGCCCGATAGGAGCCCTGATATTTGGCTGGCTGGGTGACCGCTATGGCAGAAAAATGGTCATGGTGATCACCATTGCCTTGATGGGGTGCTCCACTACTTTGATCGGCCTGATCCCCGGCTACGCGCAGATTGGCGTCTGGGCGCCGGTCTGCCTGGTCATCCTGCGTTTTTCCCAGGGGTTAGGGGCTGGCGCTGAACTCTCAGGTGGAACGGTTATGCTGGGCGAGTATGCGCCGGTAAAGCGTCGCGGTCTGATTTCATCGATTATCGGCCTTGGTTCCAACAGCGGTACTTTGTTGGCATCACTGGCCTGGCTACTGGTGCTGCAAATGGATAAAGAAGCCTTGTTATCCTGGGGCTGGCGTATCCCTTTCCTGTGCAGCATGCTTATCGCTGCTGTGGCGCTATTTATTCGACGTCATATGCGGGAGACGCCGGTTTTTGAGCGCCAGAAGGCGCTGCTGGAAAAACAGCGTAAGCAAATCCTTGAACAGGGCGTTGTCGAGCAAAAGCAGGACACCCGCAGCTTCTGGAAGCGTACGCGAGCATTCTGGACTATGGTTGGCCTGCGTATTGGTGAAAACGGCCCCTCCTATCTCGCACAGGGATTTATCATTGGTTACGTCGCCAGGGTGCTGATGGTAGATAAGTCCGTGCCTACACTGGCGGTTTTTATCGCCTCGCTGCTCGGCTTCGCCATTATTCCTTTTGCCGGCTGGCTGTCTGACCGTTTCGGACGCCGCATCGTCTACCGCTGGTTTTGTTTGCTGCTAATTTTGTACGCTTTCCCCGCCTTTATCCTGCTGGATTCCCGCGAGCCGCTGTTTGTGATCCCGACGATTGTTGTCGGCATGGGCCTAGCCTCGCTGGGAATCTTTGGCGTGCAGGCGGCCTGGGGCGTTGAACTATTTGGCGTCACCAACCGCTACACCAAAATGGCATTTGCTAAAGAGTTAGGATCAATACTTTCCGGCGGCACCGCACCATTAGTTGCCTCTGCGCTCCTGTCATGGACAGGACATTGGTGGCCAATCGCGCTCTATTTCGCCGTAATGGCTGGCATCGGTCTGATAACCACCTTCTTTGCACCGGAAACTCGCGGCCGCGACCTGAATTTGCCTGAAGATGCCATTTAATTGCCGGAGCACTCCCCAGCGCAACTACGGTTTCCGCCAGGGATTTTTGTCCCGTAAACATTTATTCTGTTGTTCTGTTTATCGCCAGACAAAATAAAGCAGGTATTCAGTGATAAAGCGTCATGTCGCACGAGTCACCCGCGCTGAAGTGGCTAAAGAGGCCGGGACGTCGGTAGCGGTAGTCAGCTATGTAATAAACAATGGCCCGCGCCCGGTGGCTCCGAAGACTCGCGAGCGGGTATTAATGGCTATCAAAAAAACGGGCTATCGTCCGAATGGTATTGCACGGGCATTAGCCAGCGGCACCACGCAAACCTACGGGTTAATAGTGCCGGATATCGCCAACCCATTTATTGCATCTATGGCCCATGCTTTGCAGCAGGAAGCATTTGCAGACGGCAAGGTATTACTGCTGGGTGATGCAGGAGACAGCAGGGAGCGCGAACGTGAGTTAATTACTAATCTTCTGCACCGCCAGGTGGATGGCTTGATCTATATCAGCGTCGATCGTCATCCCTGGCTGGAGTTGATTCAGGAAAACGGTACGCCGTGCGTCATGCTCGACAGAGTCGATCCAGAACTTAATGTTTGTGCAATTCAGGTTAACGAACAGCAGGCAGCTTATCGGGCCACTCATCATCTCATCGAGCATGGCTATCGCGAGATTGCCATCATCTGTGGGCCGCTGGAAATGCTCAATACAAAGGATCGTATCAACGGCTGGCGGCTGGCGCTTGAGGAGGCAGGACTTAACGTTAATCCGCAATGGATTTTTTCTACGGATTATACCCGCAGCGGCGGTTATGAAGCCGCTCAGCGCATGCTCCGTGGCGCCACCCTGCCGCGGGCGCTGTTCGCCACTAACGAGCAGCAGGCATTCGGCTGTTTACGGGCGATGGCTGAACAGGGGTTAAAGGTACCAGAGGATCTGGCGCTGGTATGTTTTAACGGGACTATTGAATCCTCTTTTAACGTGCCTTCTCTGACAACGGTACGACAGCCGATCGCGCTGATGGCCAGAGAGGCGATTAACATGCTGAGAACATGGGACGGGAAGCCTCATAACCGTGAATTCTCTTTTGATTTGCAGATTGGTGAGTCCTGTGGCTGTCGGTCGTTAAAAGAGACAGCCCCCTCAGAGACATAAAGAATATGAAGCGCTTAATTATTGATTGCGATCCCGGTAATGGCGTCGCTGGTGCGAATGTAGACGATGGGCTGGCATTAGCGCTGGCGCTGGCAGCGCCAGAAATTTCACTGGAACTGATTACGACGGTTTCAGGTAATACGCCCAGTGAAATCGGTTACGCCGTAGTATGCGATCTCCTCTCCCGTCTCGGCGCTTGCGTTGAGGTAGCCCGTGGGGCGTCACGTGCTCTGGTTGAGCCTGCCGCACCCTGGCGGGAAAGTCTGGATCACAGCGTCGACAGGCATGGCCTGCGCCATTTGTGGGGCGGAATTGCTGCTCCCGATTTTCCAGGCAGCGCGGCTCCGCTAGCAGCAAACAGGATAGGCGAAATTATCTGCGCCAACCCGGGCGAAATCACTCTGGTAGCAATCGGCCCGCTGACCAACGTGGCGCTGGCGTTACAACTATATCCGCAGTTAGCGCAGGCGGTAAAAGAAATTGTCATTATGGGCGGCGTATTCCACGTTGATGGCTACTTTAAAGACACCAATTTTGGTTTCGATCCTGAAGCTGCTCATGCCGTGCTGACCAGTGAGGCGAATATTGTGCTGGTACCTATGGATGTAACCACGCAAACCCAAATGACCCATCAGGATCTGGATATTCTGGAAAGCTGTAATAACAGGCTGAGCCGCTACCTGGTCGATACGATGCGGCCATGGATGGACTATTCGATGCAAACCCGCCGTCTGCCTGGTTGCTGGATCCATGATGTCGTGAACATCGCCCTGCTGCTTGAGCCGAAGCTGGTTACCTGGGCTGAAGATTACGTTGACGTCTCGCTCAGCGGTTTAACTCGCGGTGTGACCTGCCGCTATGGCCCTGAGCACCTGAAACTGGCCGTTAACGTTGCCGCCCCCCAGGGAAAGCCCGTCAATATTGTACAGTCAGTTGATAATAAAGGCCTGCTCTCCATTATTGACCATTATATTCGCCGGTTTAATTGTCCATAAGCGGGTGAATGGACCCGTCACAGATTTTATGATTCATTCGATCTGAGCAAACCAAAAGCTAAAGTTGCATGAGGGAAATATAGATGGAGGATCTATTTTCGTTATCGGGCGGGCCCGGACCGTTGCCAATAGCTACGCTGGCAAAAATCCTTGCTGCTTTTGCTTTAGGTGGCATCATCGGCTTAGAGCGTGAGTCAAAAGGGAAACCCGTAGGCTTTAAAACATGCGTTATTATAGCCGTAGCCAGCTGCATATTAACCGTTGTCTCTATTCAGTCAGCCGAATATTACGCTGAAATGTCAGTAAATATTCGTAGCGACCCAATGCGGCTGGCCGCACAAATTATCAGCGGCGTAGGTTTTTTAGGTGCTGGTGTTATTTTGCATGGCCGTGATGACGCCATTTCTGGATTAACCACGGCGGCAATAGTCTGGGCCTCCGCAGGTATAGGTATCGCCTGCGGCGCCAGCTTTTATCTGCATGCTTTACTGGCAACTGCACTTTTTTTGCTGGCAATCAAGCTCAGCCCTTTTATTCTCTACCTGCAGTCGCACAGCCAGCATCCAGGAAAAGTAAAAGCGCGTTTAATCCTTTCTGACGCGGAAGGTTTAATATCGCTGTTGGCACAGCTTCGTCAGCAAAAAAACCATATCGACGCAATAACCATCCGCGATATTAAAAATAATAAGATTGAAGTAAGTATTAAGCTGATAATAAAGAAGAAAGTTACCCTACCGGAGCTTTATAATACGTTGCGTGCTATTGATTATGTCTGCTCCGTGGCTCTTGAACATTAACTCAGTTTATTATTTGCAATGGACGAGCGAATACAGCTCGCCCATTTATCTAAAGCACCTTACTTAAAAACTCTTTCGTCCGCGGGTTGGTCGGCGCGGTAAACAACTGCGATGGCGGGCCCTGCTCCTGAATTACGCCCTGATCGATAAAGATCACGCGGTCTGCCACTTCGCGGGCGAAGCCCATTTCATGGGTCACGATGACCATCGTCATGCCTTCCAGCGCCAGCTGTTTCATTACCGCCAGCACTTCGCCCACCAGCTCCGGGTCGAGCGCGGAAGTTGGCTCATCGAAAAGAATAATCGACGGTTCCATCGCCAGCGCCCGCGCAATGGCTACACGCTGCTGCTGGCCGCCGGACAGGCTCGATGGCCAGGCGTCGATTTTGTCTGTCAGGCCCACTTTATGCAGCAGCTTCTCCGCGCGGGATACCGCATCCGCTTTCGACAGCCCTTTGAGGGACATCGGCGCCATAATCAGGTTTTCGAGCACCGTCATGTGCGGGAACAGGTTAAACCGCTGGAATACCATGCCGATGCTTTCGCGCAGCGTATTCAGCCTGGTTTTTGGATCGTGCACCGCAAAACCGTTCACCATAACTTCGCCGCCGTCGGGCTTTTCCAGCGCGTTCAGGCAGCGCAGAAAGGTACTTTTCCCGGAGCCGGATGGACCGATAACGCACACTACTTCCTGGGGTGCGATGTCACACGAGATGCCGCGCAGCACATGGGTTTTGCCAAAATTTTTCTGTAAATCCTTAACGTGAATCACTTTTGCCAAACCTCTTTTCCATATGTTGCACCAGCAGCGAGAGCAGGAACGTCAGCACCCAGTAAACCAGCGAGATAGTCAGGTAAGGCTCCCAGTAAGTCGCGTAAGCCCCGGAAACGGTACGCGCGGCGTAAGCCAGATCGGCCAGACCAATCGCCGAAGCCAGCGAAGAGTCTTTGACGATTGCGATGGCGTTATTGCCCAGCGGCGGCAGGATGCGGCGAAACGCCTGCGGCAAAATAACTTTGCGCATCGTTTTGCCCCAGCCCATACCCAGCGCGCGCGAAGCCTCCATCTGGCCTTTGTCGATAGACTGGATACCGGCGCGGAAGATTTCCGAGACATAAGCCCCGGCGTTCAGCGTGATGGCGACCACACACGAGAGAAACGCGCCGTATTCGGAGCGCAGTTCGCGGGCAAAATCCATCGACATCAGGCCGCTGGTGACCAGTATGCCGTCACGCGGGTTGATGAACAGCGGCACCAGCGCAAAGTGTACGACCATGATCTGCACAAATAACGGCGTGCCGCGAAAAGCGCTTACGTAAACCCGCACCGGCCACTGTACGGCGTAGCGCAGCACATGTTTCCACGGGCCATCTTCGGCATGCGCCATACGGCCAAGCCCCAGCAGCAGGCCCCAGGTGGTGCCCAGAATCACGCAGATGATGGTGCATTTGATGGTCATGAGCGCGCCCTCCATAAAGAGCGGCGCATATTCTGAGATTATCTCCCAGCGGAATCCGGTCATACCTGTCCTTGTTGGGGCCGAAACGGCCCCGAGTCATGCGAAATTATTCAGCGGGGAGAGTTGGAACGTTGCTGTCAAACCAGGTGGAATAGATCTTCGCGTAGGTGCCGTCGGCAATGATTTTCTTCAGGCCTGAGTTGATTTTACCCAGCAGTTCCTGATTATCCTTCGCCACGGCGATACCAAAATACTGACGCTCAAATTTGGCGTCCGAAACCGTTTTCAGATCTTTTTCCGGATGGGATTTGATGTAGTACTTAATTACGCCAACGTCGCCCACGGCGGCGTCGATACCGCTTTCAGTTAATTCCTGCAGCATCAGCGGCGTGTTATCAAAGCGTTTGATATCGGTGCTGTTTTTACCCAGCGTGTCGGAAACCACAATATCGCCCGCGCTGGAGTTAACCACGCCAACTTTCTTCCCTTTCAGGGCGTTAATGGAATCCACCTCAGAAGCCGTCGGCACCACGATGGACTGCTCCGCCGGGAAATAAGGCACGGAGAAATCGACCATCGCTTTACGCTTGTCGGTGATGGTAATGCCGGAAATGATGATGTCGCGATCGCCGGAGTTCAAGGTGGCGAAAATCCCTTCCCACGGCGTGTTCACCAGCTTGATGTCAAAACCTTCCGCTTTGGCGACGGCTTTAATGATATCGATATCAAAGCCTTCAAGCTGCTTCTGGCTGTTTTCAAATTCAAACGGACGATAGGTTCCGCCGGAGCCGACCACGTAGGTTTGCTGCGCGGCATAGGCGGAAGAGAGCACGGAGCAGGCCATACACCCGACGAAAATAACTGTTTTAGCTAACGTTCTGATCATGTTGCGCTCCGATATATTCTTTATTTATGCATTTAATTTGCATAAAAATACATAATTTACTGGAACGCAGCAACTTAAAATTACGCAGCGGGTCAGCTTTTGCACTGCGGTTTAAGGATCGCATCCAGCAGCGGCTGCATTTCCGGCCGCCATGCGCCTTCTTCACCATCGTAAAATTTGCTGTCTTTATTCACCGCGTAGGGCAGATGGTTTTTCTGCAGTTCACAGGCGACAAAAGTGGCGAAGGCGATTTGCTGCGCTGCGGACGTGTTTTTAACAATCTCGCCCACCGACCACGCCCCCACCCAGCTCCTGTGTCCGGATTTTTGCTGCCAGCGCAGAACGCTATTGATGCGTGCACGAATTGCGGCTTTTTCCGCAGGCGTCCCCGTCGTCCAGCCTCGTTTGCCTTTGACCGCCACCGGCCCGTACGTGAACAGATGCCAGTCGACCAGCACCGGGCCGCGGTTTTGGTCAGGCCACTTCAGGCTGTCGGGCTGGGCATGCATATGCGGAGCGATAAGGATCGTGCGCTGCGGGCTTATTTTATGGATGGCCTTCGTGACTTTCTCATAAAGCGCGTTGAGCTGTGCGTGAGTCAGTTTTTCTGAGGGTTCATAGAGAATATCGAACCCGAGCAGCGGGCTGCTTTGCGCAAAATAGCGCGCCGCGGCGGTCCACCAGGCGACGATTTTGCCTTCGCTTTCTGTCCCCGCCTGATAGCTGATAATCGGCACAACGTGATATTGCTGACAGGCCTCGACGATTTTTTGCAGATGCACCAGGCGCTGGTGCGTAGGCTCGCCCGCCACGCGAATGCGAACGTGCCCGATGCCGCGCTGCTGAAAATCTTTTACCGCCAGCGGATCGAACTCACGGATGCCGCGCTCGGTCATCGCCCAGTCGACGATCATTCCCACGCCTAGCTGGCTGGACCAGCTTTGCGGCGTTAACGCGGGCTGCGTTGACGCCAGAGCGCTTACGCTTACGCACAGCGCTGCCACAACAACGATCGGCTTCAGCATTGTCCTGTAACTTCATGATGAAGGGGGAAAACCTAATATGTAGCATGGTTCAGGCAAAGCGGGGAGTGCGGATTGCAATAAAACGTAACCACGCGGCTATCGCCGCTGCAACAGCCCCATCAGTTCTGCGGGCGAGCGACGCTGCGCCAGCAAATCACGCATCACCTTCATACAGGGTGCGCTGTGGGTGAAAAAGCTGTGGTAGCTGTGGCAAAGATAACTTTTCCCCTGGCTGATGCGATGCTTCGGGCAGTCGCCCTGGCATAAAGGCCGCACGGGACAAAGCTGGCAATCCTGCGTCAGCAGGCGATTTTTATTTTTGCCAAAACGCACTGCCGCCGGGCTTTGATTTATCTCGCTAAGCGAAGCGCCGTGCAGGTTACCAAGTTTGTAATCTGAATAAACGTAGTGGTCGCACTGGTAAACGTCGCCGTTCGCTTCGAGGGCAAAGGCATGGCCGCAGGTTTCGCTGAAGGTACATATCTGCGCCGGGTAGCCGCTCCATACGCCAAGCGTTGAATCAAAAAGCTGGACAAAAACGTTTCCGATATCTTCCCGCACCCAGATGTCGAAAACGGTATTGAGGAAAACGCCGAACTGTTCAGGCGATACGGATTCCGGCGTAACCGCGCCGTTCTCATCCCGCTCCACCAGCGGGATAAACTGTAAAAATGGCGTACCGAGCGTTTTTAAATAGCGGTATAGCCGCTCCGGCTGCTGGCCGTTGAGCTGATTAACCACGGTCAGCAAATTGAATTCAATTAGGTGCGCTTTTAGCTTTTCAACGGCGGCAAGCACCAGATGATGCGTAGGTTTATCGCTGCGCGTGCGGCGATACTCATCGTGAAGGTCCGCCGGGCCGTCGATGGAAATCCCCACCAGCCAGCCGTTTTCTTTTAAGAAACGGCACCAGGCGTCGTTTAGCAAAACGCCGTTGGTCTGCATGGTGTTCTGAATCCGTTTTCCTGCGGCATAGCGCTTTTGCAGAGCGACTGCGCGCTGGTAAAACGGCAGGCCCGCAAGCGTCGGCTCGCCGCCCTGCCAGGCAAATTCCACCGTGTCGCCGGGCTGCGCGGCGATGTGCTGACGAATAAACGCTTCCAGCGTGGCGTCGTCCATTACGGGCTGCCGGGGCTTTTCGAGATAAAAACAGTACCGACACTGAATGTTGCAACCTGAACTGGTGGGCTTAGCCATAACATGACATCCGCGCATCAGAAGCCTCCCGATAACGCCACAATTTGCCGCACGTGCACCGCCACAAACAGCAGCGCCAGGCAGCAGACCGCCAGCGCGATAAGTAATTTGGCGCGCATGGTGCGCCCGTCGGCAAAATCATTGATGGCGATGTCCATCAGGTTACGCTGCCGGGCATAGCGATAGATAACCACCGCCACGGCGGTCAGCGCCACAAACACCATCCAGAAAAACGGCCCGGCGTGCTGCCAGCTATGGCGCAGCGCGAGCATGAGCAGCGCGCCGTAGCCCAGAAACGTGCGGTACCACGCAAGGGACGTTCGCTCCGGCTGCAGGCCGGGATCGGCGCTGCGCCGCTGCATGCGGCTATCCGGCATAGGCCACCATCAGCATCGCGACGGCGGCGACAACGACCAGCACCAGGCTGATGACCTGCAGGCTGCGGGTATAGGGCAGATCCTGCTTGAGCCGCATCGCTTTTTCATTGCGCAGCCAGCGCAGATAACCGTAAACCGCCAGCATGCCGGCAAATAAACACAGTAGCAGCGCAATGGTTTCGCGTATCAGCGGCGTGGCGAGATCGGGGGCGAGCTGATCGAGCCCGACGCCGGCAGCCAGAAAACCCAGCGCGGTGCGGATCCACGCCAGGAAGGTTCGTTCGTTAGCAAGCGAGAAACGGTAGTCTGGCGCTTCGCCTACTTTGGCTATCTTCATTTAGCATCCTTTTTTAGTGCCCCTCCCCCCAAAGGGCGAGGGTGAAAACCGGGCCGTCTTTTTGTCTTTAGCCTCCTCTCCCTTCCAGGGAGAGGGCCAGGGTAAGAGTAAGCCCGTTAAAACTTCTGCTTCTTCTCTTCCACCTTAACACCCTGAGTCGGCATACCGGTGTCGTAATCCCGCACCACCGGCGAGTAATCGTCCTCCGGACGCGGGCGGAACGCGCCCATCCAGCGCGGCTTCGCTTCTTTGCGCCACGGACGGCACGACCACTGATAGGTGCGGAACGGATCGCGGATTTTATCCATATAGTCCATCAGCTCGTCGTGCAGCCTGTTGCGCTGTTCAGCGTAGCGCAGATCCTCTATCAGGTTGTGCATTTCGTCCGGATCGCTTTGCCTGTCGTACAGCTCATCGCTGGTAAACAGGTTGAGCACCAGCTTGAAACGGTTGGTCACCCAGCCGCGCACGGGAATAAAACCGCCGAAGCTGTCGTGCTCGATTTCATAGCGGTTAAACTCCACCATCACGCCGCGCTCATCCTCCACGTCGAGAATATTTTCCCCTGGCAGAATGTCCGGCTGATGAATGCCCGCCAGCTTCATCAGCGTCGGCAGCACGTCGACGTGGCTAACCGGCGTATCCACCTGCGCGGGCCGCCCCTGCACGCCCGGCGGACGGAAAATCAGCGGGATGCGCGTGATGTCGTCATACATCGCCGCCCCTTTGCTGATGAGCCTGTGCGCGCCCATCATTTCGCCGTGGTCGGAGGTATAAACCACCCAGGTATTTTCCCGCTGCTCCGGCGTCAGCGCGTTCACCACGCGGCCGATTTCATCATCGACAAAATCATTACACGCGAAATAGAGCGGATGATGATAGCGCCCGTCGGCCCCAACCGGCGACGGCATCGCCTCGGACCATAAGCGATGATGCACCGGCTTGCCGGCTAAATCATCCAACGCCTTCTCGCCGAGGTCGTAATAAAAATCCTCATACTTTTCAAGATACTCAACCGGGCAGGTAAAAGGATGGTGCGGCTCATCATAGGAGATAACCATCAGGAAAGGCTCATCCCGGCGCTGCGGCCGTGCGAGAAAATCAATCGCCCGATTGCTGATGCGGTGCGCCCAGGTGAAGGTTTTATCGATGCTGTTTTCTACCAGGTCTTCCACGCTGTTTAAGCCGTTGCGCCACAGGCCGATCTCTTTTTCCGTTAATTCTGCGAGATAATTCGCACCGTCAAACCAGTAATCCTCGTCCCACTCCGGCGGGCAGACGCCGGTGCCGAAATAGTCGTGCCCGTCCAGATGCCACTTGCCGATGTAGCAGGTTTTATAGCCCGCATCCTTAAAGTAGCGGCCCATGGTGGAGATGTTTTTGCCCGGCGCCACGTTGTTCGTCCACGGCCCGGACTGGTTTGAATAGATGCCGGTGAACAGCCCGGCGCGCGCAGGCGTGCAAACCGGGGCGCAGGTGTAAGCCGAGTTAAAGCGAATGCCTTCTTCGGCCAGGCTGTCGATATTATTGGTATTGAGCGGCCTGCCGCTGTAGCAGCCCACCATGTTGGTGGCCTGGGTATCGGTCATAATAAACAGGATGTTAGGGCGTTCCATTACTTATCCTCTGGTGCGGAAGAATAGACAACACGGGAAACCTGGCGCTGTCGCCAGCTGCTGTAGATGAGATAAGCCACCACCGCCGCGACAATCACATAGCTTGCGATGGTTATAAAATGCGTCTGATAGCCGCCAAACTGTGCAAGCCCTGCGTAAACGCCAATCATGGCGAACAGCACGCCCACCGAGGCGACTCTGGCGTTGCGCCACGGCACCATATCCACCGCAAAGGCGTCGTGGAATCTGAACGGCGTCGCGCGGGGCTTCACAAAGCCGATAGCCAGCATCAGCAGCACGTTGATGCAGAAAGTGAAGAACAGCACGTACAGGAAGTGGAAGTTAAACGACACCAGATAGTTGATGACGATATAGCTACAGATGCCGAACAACAGCGCGGCTTTCGCGGCAATCGCCGGAATGCGCGGGAAGAAGAAGCCCATAATGACGATAGTCACCAGCGGCACGTTGTAGATGCCGTTGAGCTGCTTCATCCAGCTGTACAGCCCTTCCGGAGCGTAGGCGATCCACGGCGCAACCAGCACGGAAACCAGCGCAATCGCCAGCCCAAACCTGCGCCCGACGCTCACCAGCTGCTCAGATGACGCATTCTGATTGATGATGCGGTTATAAATGCCGAGGCTGAATAACGTGCTGGCGCTGTTCAGGAAGCCGTTGAAGGTGCTGATGATGGCGCCAAACAGCACCGCGCCGAAGAAGCCCACCAGCGGCAGCGGCATCACTTTGTTCACCAGCGCCGGGTAAGCCATATCGTGCTTAGGCAGATCCTGGAAAAGATGGAAGGCGATCAGGCCCGGCAGCACCAGAATCAGCGGGTCGAGCATTTTCAGCACCGCCGTCAGCAGCGCGCCCTTTTGCCCTTCGGCGAGGCTTTTCGAAGCCAGGGTGCGCTGGACAATCCCCTGGTTGGTACACCAGTAGAAGGTGTTCACCAGAATCAGGCCGGTGAGCGCCGCGCCAATCGGAACGGGATCGTGGCTGCCGCCGACAGAGTTGAGCTTTTCGCTGTGTACCGTGGTGAGCTGTTCAATGCCGCGCAGCACGTTGCCGCCGCCCATCGCCATCAGGCCAAAAACCGGCACCATCAGGCCGCCGACAACCAGCCCGATACCGTTGATCACGTCCGCAACCGCGATGGCGCGTAGGCCGCCCACAACGGCGTAAGCGATGCCCGCCAGCCCCAGCAGGACAACCATCACCCAGATGGCCGCGCCCTGGGAAATGCCCAGCGATTCGCCCACGTGGAACAGGCTGTTTAACGCCAGCGCGCCGGAGTAGAGCACAACCGGCAGAAAGCAGATGCCGGTAGCGATCAGGAAGCAGCAGTCCACAATGATGCGCGTGGTTTTGTCATAGCGCTCCTCGATAAAGTCCGGAATAGTGGCGATGCCGCGCTGCAGATATTTCGGCAGGAAAATCAGCGCCAGGAAGATAAGCGGAATGGCCGAGATGACCTCCCAGGCCATCACCGACATCCCGCTGCGATACGCCTGCCCGCTCAGCCCCACCAGCTGTTCGGTGGAAAGATTAGTCAGCATCAGGGATGCGGCGATCACCGGGGCTTTTAAAGAACGCCCGGCAAGAAAATAACCTTGTTGCGAGCCCGTATCCGCTTTACGCAACTTCCACCAGGTAATTAACGCCACCAGAAGGGTGAAGGCGAAGAAGCTCACAATTTGTTGAATATTCATCTCACTGCCCTTGTTTATGATTATGTCCCGGCGCGTTGTTAGCTGTAGGGTAATTACGCTTGCTGCGGGTCATAGGCTGTTTAAGATAGACATGGATAACCGTCGCGGTGAAAATCTGGTAAATTCATACCGCCCGGAATGAGCATCTAACGCTGGCGGAGAATATAAATGAATGGAAAAACCGATCTCTGCGATGTAAAAAACGAAACAACCTACAATATCCCGCTGGTTATTGACGAAAATGTGATCTCAAGCGGGATATCCCTTATCTCGCTATGGCATACGCTGGCCGATGAAAGCTACCAGGTTGTCTGGCCGCGAGATAAAAAGAAACCGCTGATTGAAAATTCTTGGGTTGTGATATATACGCTGCAGGGCTGCGGCAAGATAACCTTAAGAGATAATTCCCGAATTACGCTCAATGGCAACTGCGTTATATTCTTAAAGCCAACTGATATAAAGAATTACCACTGCGAAGGATTACTTTGGGAACAATACTGGATGGAGTTTATTCCAACCGGCGCGATGGAAATCCCCTTATCGCAGCAGGCGATAATATATAACGGCGAGGCCTTTAACAAAGAATTAAGCGAAATTACGGCACTAATCACCAGCGATGAAGCATTAAATAAAAACCTCGCCGTCGCGTTTATTACCAAACTTATTTACCAGTGGGTTTGCCTGATTTTACAGACCGGCGCCAAAGACAGGCAGCTGATGCAGATAGAAAAACTGCTTTCGCTGATCCATACCGATATCCAGAAGCGCTGGACGGTCAGCGAGATGGCCAACTGGATGCAGTGCAGCGAGCAGTATCTGCGGCGATTATTCATGAAGTACACGGGAAAAACGCCGAAGGAGTTCTATCTTGACGCGCGCCTGGAGCTGGCGCTGTCGTTGCTAAGGCAGGGAAACTACAGCGTAAGCCAGGTGGCGGATATGCTGAATTTCTTCGATTCGTTCCATTTCAGCAAGGCGTTTAAGCAGAAATTTGGCTATGCGCCTTCTGGGGTAAGGAGATGAGCCGGAGCATGCCTCTTTCCGACAGGTTATCAGACCGTAAAGCGTTCCTTGCAGGAGGCTATACGCTACGTCTTTTCTGTGCTATCCAGGTTGATTATATCATATCGATAATTTACGGAAAAAATCTGAATTTATTTATCTCGTTAAAATATTACTTGTCGGCTCAGAGCCAGAGATAATGCTGTTGGGTTGTTAAGAAAAACTGCTTTAGCGTTCCCATTGCAGAATTCTATACTATTTGTTAGATCCCGGTAGTTCTATAATCTCATGTTTCAATCATTACTATCATGTTTCCATTTTTAAAAGAAATCAATAAAATAAGCTGCGCTGAAAAGTTCGGGTCATCTGATATAAAGCATTAACCTGACAGTGAATATTAACTGAGACCTGTACTTGCTTCAGTCTTTACATAACCAATAGTATCAACCTACACAGGAAGTGGAAAAGATGAGCGTTTTTAATTTAAATGGCCTTGATCAAAATACGTCAAAAGAGACATTTCTGGATGCTTTAGCTCTTAGTACCTACGCCTATCATAATCTGGATAATGGATTTATGAATGGCTATCAGAATAACGGTATAGGGTTAGGGTTACCCTTGACGCTGTTAACGGCATTGTTTGGTAATAGTGAATCCGAAGGCGTGATCGGTGGTCTACCGTGGACGCCAGACTCCGAGGGCCAGGCATTGGCGCAGGTTCAACAGGTGGGTTGGGAGATTATCAGCGCTGAAGCGCTCCATTATTCAGGGGTAACCGACCATCGGGGAACATATTTTGGTGAAAAAGCGGATTACCAGACTGCACAGGCAGAAATCATGGGGAAATACGATCGGGATGGGAACCTCGTTCAGATAGGTATCGCTTTCCGGGGCACCAGCGGGCCTCGTGAGTCGCTGATAGCCGATACCCTCGGAGATATAAAGAGCGATCTTCTGGCAGCATTTGGCGCTGAAGATTATGCGCAGACCTACGTTCGGGAGGCGTTTGATGAATTACTCAACCGTGTCGCCAGTTTTGCCAAAGAGCATGGTCTCGGCGGGGAGGATATTATTGTCAGCGGCCACAGCCTGGGAGGACTGGCGGTCAACAGCATGGCGGCCCAAAGCGACAGCATGTGGGAAGGGTTTTACTCTCAGTCCCATTACGTCGCCTTTGCATCCCCAACGCAGTATCAGGAAGGAAATAAGGTGCTGAACGCCGGTTTTGAAAACGATCCCGTCTTCAGGGTGCTGGATGGCACAGAGTTTAATCTCGCCTCTATTTTAGTTCATGACTCCCCCAAGGCATCGTCCACGGATAATATCATTAACTTTAATGATTATTATTCATCAGACTTATGGAATATTTTACCCTTTTCAATTATGAATCTTCCTTCCTGGATATCTCACCTGCCTTTCTTCTATCAGGACAGCATGTCCCGCATCCTTAACTCTGAGTTTTATCCATTAATGGAACAGGATTCGACAATTATTGTCTCCTCGCTTTCCAGTGAGGCGCGTGATGCAAACTGGGTGCAGGATCTGAACAGGTATGCTGAAAAACACAGCGGTCCGACTTATATTATTGGCAGTGATTATAACGATCTGCTCAAGGGCGGCACGGGTAATGATTTTTTAGAAGGCCGAAAAGGGGATGACAGATTCAGGGACGAGAGTGGATATAATATTATCCTTGGCGGCGAGGGGCATAATACCTTAGAACTGCAGCATACACTTAAAGATTATACGATAGCCAGCGATGGTAACTCCTTATATCTGCTGGACCCTGGCGGTGAACTAACCCTGGCTGAAAATATTGCTACGGTGCGCAGTAGCGAACATTTTCTGGGCGTTTTCGGGCATGATATTGACTATCAGGTGAGCGATTCAGGTCTGAAAAACGGGACGACGACTGAATACTATGCCAGCTCAGTTAAAGGTGATGAGACGGATAACAGCCTGACGGCGGTAAAGGGAGAATGGTTGTTTGGCCTGGGCGGTAATGATGTGCTAACCGGTGCCGGAAATAACATCATGGTCGGTGGTACGGGTAATGACCTGTTAATCGGTGAGGGGGAGCATAATACCTACCTGTTCACCGGTGAATTTGGCCATGACACCATCCACAATTTTGGCCAGACGGACAAATTAATTTTTATGGGCGTTTCAGATTCAGGGAACGCTAGCTATTCCCGGTATATGTCCGAGGACAGTAACAACAGCATGGTACTAAACTTTGGTGGCAGCAGCGTGACGTTGTGTGGGTTTAGTATGGATATATTTACTCAGAATCAGCTTCTGCTTACTTAAGTGTAATGCCGGAAACAGATAAAAGTTGCCCGCGTAAGCGGGCACAAAAATTACATCAAGCCCCAAAAAATTACCGCCAGCAGTTGCGGCGTGACGATACGCAGGAACATCACCAGCGGATAAACCGTGGCGTAAGAAAGCGCCGCCGCGCCGCTTGTGGCGTGTAATCCGTTAGCGAAGGCCAGCGCCGGTGGATCGGTCATCGAACCCGCCAGCATGCCGCACAGCGTCAGATAGTTCATTCTGGCGAAGATCCTTGCCAGCAGGCCGGTGGTGATAAGCGGGATGGCGGTAATAAGGATGCCGTAGCCAATCCAGCTAACCCCGTCGCCGTGCAGCAGCGTGCCGATAAAATCCCCGCCGGATTTCAGGCCGACCACCGCCAGGAACAGCACTATGCCCAGCTCGCGCAATGCGAGGTTAGCGCCCGGCGGCATAAACCAGTACAGCTTGCCGATACTGCCGATGCGCCCGAGAATAATCGCCATAATCAGCGGCCCGCCTGCCAGGCCGAGCCGCAGCGCCACCGGGAAGCCGGGAATAAATACCGGAATCGACCCCAGCAGCACGCCAAGCCCGATGCCGATAAATACCGGCAGCATCTGCACCTGCTGAAGTTTTTGCTGCGCGTTACCCACTTCATTGGCGACAGCTTCAATCGACTCCGGACGGCCGACCAGATTGAGGATATCGCCAAACTGCAGGCTGGCATTGCTGCTTGCCACCAGCTCAACGCCGGCACGGTTCAGGCGCGAGATAACCACGTCGTATTTTTGCTTCAGATGCAGGTCGCGGATTTTTTTGCCGAGCACTTTTTCATTCGTCACCACCACGCGTTCGACGCGTAAATCGGTGCCTCGCGTGGAGAGCGACGTATCAACTTCCTGGCCAATCACCAGCAGCGCTTTGCGGAGATCCTGCTCCATGCCGACGAGGTGCAGAAAATCGCCGGTCTGGATAACCGTGCCGGGCGAAGGCACCATCAGCAGTTCGCCGCGCTTCAGACGTGAGCAGATGATTTCATCGCTATTAAGTATGGGCACGTCCTGAATCGGCAGTCCGTTGAGGTTCGGATTCGCCACGCAGATATTCATCGTATGAAGCTGGGCGTGGCTGTGGCCGTGGCTGATATCAAACTGCTGCGCTTCGCGCTCGACGTTAATGCGAAAAAGCATACGCACCAGCCACATGCTGAGCAAAATGCCGCAGATCCCGAACGGATAGGCCATCGCATAGCTCATCCCCATCTGATTGACGAGCCCTGCAGGCGTACCCAGATCGGTGAGGATTTGCTGACCCGCACCCAGCGCTGGCGTGTTAGTGACGGCGCCGGAGAAAATTCCCAGCACCACCGGCAGCGGAACAGCGAAAATTTTATGGATAAGCGCTGTTACCAGCGCCCCGATCGCCACAATTAAGATAGCGAACAGGTTAAGACGCAGCCCGGAGACGCGCAGAGAAGAGAAGAATCCCGGCCCTACCTGAATGCCGATGGTATAGACGAAGAGGATCAGCCCGAATTCCTGAATAAAATGCAGCATATCGCCGTTCAGGCTAATGCCTGCCTGATTCACGAAGTGGCCAACGATAATGCCGCCGAAAAGCACGCCTCCGATGCCAAAGCCAACGCCGCGGATTTTGATATTGCCAATCCATAAGCCAACGACGGCCACCAGCGCAAGCATGCTGACGGTTAACGCTATTTCACTCATGATTTATTCCTTGTGAATAACATTATTATCTACAGGGATTCTCTCAGAGCGGCAGAAGGCTTAATGGGGCGCAGAGCACAAAAAAGCCCCCATTTTTGGGGGCTTAAGGAGTGCTGAAAGCTTAGCCTTCTATAGCCGGACGTTCCGCGTTAATCGCGATACGCTGCGGCGCTATCTCTTCGGGTATTTCCCGCACTAAATCAATGTGCAGCAGCCCGTTAGTGAAGTTCGCGCCGGAAACGTGCATATGTTCGGCCAGCGTGAAGCTCAGGTTAAATGGCTGTATAACCAACCCCTGATGCAGCCAGGTCGGCTCTTTTTCAGGTTTAACCGGCGTGCCTTTTACGACGAGGCGGGTGCCTTCCAGTTCAATATCCAGATCTTCCTGGCGGAAACCAGCCAGCGCAAGGGTAATGCGGTAATGGTTGTCGTCGCCTTTTTCAATGTTGTAAGGCGGGAAGCCTTGCGTTTCACTGGCGGTTTGCAGGGCGCTGGCCAGTTTGTCAAAGCCGATCCACTGACGCAGCAGAGGTGATAAGTCGTAATTACGCATAAGTTTTCTCCTTCTTTGAAGCGAGTTAATACCTGGCAATATGCGGATTGCCATTAGCTCCCAATCGGCGAGCCGGATGTCACAGGCCGCGTGAACGGCCCACGGTTAATTAATTTATTTCGATGCGGCGCGGCTTCATCGATTCAGGAATGACACGCTCAAGATCGATATAAAGCAGGCCGTTTACCAGGTTGGCGCCACGGATATGGATATTTTCAGCCAGCTGGAATTTGCGTTCAAAATTACGCTCGGCAATGCCCTGATAAAGGTAAGTACGTTCCGGCTGTTCTTCCGCATGGGCGCCTTTTACCACCAGTAAATTATCCTGGGCGGTAATTTCCAGCTCGCTTTCTGCAAAACCCGCAACGGCAATGGCAATGCGATAGTTATTTTCGTCGACCAGTTCAACGTTATACGGAGGATAGCCGCCGTTGCTCTGGCTTTGATTATTTTCGAGCAGGTTAAACAGACGATCGAAACCAATGGCTGAACGATAAAGCGGGGATAAATCGAAATTACGCATAAATAAAAGCTCCTGAAATCAGCGAGGATTATATAAGCCTTCCATCATGGACAGGCCGGGATTGCAGAGCACCCTTCCGGCATACTCTTATGGTCACGTTCTTAAAATGGAGCCAAAACCGTTTTTTTCAAGGCGGAAAAAAGGAAATTTTTTGCGGCTTTTGTGGTCAGTACATAGACTGACAAAGGAAGTAAACCGGCGTTATCTGCGACAGCCGCCACAGAGCGGCGAGTTCAAAATATTTTTTCTCTGCGCCAGTGTTATAACCACCGTGCAGCCTGGCCCGAAAAGGGTCGTTTAAAATGAACATGGCCGTGATGATGAAAAGCTATCTTCCTAAAATAATTCTGAGCAGTGGATTGCTTGTAATAAGCGGTTGCTCAAGCGTGATGACCCACACCGGCGGGCAAGAGGGTTACTATCCGGGAACTCGCGCCAGCTACAAGATGCTGGCCGACGGCGAAACCAGCTGGGGATATAAACCTTTCGTGGCGCTCGATATGCCTTTCACGGCGGTAATGGATACCGTGCTGCTGCCGTGGGATATGCTGCGTACCGATAAATCGGTCAAAGCCCGGGTGGAGGCCAGCGAGAGGAAGAATCTGGCTACCAATTCCGTCATCCCGCCAGCACATTAATCAAAACCCCGTCTGCGTGATAAAAATCTGACGGAAACCGCTCACATCCTGCATCCAGGCGATATATTTTCCATCCGGGGAGAAGACTATTGCATCGGCGGACGGCGCGTCGGAACCCGCTTGCGTAAGCGGGATAATTTCCCCGCTCTGCGCATCGCACAAAACCACCCGGTTGCCGAGCACAAATCCCAGAAATTTTCCGGAAGGATGCCAGTTAAAGGCGGACTGAATATCCGTCTCCACCTGAGTGAGCTGCAGCGGTTCGCCGCCGTTTGGTGAAACCAGCCATGCCTGCACTACGCCGTTTTCATCTTTCATCAGGAAGGCAAGCCTGCTGCCGTCGGGATTGCTGCGCACCCAGTGTCGTGGCTGACTGACCAGACCCGGGAAGCGTCGCTGATGGGTAAAAGTCAGGCGGCGTTGTTGCACACAGGCAGGCGGCGCGGGCAGCGTGGTCTCCGTGCCCTCCAGCGGTTCATCCCCTGCCGTACGCCAGGCCGCTTCGTTATCCGGCAGATCGACAATAAACAGCTCCGGCACTTTTTCGCCTTTCTCAGAAAGCGTATCGCCGATAAAAGCCAGCGCCCGGCGTTGCTGGCCGCCATCGGGCTTAACATAGCCGCCATCGCCGACCCATCCTTCTTCGTATGCACGATCGATCTCGTCGCTCCCCGGCTGAGGCGAGGCCGTAGTGCGGCTGACCAGCACGCAGAAATGGCTGCCGTCGTATTCGCGGAGATGTTGCCTTAGCGGACGAACCGGACCGAAAGGCAGCGCGACGCCTACGTTGCGTAAGTCCAGCTTCGGATCGTATTCATGCATTACATGGTCGTTATAGGTGAAGCTCAGGCTCGTTCCGTCCTGACTCCAGACGTGCACATGGCTGCCGCCGCGCAAAGCGCCGGGAGTAAACGGCGCGGTAATATCCATCGCATCCAGATTGCTTGTCGCTCCGTTTTCCGCCACCACGCCACGACGATGATGAAAATCGTACTGCCAGTGTTCATCCGGGTTTTCCGGGCCGTGGATAAAAACATAGCGCTCGGGCGCCTGCGGATTTACCGTCACGACCCCCACGTGCGCGCCGGCGGATGCGTGATAAATCACTTCGACTTCACCGGAATCGACGTTCACGCGTTCGATAGTTTTACCGGTAAAGGAAGCGCCGGAAGGGCGAACATCAAAAGCGAGCCACCGGCTGTCCGGCGTCCAGACGTTGATATTGGTAAGCTGATGATGGCGCGGTGCGAAGGTGAGTTGTTTGGACACGATTTTACCCCGAAGCGTTAGACGCCTCAGGGTAAAACAAAGGCGGGTGTTAGCCCATACTAATAACCATCTTTATAGCGAGGAAAGACGATAACCCCTAACCGGATAACATGGAAAATCAATTTATTGCTTTTCGCCTGCTAACTACAAAGAAGGAAAAACCACGCTTTTTCCTTCTTTGTCAGCGATTTTTAGCCTACCCTTTCTACTTTACCGACCAGCAGAATGTAGGATAGTGCTCCCAGCAGCGCCACCGCCGAGATATAAACCAGCGCCGGGGCAAAGCCGTAGCTCTGCGCCAGATAGCCAATCACCAGCGGAACGGTGATGCCGCCCAGCCCGCCGACAAAGTTAAATACCCCACCGGTCAGGCCAATCAGACGCATCGGCGCCAGAGACGAAACCAGCGACCAGGTGATAGACGCAAAACCGTTACCGAAGAAGGCGATGGCCATTAACGTCATGATCCATACCGGGTCGTTGGTGTAGTTTGCGCCCATGATGCAGGTGGAGATCAGCAGCCCGCAGATAATGGGCGTTTTACGCGCAATCCCCAGCGAATAGCCTTTGCGTACCAGTCTGTCGGCAACCCAGCCCGAGAGCAGAACGCCGAAGAACGCAGCAAGGAAAGGTACGGTAGTCATGAAGCCGGCCTTCAGGGCCGTAATACCTTTTTCCTGAGTAAGATAGTTCGGGAACCAGGTCAGGAAGAACCATAGCGTAGAGGTCACGGCGAACTGACCCAGATAAACACCGACCAGCTTACGATGGAAGACCAGCTTCCAGTCGGCCGCCGTCAGCGGGACGCGTTTTTTCTTCTCCGATGGCGCATCGCCATCCACCAGCCCGCCTCCGTCGCGAATATACTCCAGCTCCGCTTTATTAATGCCTTTGCTGGCGCGCGGAGACTGATAAACCTTAATCCAGATAAATGACCAGACAATGCCGACGCCGCCGGTGGCGATAAAGACCCAGTGCCAGCTCAGCAGCTCCTGGATCCAGATCAGCAGCGGGGTGAGGAACGCCAGGCCCACAAACTGACCAGAGGTGTAGAATCCCACAGCGGAAGCCCGTTCATGCTCCGGGAACCAGCTTGTCACCATGCGGTTGTTAGTCGGGAAAGCCGGGGCTTCGAAAATACCGGTGATCGCACGCAGGCCAATCAGCGACATTAATCCTGTCGCAAAACCCTGGCAGAGCGTGGCGACGGACCAGCCAAAAATAGCGATAAAATAGGTTACCCGCGAGCCGATGCGGTCGAGGAACCAGCCGCCGGGGATCTGACACAAAGTATAAAGCCAGGCAAAGGCCGAGAAGATATAACCCATCTCGGTTTTAGTAATGCCAAACTCTTTCTGAATATGCGCCGAGGCCACCGCAAGGTTGGCACGGTCAACGTAGCAAATAACCACCGTAATAAAGATCATAACTAAAGTTAAATAACGGCGACGCGTAGGTTTTGCAGCAGTTACAGAAATATCCATAACATCTGTCTCCAGTAATGGGCATGGCTTTACCCGCCACCATGCCCTGTTTAATACAGAGGGTGTTTTATCTTTAATATTTTTTAGAACTACTTTATTAGCTCAGATATTTACCATTCTGCGACGGCACCGTCCGGATAACGCCATAATGGGTTATGCCAGTCGGTAACGTTTTTACTGCGTGCAATAACCTGCTCTTCGTCAATTTCTACGCCGAGGCCTGGCTTCATTAACGGCAGGAAGTGGCCGTCGTCCATTTTGAAGTCGTCTTTGTTTTTCACAAAGTCGAGCAGTTCGGCGCCTTTGTTATAATGAATGCCCATGCTTTGCTCCTGGAATACCGCATTGCGGGAAACAAAGTCAATGTGCAGACAGGCGGCAAGCGCAATCGGCCCAAGCGGACAGTGCGGCGCAAGCGCAACGTCGTAAGCCTCTGCCATGCCGGCGATTTTATAGCATTCGGTGATGCCGCCTGCGTGGGAAAGATCGGGCTGAAGAATAGCCAGGCCGCCCGCTTCCAGCACGCGTTTGAACTCGAAGCGTGAGAACATGCGCTCACCTGCAGCGATAGGGATATGGGTCTGTGCAGCCAGACGTGGATAGTATTCGGCCTGCTCCGCCAGCACCGGTTCTTCAATAAACAGCGGGCGGTATTGCTCCAGCTCTTTGATCAGCACTTTCGCCATTGGCGCACTGACGCGGCCATGGAAATCCAGGCCAAATTCGATCTCATTGCCAAAAGCCTCGCGAATCTGCGCAACGGTATTTACGGCGGCGTCAACTTTTCGGGAATTATCAATAACGCCCATCTCTTCGCAGCCGTTTAATTTAAAGGTATCAAAACCAATATTACGCAGGGATTTAATACCATCGATAACTTCTGCCGGACGGTCACCGCCAACCCAGCTATAGGCTTTAATTTTATCGCGAACCAGTCCGCCCATTAATTGCCATACGGGAGCATTCAGGACTTTACCTTTAATATCCCACAACGCCTGATCGATACCGGCAATGGCGCTCATTAAAATTGGGCCGCCGCGATAGAAACCGCCGCGATACATTACCTGCCATAAATCGTTAATGCGCGCAGGATCCTGACCAATTAATAATTCACCTAATTCATGGACAGCCGCCTCAACGCTTTTCGCCCGCCCTTCGATTACCGGCTCGCCCCAGCCGACAACCCCTTCATCGGTTTCAATTTTCAGGAACATCCAGCGCGGGGGTAAACGCCAGGTCGTAAGCTTAGTGATTTTCATGATTGCACTGCCTCCTGATACGCTTTAACAAATGCTTTTGCTTTCTCAATGGTGCGTTCGATGGGTTGACCCGCACGGTATAAATCGCTGCCAAGCCCGGCGCCAGCACAGCCGGCTTTTAGCCAGAGCGCTAAGTTTTCAGGCGTTACGCCGCCAACGGCGAACACGGGAACGTCAGCGGGCAATACGGCTTTCAGGGCTTTGATATAGTCCGGGCCAAATGAAGAAGAAGGGAAAATTTTCAGTGCCTGCGCGCCCGCGTCCAGCGCGGTAAATGCCTCAGAGGCCGTGGCGCAGCCCGCGCATACCGTCATACCCTTTGCGACAGCCCGACGGATCACTTCCGGCTGCGTATTAGGCGTGACGACCAGCTTGCCGCCCATCCCGGCCAGCTCATCCACCTGCTCTGGCTTGAGGACCGTTCCGGCGCCGATCAGCGCCCGGCTGCCAAATTCACGCACCATCGCCGGAATGCTTTGCTGCCAGTTCGGCGAGTTAAGGGGGATTTCAATCGCGTCAAAACCCGCATCCAGCAGCGCCGCGATGTGCTCATGCGCTTCGTCGGGTGTGATACCGCGTAAGATGGCGATTAAGGGAAGGTTAGTTTGCCACTGCATTTGCAATACTCCTTATTCCTGCCTGGAATGCCTCGTCGCCGTCCAGCACGTTCGCCTGGTAGCCCAATAACGACAGCGCTGAGACATAGCGCTGGCTTAACGATGGGCTGGCAACAAGGGTGACGGACTGCTGAGGCGTTAGCGCGTAATGGCGGGTCATGCTTGCCACTTCGTTGCCGATCAACAGTCCGGAAAGAAAATCGCTCACTTCGCTACGGGGCAATTCGCCCAGAACGTGCGCTGCCCGTACTTCAAATAAACGAGGCAGCAAAGCACTATCGTTAATGCCGCGCTCAAGCCCGGCGGAGAAAGCGCTCTGGCTGGCGAGCTGTTCGGGCAGGCCCGCGCCCACCAGCGAATGATTGAGCAGGATATGGTGCAGCTCGCCGGTCATCACCGTGCGGAAATCCTGCACCGTGCGATCGTCAGCCTGTACCCATTTGCAGTGGGTGCCCGGCATGATGTAAAGCGGGGCCGGGCTGAGGGATTTCGCGCCAAGAAGCTGCGTTTCTTCGCCACGCATGACGTTGCAGTTATCGTCGCGCTGTACGCTCAGGCCGGGAATAATCCAGACATTGTCCAGCACCGGCGTAAGCTGCTGGCTGAAGCTGGCGAAGGGCGCCGGACAGGGCAGATAAGGGGCTATTTTCCAGCCGGCGTTACTGCCAACCATACCGGCCATCAGTACCGGCGTGTTTTCATCGCGCCAGCCCGCAGTGACTTCATCAAACACCGCCTGCGGAGATTTGCCATGCAGCCGGGTCACCCCTGCCGTAGCCTGCCGACGGTCAACGCAGGCGCCGCGCTGGTAACGCCAGGCGCGCAGGTTGGTCGATCCCCAGTCAATAGCGATGTAGCCTGATGTCATGTGATCCCCTTTAGTCGTTTGGTGGAGCTGGCGATCATAGTCTGCGCCGCCTGCTCCGCAGCCTGGCTGTCCTGATGGCGTATCGCATCAAACAGCGCTTTATGTTCCGTGAGCGTCTTCGGCATATTGGCCTCATCGCCCATCCACGTGCGTTCAAAGACGGCACGCTGCAGCGAACTTATCGCCACGCTTAACTGCTGAAGGACGGGGTTATGCACCGACTCCAGCACCGCCTCGTGGTAGCGGATATCCGCTTCATTAAAGGCGTCCCGATCCTGGTTATGGGCCACCATGTCGTTAAGCGCTGCTTCAATTTTCGCCAGATCGCTTGAGGTTGCGCGTTCCGCTGCCCAGCGGGCGATCGCCGGCTCAACCAGGTTACGCACTTCGCTCATCGCGCTAATCAGGCGCGGGTCGTAGTCGTTTTCCAGCACCCATTGCAGCACCTCGGTATCGAGGTAATTCCACTGATTGCGCGGGGTGACAAAGGCACCACGATAACGCTTCATCTCAATCAGCCGCTTCGCCATCAGCGAGCGAAAAACTTCCCGGATGATATTGCGCGAGGTTTCAAACTCATCGCACAGCTCGGCTTCCGCCGGAAGCGCCGCGCCGGGTGTATATTTGCCGCCAACAATCTGTTTGCCCAGCGTCACGATAATGCGGTCGGTCTTCGTCATGATTACGCCTGTATTAAAAGTGGGAATAACCACTACTTTACCGTGAGCGCTGAAAAACACCGCTTTTTTGCAGTACAAATGTGAGGTTCATGGCGTTGCCGATGCACACAATGTAGTACAATAAACAGTAGTTGTACTACAATATGGATCACAAAACGAACGACGGAAGGGAGAAAGGGATAAAAAAACCCCGGCGATTCGCCAGGGTTATTGATGACCGGAAGGGAAACTCAGCTCAGCACAAACTTCTCAATGGCGTAAGCCACGCCGTCTTCAAGATTGGATTTAGTGACGAAGTTGCTGACCTCTTTCACTTTGTCGATAGCGTTACCCATCGCAACGCCCACGCCCGCATATTCCAGCATGGCGATGTCGTTTTCCTGATCGCCAAGCGTCATGACCTCTTCCTGTCTAATGCCCAGCGCTTCCGCCAGCGCCTGCACGCCCGTACCTTTGTTCACGCGCTTATCGAGGATTTCCAGGAAGTACGGCGAGCTTTTGAGCAGCGTGTAGCGTTCCCGGGCTTCGTCCGGGATTTTAGCGATGGCTTTATCCAGAACTACCGGATCGTCAATCATCATCACTTTGAGGAACTCACCGTTTTTATCCATATTTTCCGCTTCGCAGAATACCAGCGGGATATTGGCGATAAAGGATTCGTGGACGGTGTAATAGCTGATGTCGCGGTTGGCGGTGTAAAGCGTATAGCGGTCGAGCGCGTGGAAGTGGGAGCCCACGTCGCGGGAGAGCTGCTCCAGGTAACGGTAGTCATCGTAGTTCAGCGCGGTTTGCGCAACGGTGCTGCCGTCATGCGCTTTCTGCACCAGCGCGCCGTTGTAGGTGATGCAGTAGTCGTTCGGCTTATCCATATGCAGCTCTTTGAGGTAGTTCTCAACGCCAGCAAAAGGGCGGCCGGTGCACAGCACTACGTTTACGCCGCGTTCGCGAGCGGCGGCAATGGCATTTTTAACCGCAGGGGAAATGGTGTGATCCGGCAGCAAAAGGGTGCCATCCATATCGATCGCAATAAGTTTTATAGGCATGGTATTTTCTGAGGTGATGAGTTTATTTCATGCTAACGCGATTCCGCGCACAAAAATAGAGCTACGTTTCGTCTGAAAGAGGTCCCTTTTTATAAGAAACGCCACCCGCAGGTGGCGTTATCGGCTAGCTGAAGAACTTATCCCGCAGGATGTGATAGCCCCTGGTCAGCAGATCCTCTTCGCCGTGCTTAACCTCGCCATCGGGCGAAAGCGCATCGACAATTTTCGGAAACTGCTCTGACAGCAGGATGGCAGCGCTTCCCACATCAATACCGAGTTTCTCAGCAAGGTTGCTGATTGCCGGCGTGCCCAGCACCTCCTGTATCTGTTCAGGATTAACGCTCTGGTTGTGCGCGCCGCTCAGCCACGAGGTGACGACTTCGCCAAAGCCCTTTTGCCGGAACTGCTCAAGTATCGCCTGGATGCCGCCCTGCTCATTTATCCAGTTGAGGATGACTTTGAACTTCCCTGCATCGCCACCTCCCATCATGCCGGTAACCTGATCGAATAGACCCATGATCCTGTCCTCTTGCGATTACGACGTGTGCCTTAAAAGTGTAGTCTCTTCCAGCCGCTAAACGCCGTTTTAGACGCAAGAGTTACGCGAGGGTCAACACGATTTTTCCAAAAGCGCCGCGATCGAGATGGGCCAGCGCCTGAGGCAGCTCTTCGAACGAATAACACCGGTCGATAACCGGTTTTATCCCGTTGATATCTACGGCTCGAATGAAATCCTCCAGCGCTCGTCGATGCCCAACGCCGATGCCCTGTATCGTCGGCGATTTCAGCAATAAAGGTCCTGCGGGAATGGAAATATCGTAACCTTCCAGCATGCCAATCACCGAGATTTGGCCATGTATCGCCACCGCGCGAAGGGAATGTGCCAGATTGCTGCCGCCGACCGTCTCGATGATATGGTCAATGCCGCGATCGCCCGTCAGGCCATAAATCGTCTCCACCCAATCGCCATGCAGGCGGTTGATGCCGTGATCTGCCCCAAGGGCTTTAGCGCGAGCCAGCTTATCGTCGCTGCCGGAAGTTACGAAGACTTCTGCGCCCAGCGTTTTAGCTATCTGCAGGGCAAACAGCGACACGCCGCCGGTGCCCTGCACCAGTACAGACTGTCCGCTGCGTAACGCCCCCCGCTCCACCAGCGCAAACCATGCCGTAAGCCCGGCACAGGGTAAGGTGCTGGCCTCAATATCAGTCAGGCTGACAGGCGATGCGCTCAGAGCGTTTTCATTAAGCACCACGTATTCAGCGAGCATGCCGGGATAAAAACCCCCGGCCGTTTTGTACGGCAGCGTACGAGCATCGCCAGCGGGTTTACCATCAATCCAGTCGGGTGTGAAATTTGAGGTTACCCTGTCGCCAGGTTTAAACCGCGTCACGCCCTCGCCCACGCTTTCAATCACGCCCGCCATGTCTGAAGCAGGCGTAAAAGGAAATTTCAGCGGGATGGGTACGTTGCCTTCAATCACCATTTTGTCGCGATAATTCAGCGAAACGGCGCCGACTTTTACTCTGACTTCGCCTGCGGCAGGCTGTGGTACAGCAACAGATTCCAGCGCCAGGCTTTCCGCGCCAACGGCATTCATCGTCCAGCGTTGCATCATCTCAGTCATCTTTTTCTCCACGTGGTTAGGTTATCTATCATGCTGTAAAGTGTAACGTTGACCAGGGTTCGCCAGTGGCGATGACTTTTCCCATTATTGATTCCAAAAAGGAAACAAAAGTGAGCGAGCAATTAAAGGGGATCGCCGTTTTTGTCTGCGCCGTTGAGGCGGGTAGCTTTGCGCTGGCGGCAACGCGGCTGCATCTTTCACGCTCGGCAGTCGGGAAAACCATTTCCCGACTGGAAGAGAGGCTGGGCGTCAGGCTCTTTGCGAGAACCACCCGCAGCCTGACGCTCACCGCGGACGGCGCGCTCTTTTACGAACACTGCCTGCGGGCGCTGGCAGAAATTAAGGCTGCCGAAACGCTGCTCGACAGCGGCAAACAAAGCGTTAGCGGAAGGCTGCGGGTTTCGATGCCGGTGCTGTACGGACGAATGTGCGTCGCCCCGCTGCTAACGGAATTTGCGAGCGGGTATCCGGACTTAACGCTGGAACTGCTGTTCAGCGACAGGATCGCAGATTTGGCGGAAGACAGGCTGGATCTGGTCATCCGTACCGGCAGCCTGCCAGACAGCGACAATCTGGCGGCACGGCGGCTGCGCGTTCACCGAATGATTGCCTGCGCCTCTCCCTCTTACCTGGAGCAACGCGGCATCCCGTTAACGCCGGAAGATTTGTCGCAGCATAATGTCATCAACTACACCCGTTCGGGCACGCCGAATCGCTGGACGATCCCGGATGAGAACGGCGTCAGGCAAGCTTTCACGCCGGAATCCCATCTGCTGATGGACGATCTGGAAGCCATTGCGCATGCGACAAAGGCCGGATTCGGCATCGCGATGCTGCCGTGCTGGCTGGTTGATAATGCTATAGCGCAGGGGGAACTGATAAAGGTGCTGCGGGAAGATAGTGAGAATAGCTATGAAACCCATGCGGTATGGGCGCATTCGCCGCATATGGCGCTAAAGGTACGCCTCGCTATCGACATGCTGGTGAGTAAATTGCCCACCAGCATGTCGCTGACTAACGATTAGATATCGATGTTCGCCGCTTTCAGGGCGTTTTCTTCGATAAAGGCGCGGCGTGGTTCAACGGCGTCGCCCATTAAGGTGGTGAACAGCTGATCGGCGGCAATCGCATCTTTAACGGTGACGCGCAGCATGCGGCGGCTTTCCGGATCCATGGTGGTTTCCCACAGCTGATCCGGGTTCATTTCGCCCAGGCCTTTGTAGCGCTGAATAGAAAGCCCGCGACGGGACTCTTTCACCAGCCACTCCAGCGCCTGTTCGAAGCTGGCGATCGGCTGACGACGTTCGCCACGTTCGATAAACGCATCTTCTTCGATAAGACCGCGCAGCTTCTCGCCAAGCGCGCACAGACGGCGGTATTCGCCACCTACCACAAACTCGTGCTCCAGCGGGTAGTCGGTATCGACGCCGTGGGTACGCACGCGGATGACCGGCTCGAAAACGTTCAGCTCGCGGTTTTCACGCACGATGGAGTTCCAGGTGCTGCCGTGCTGCTCTTTTTCGTTCAGCTGGGTAACCAGCGCGGAGACCCAGCCGGCCACTTTGCTT
The DNA here is from genome assembly GCF_051307055.1 of Dryocola sharpae. Lineage (GTDB taxonomy): Bacteria > Pseudomonadota > Gammaproteobacteria > Enterobacterales > Enterobacteriaceae > Dryocola. The sequence continues at coordinate 5,143 of NZ_CP149994.1, read as the reverse complement.
TCGTCTGCCAGGTCGGCCTCCGCAAGCGTTGGATGATAGACCAGGTTGTTCAGCAGGTTGCGCGGATAGCGACGCTCCATGCGGCCAATCATTTTCTGGGAAGCGTTGTATTCCGACACCAGTTTTTCCAGCGCTTCGCCAGCCAGGGCGGGCGCATGGGCATTGGCGTGCAGCGTTGCGCCGTCCAGGGCGATAGAGATCTGATACTGATCCATCGCTTCGTCATCTTTGATGTACTGCTCCTGCTTGCCTTTCTTCACTTTGTAGAGCGGCGGCTGGGCGATATACACGTGGCCGCGCTCGACGATTTCCGGCATCTGGCGGTAGAAGAAGGTCAGCAGCAGGGTGCGGATGTGTGAGCCATCGACGTCCGCATCCGTCATGATGATGATGCTGTGGTAGCGCAGCTTGTCCGGGTTGTACTCATCACGGCCGATGCCGCAGCCCAGCGCGGTGATAAGCGTCGCCACTTCCTGAGAGGCGAGCATTTTGTCAAAGCGCGCTTTCTCAACGTTAAGAATTTTACCTTTCAGCGGCAGGATCGCCTGGTTCTTACGGTTACGCCCCTGTTTTGCAGAGCCGCCCGCGGAGTCCCCTTCCACCAGGTACAGTTCGGAGTGGGCCGGGTCGCGTTCCTGACAGTCCGCCAGCTTGCCCGGCAGGCCTGCCAGATCCAGCGCGCCTTTACGGCGGGTCATTTCACGGGCGCGACGCGCCGCTTCACGGGCACGGGCCGCATCAATAATTTTGCCCACGACGATTTTCGCATCGGATGGGTTTTCCAGCAGGTATTCAGCCAGCAGTTCGTTCATCTGCTGCTCAACCGCGGATTTTACCTCGGAGGAAACCAGCTTGTCTTTGGTCTGCGAGGAGAACTTCGGATCCGGCACTTTGACGGAAACCACGGCAATCAGACCTTCACGGGCGTCGTCGCCGGTGGCGCTGACCTTCGCTTTTTTGCTGTAGCCTTCTTTATCCATGTACGCGTTCAGGGTACGCGTCATCGCCGCGCGGAAACCGGCCAGGTGAGTACCGCCGTCGCGCTGCGGGATGTTGTTGGTAAAGCAGTAGATGTTTTCCTGGAAACCATCGTTCCACTGCAGCGCCACTTCCACGCCGATGCCGTCTTTTTCAGTGCTGAAATAGAACACGGTCGGGTGGATTGGGGTTTTGTTTTTGTTGAGATACTCAACGAACGCGCGGATACCGCCTTCGTAATGGAAGTGATCCTGGCGGCCATCGCGTTTGTCGATCAGGCGGATAGACACGCCGGAGTTCAGGAACGACAGCTCGCGCAGGCGTTTTGCCAGAATATCGTATTCAAACTCGATGACGTTGGTGAAGGTTTCGTGGCTTGGCCAGAAACGCACCTGGGTGCCGGTGACCTCGGTATCGCCGGTCACCGCCAGCGGCGCCTGCGGCACGCCGTGCATATAAGTCTGCTGATGGATTTTGCCTTCGCGGCGAATCAGCAGCTCCAGCTTCTGGGAGAGGGCGTTAACGACCGATACGCCTACGCCGTGCAGGCCGCCGGAAACTTTATAGGAGTTGTCATCGAATTTACCGCCTGCGTGCAGAACGGTCATGATGACTTCGGCCGCAGATACGCCCTCTTCCGGGTGAATACCGGTAGGGATACCACGGCCATCATCCGTTACGGAAACGGAATTATCGGCATGGATAGTGACAACGATATCTTTACAGTGGCCAGCAAGCGCTTCGTCGATAGCGTTATCCACGACCTCAAATACCATGTGGTGCAGACCGGTGCCGTCGTCCGTATCGCCGATATACATGCCCGGGCGCTTACGTACCGCATCCAGCCCCTTAAGGACTTTGATACTGGAGGAGTCATAAGAATTCGACATCAACGTTTCTCGCTCATTTATTCTTGGGTTAATCCGCTATTTTACCCTGATCCACGGCGAACATCTTTGAATTTTTGTCCGCCATATCCATCACGTGCTCAGCGCTTATCGCGCTGACGAAAACCTGTGATTCCGTGGCCTTTAACCGTCTGGCTAACAGACCACGGCGTGCATCATCCAGTTCAGAGGCAAAATCATCTATCAGATACAGGCAACGCCGCCCGTTCTGTCGGGTGAGAAACTCACCCTGCGCCAGTCTTAAGGCGCACATCAGTAACTTAAGCTGTCCGCGAGACAGGGTGTCCTCAACGGGCGCGCCGTCGGCACGAATTCGAAAATCAGCTTTGTGAGGGCCGTGAGCGGTATAGGTCAGCATGCGATCGCGTTCGAAGCTGCGTTCCAGTACCTCACCGTAATCGCTCTCTTTTTCCCAGCCGCGCTGGAAGGAGAAGCTCAGTGAAAACTCCGGCAAAAATTGTGCGCAGGTATCGGCCATGTCATCCGCAATGGCGGCGCTGTATTCAGCGCGCCAGCGGCTGATTTGTTCCGCCAGAGGAATAAGTTCTTTATCCCACGGGCGCAGCTGCGCGTAGCGTGTCACCTGGCGCAACGCGGCGTTGCGTTGCTTAAGCAGGCGTTTAAGGTTGCTCCAGGCGACAAAAAAGCCCGGTTCGTTATGAAAACAGCCCCAGTCGAGGAAAGCTCTACGGTATTTGGGGCCGCCGCCTAACAAAGTAAACCCCTCGGGGGTAATCAGCTGCATCGGCATCAAGAGCGCCAGTTCCGCCACTTTGTGACCATCGCTGCCGTCGATGCGTACTTTGCTGTCGCCCGCGCGATCTTTTGTCAGGCCGACGGAGGTTTCCCTTTCGCCATCCTGCAACCGCCCGTGCAACACAAAAGCGTCCTGCTCGTGGCGAATAACGCGCTCGATTTTCACGCTGCGAAAAGCGCGGCCGTGCCCGAGGGTATAAATCGCCTCAAGCACGCTGGTTTTACCGCTACCGTTGGCGCCAACCAGGAAGTTAAAGCCGGGACAGAGCGCCAGATCTGCGTTTTCAATATTACGGAAATCTTTAATTAACAGCCGGGTGAGCGACATCTACAGTCTCATTGGCATCACAACATAGGCAGCCGCCTGAGAAGCCGCATCTTCAATCTGCACGCTGGAAACGGAGTCGGTCAGTAAAATGCGCACGTTTTCGCACTTCAGCGCGTTGAGCACATCCAGCACGTAGCTGACGTTAAAGCCGATTTCCAAATCAGCGCCGTCGTAGGAGACATCCAGAATTTCTTCTGCTTCTTCCTGCTCCGGGTTGTTAGCAGTAATTTTTATCTGGTTCTGGCTGACATACAGGCGCACGCCGCGGAACTTCTCGTTGGAGAGGATCGCCGCACGGGCAAACGCCTGCTTGAGCAGATCGCAACCGGCATCAAGATGTTTATCCGGGTTCTTCGGCAATACGCGGCGGTAATCCGGGAACCGGCCATCGACCAGCTTCGAAGTAAAGATAAAATCGCCGACGTGCGCACGGATGTTATTGCTGCCGATTTGCACGCGCAGCGGGGTATCGCCGCCGTCCAGCATACGCATCAGCTCAATCACGCCTTTACGCGGCACGATCACCGAATGGTTCGGCAGCGCCTGACCAACCGGCATTGAGCAGACCGCAAGACGGTGGCCGTCGGTCGCAACCGTGCGCAGCTCTTCCCCTTCGGTTTCAAACAGCATGCCGTTGAGGTAATAACGTACGTCCTGGTGCGCCATAGAAAACTGCGTGGCTTCGATCAGGCGTTTCATGGTCGCCTGGGGAAGCGTGAATTCCACTTCGCTCTGCCAGTCGTCCAGGTTCGGGAAATCGGTCGCCGGCAAGGTGGACAGCGAGAAACGGCTGCGCCCGGAGCGCACCAGCATGCGGTCGCCCTCAAGCTGTACGGCGATTTCAGCCCCTTCCGGCAGGCCACGGCAAATGTCGAAAAATTTACGGGCAGGCACGGTGGTTGCGCCCGGCTCGTGCGGCTGTACCAGCGCCACGCGCGCGACCATCTCCATTTCCAGATCGGTCCCGGTTAAAGAGAGCGCGCCCTCCGCGACCTGCAGCAGCAGGTTACCGAGAATCGGTAACGTAGGACGGCCACCCAGCGGGCCACTCACCTGTTGCAGCGGTTTTAATAAAGTTTCACGTTCAACGGTAAATTTCATAGCGTCACGAAGATAATGTTCTGATTAGGTTGGAGAAATCTTCTTTGATGTCGTGGCTTTCTTCACGCAGCTGCTCGATTTTACGGCAGGCGTGCAGCACGGTGGTATGGTCACGACCGCCAAAGGCATCGCCGATTTCCGGCAGGCTATGGTTCGTCAGCTCTTTCGCCAGCGCCATCGCCATCTGACGCGGGCGGGCAACGGAGCGGGAGCGACGTTTGGAAAGCAGGTCGGCTACCTTGATTTTATAATACTCGGCCACCGTTTTCTGAATATTGTCGATGGTGACAAGCTTCTCCTGCAGCGCCAGCAGATCGCGCAGCGCTTCACGCACGAAGTCGATGGTGATTGCACGTCCGGTAAAGTTGGCGTTCGCAATAACGCGGTTCAGTGCCCCTTCCAGCTCGCGTACGTTGGAGCGAAGGCGCTTGGCAATAAAGAAAGCTACTTCGCCCGGCAGGCGAATGTCGTTCTCGTCGGCTTTTTTCATCAGGATCGCCACGCGAGTTTCTAACTCTGGTGGTTCGATCGCAACCGTCAGCCCCCAGCCGAAGCGGGATTTCAGACGATCCTCAACGCCGTTGATCTCTTTTGGATAACGATCGGAGGTAAGAATGATCTGTTGGTTACCTTCCAGCAGGGCGTTGAAGGTATGGAAGAATTCTTCCTGTGAGCGCTCTTTATTGGCAAAAAACTGAATGTCATCGATAAGCAGCGCATCAACCGAGCGGTAGTAGCGCTTGAACTCTTCAATCGCGTTGTTCTGCAGGGCCTTAACCATATCCTGAACGAAGCGTTCAGAATGCATATACACCACTTTAGCATTCGGTTTACGGGCGATAATGCCGTTCCCCACCGCGTGTAACAGGTGCGTTTTACCTAAGCCGGTTCCGCCATACAGGAAGAGAGGGTTGTACGCGCCGCCTGGGTTATCGGCCACCTGGCGTGCCGCCGCGCGAGCCAGCTGGTTCGACTTACCTTCAACGAAGTTATCGAAGGTGTGCTTCAGGTTAACGTTAGACCGGTAAGACTGCGCAGCGGGCGCCGGGAGGTTGTCCCAGCTTGGGCGCAT